>NZ_PDYO01000024.1:0-27678 GCF_002743065.1 Sporosarcina sp. P16b | reverse complement strand
GTATTATCGCGGGGTGGAGCAGTGGTAGCTCGTTGGGCTCATAACCCAAAGGTCGCAGGTTCAAATCCTGTCCCCGCAACCAAGGTCCCGTGGTGTAGCGGTTAACATGCCTGCCTGTCACGCAGGAGATCGCGGGTTCGATTCCCGTCGGGACCGCCATTTTATACATACGCTTCAAAAAGCGTCTTTATGGAAATAACAAATGTGGCTCAGTAGCTCAGTTGGTAGAGCAAAGGACTGAAAATCCTTGTGTCGGCGGTTCGATTCCGTCCTGAGCCACCATTTATATGCCGGTGTAGCTCAATTGGTAGAGCAACTGACTTGTAATCAGTAGGTTGAGGGTTCAAGTCCTTTCGCCGGCATCCTTACTGGTGGGGTAGCGAAGTGGCTAAACGCGGCGGACTGTAAATCCGCTCCCTCCGGGTTCGGCGGTTCGAATCCGTCCCCCACCACCATTTAGGGGCATAGTTCAACGGTAGAATAGAGGTCTCCAAAACCTTTGGTGTGGGTTCGATTCCTACTGCCCCTGTATTTTTAAATAAATAATTACTATGGCGGGCGTGGCGAAGTGGTTAACGCATCGGATTGTGATTCCGACATTCGGGGGTTCGATACCCCTCGTCCGCCCCATACTTTTAAAAACGTTAACACTCATTACTATACTGAAAGTAATCATAACATGGCGGGCGTGGCGAAGTGGTTAACGCATCGGATTGTGATTCCGACACTCGGGGGTTCAATTCCCCTCGTCCGCCCCATTAGTGGGGTATAGCCAAGCGGTAAGGCAACGGACTTTGACTCCGTCATTCGTTGGTTCGAATCCAGCTACCCCAGTCAGTTTTGCGGAAGTAGTTCAGTGGTAGAATACGACCTTGCCAAGGTCGGGGTCGCGGGTTCGAATCCCGTCTTCCGCTCCACTATGTTGGCGGCATAGCCAAGCGGTAAGGCACGGGTCTGCAACACCCTTACCACCGGTTCGATTCCGGTTGCCGCCTTATAATTTTATATAATTACTTTACACGTGCCCGAGTGGTGGAATGGCAGACACGTCGCACTCAAAATGCGATGCCGCGAGGCGTGCCGGTTCAAGTCCGGCCTCGGGTATATCCTGGTCTTTTCCGGTTAAGTTGAGAAAGACCTAAAGCATCTACAAACGTTGATAACACAGCGTTTGTAGATGCTTTTTCTTTTTGGTGAATACGATAGAAAACGATAGGTTTTGAAAAGTTTATGCACAAGTAATGCACAAGGATTACACAAACATGTTCTCAAAGATTGAGATTGTTTCTTCTTCATCTTTTTCTCTCATCTCATCTAAGATGTGCGAATAGGTCTTCCAAGTTGTCTCTACATCCTTATGTCCAAGTCGTTCGCTTACATAGTTCATAGAAACCTTTTGATTGGATTCGCCACCATATAGAAGTACACTTGCATGCGTATGACGTAAGCCGTGCAAATTTAATTTTTTAATCTTTAATTCATCTAGTACTTTGTTTAATAATTTATTTACATTGGCATTGCTGATCACTTTATATTTTGAGGCTTGGCTATAGAAGACAAGATCAAAGTTATTTGTGGGAGTCGTGATAAATAGCTGTTCAAAAGTATCCATAGTAAATTTGTTAACTTTAATAACACGTATAGACTCATCATTTTTTGTTGGTCCAAATCCTTCAGGCGAGTTCTTTGCATAGCCCCAAGTCTTTTCAATGTTAATTGTACTGTCCTCGAAATTGAAATCCTTCCTTGTCAGTCCCACCATTTCACCAAAACGCATACCTGTTGATAGCGCAAGTAACAAAACATAATATCCCAAACCCTTATCTAACCGATTGACAACTTCTTTAAAAAGCGCCTTGCTTTCGTAATAGCTAAGGTGTTTTTCTTCTGATCGCTTTGCTTGAACTTTCCACGTCAATGTAACTTTCCTTGTAAAGTCAAAGGGAATAATCATATCTTCTACAGCATCACGTATACAAGCCCTGCAATGATAATTTAGTTTCTCTACAGTTTCTTTACTGCGTGTGCTGCCGTAGTCATTAATGAACCCTTGATAATCTTGCCGTGTGATTTTTTGTAAAGGGGTATCTTTAAAGTATGCTTCTACTATTTCTAGAGACCGATCATAATGATATTTGGTTTGACCTTTTATATTCTTCTTATATAAATCGATCCACTCTTTGAAGTACCAAGCAAAAGGTTCATCTTTTAAATTAGCTATAATGCCCCTAAGTAAACTTGCTTCGACTTCTCCAGCAGCCACTTGTGCTTCTTTTTTTGTTCGGAAACCACCTTTTCTAATTTGGTTTCCTTTATTACTAACTATATATTGCCAGGTTTTTCCTCGTTTTTGAAATGACGCCATTATTCTACTTTCCCTTCAATAATATTATTTTGTAATCTATCCAAATAAAGTACTTTCTGATTTAGTAACCATTTTTCTAATCGTACATCTGCAAAAGTATGTTCCACATTGAATAGAGTCGCAATAAGACCAACAGCTTCTTTTTTTAGTTGCGGTAACTCTAAATGATTCAACATGAATGTTGGAACACAGAAGTGGAATGCAAATTGTTCTGCCTGCCATTCCTGGTACTCACGGAACGGCTTGTTCATTGACCACTGATAGCCTTCATGACGCAAGATATGAGCCAATTCGTGTGCGAAGTCTTGCCAAATGGCTTGTTTAGATTGGTTTTGATTTAAAAAGATCCGATAATCGCCTCCTAAATTATTTGCTTCACTTGGTTCATCAAAGTAATAAATTTTTATATTCAGCATTGTAGAGAAATCTTCGATAAGATCGACATGATAAATTTGTGCAGGCTCTAAGATTTTTAGCGACTGATAAATTGAACAAACTTTTTCTTCTAATGAAGATAAATATGATGTATTCAAATTTAATTCGACACCTTTTCGATAATTTAGAATGTATGTTCGTGTATGAGTTATAATAATACCCTATCTAAAATTAAAAGATAGGGTTATTTACTCATATTTTAAAAGGTGTTTCATTTGTCCTCATTTTTAATGATTTCCCACATTTTTCTCAACTTTTGTAAGTCTTCCTCGTTAGAGTTAGGTAATTCTGAGTACCAACGTTTTAATTCAGGGTCGGAAATAGCCTTTTTGAATTCTTCTTCGTCCATGTTCATCGGTGAAGAGTTTTCTGTGCGGCCTAGAAGGAAGTCTGTTGAAACATTATAAAGATCCGCTAACTTCTTTAATGTCTCTGTATCAGGATCTCGATAATCTCTTTCATAGTTCGATAATACAGCATTCGTAATACCGACTTTCTTCGCTACCTCTACTTGTGACCAATTTCTTTTTTCTCTTTCCTTTTTTAAGTGAAAGCCTAAACTCATATGATCACCATTTCCATTTTACTTTTCTATAAGTAATTATACCCTAACTCAACGTAAAGTTAAGTCTTTTCAACTAAAAGTTTAATAAACACTTGACAATAAACGTAAAGTTGAATAAGGTAAGAGTATAAATTAAACTTTATGTTGAATAAAGGTTTAGGTGGTGAATAAATGACGAGGTCAGTAAATGAGAAAATAAGATTTATCCGGAAGGAATTAAATTTAAATCAATCAGTTATCGCAGAGACACTTAGCATTACAGTACAATCTTACAGCATGAAGGAAAGAGGGCAGCGACCAATTACTACAGCTGAATTAGAAGTAATTGCAAAACAATTAAAAGTACCTGTTGCTATTTTTTTTGAAGATTGATTCAACGTAAAGTTTACAATGTTGAACTTAAAATTAAAAGTGAGGTGAATCATTATGGTACAGCAACTCTCAGTCAATCTTACAATTCCAATTCCACAAGATTCTGTATTAATTAGAAAGGTGGAACTAGATGAACTAAGAAAACTAGAACTAAGTGGTGTGTATTGGAACATGAAAGAACTAGAACATCGTACAGGCAAAAAACACGAATGGTTGAAAGAAAATATTCTCTTTCGGCAGCAATTCCGAAAAGAGCTTGATAGCGAGAATGGGGGCTATGTTTATTATCCAAAAGGGAAAGGTCAGACTTGGTCTTTTCAAGCATCAAAGATGTCAGCTTTTCTTGATAAAAACTTTCATAGATTTTTCAAGTAACAGGCATAAGAAAAAATCATTAAGTAGTTGACATGCAATTCACATTACAAACGCAGAAACTAAGAAAGGATGAAGAGACATGACTTACTTTGTAGTTCAGGTTCGTAGCGGAGCGGAAATTGAAGTAAAAGAGATGTTGAATACTGTTTTGAATAGAGCAGGTGACTCAATGGTTAAAGCGATTTATGCAATGGAAACATTCACAGAAATTATTCGTGATGACAATACTGCTGTAGATCTTTCCGAGTTAAACACAAATGATATTTCTGAACACTTGAATGTAAAGAGAATTCAAGCAGGCTTAAACAACCTTCGCATCGCTTGCGACAAACTGAAAGAATACAAAGATGCCAATTCTCTTGCCTTGCTTGAAACGTACAAAGACAGCATCCGTGAACTCTCCAAAGACTTGAGAGAAGTTCGAAAGAATACGAAGAAAATAAGTAGCGTAATTAGCGGATATATTTTAGTAGAATTAAATGTAGATTTTTATTACTTCCCAGATAATTTATGGCACTTAGTGAAATCGGTGCCTAACGTAACAGGAATTCCAAGTAAGTACAATGTTCCACAAGATGAAATCGATGCTTTCTTCCAACAGGTAGATATTACACCAGAAGTGGAAATGCAATTTGAAGAAATTCTATCAAGTGAAGAGTTTGTTGAAGCAAGAAACGAAATCCTACATGAAGCGAATAAAGTAGTTGGAACTGTTGAAGAAAAAGTTTTACTCGAAAAAATTGATATTATTGCAACTAAAGTTGTTGATTCTGTAAATGAAATGAAAAATGACATTGATTCCTCTAACCCAATTATGAGAAACGTAGAACGATGTAAAGCGTTTATTCGTCGTAAACGTCAAACAGTTGTGATGCCTATGGATTTATTCTTGGCTCTTTATAATGAGATTGAAATACAAAACCTTATCCCAGTCCAAAGTTCTTTTGCATTTCTTAAACGCTTTAGATCCATATTGTATAAAGACGATAAGATGGTGAGTTTGGAATGAATGAATTCATTGGGAAAGTTGTAAAAGTTCTTTATAAAAATGAGGATTTCCTGATTGCTAAATTGCAAACGGATAATGAAGAACTCACAATTAAAGGAAGCATTTATGGGGTAAATAAAGGTGAAGAAGTAAAGGTTCGTGGGACATGGGAAAATCACACGCAGTTTGGGAAACAGTTTGTGATAGAGTTTTGGGAAAGGCCGATTCCGCAAACAAAAGATCAAGTGATTGCATTCCTAGCATCGCCCCTAATAAAGGGATGTGGGCCGAAACAGTCAGTGGTAATTGCTGAAAAGTTGGGTGAAGACGCTTTGATGATAATCAGTGAACAAGGCGAAGCGAGTTTACAAGGGATTAAAGGAATCGGTGAGAAACGCGCTAGTAACATTGTAGAAAGTGTTAGGTCTACGTTTGAGGTACAGAAAATCATTTCGGAACTACTTGTGTTCGGCATATCCGCTAGTATGGCCATGCGGCTGTATAAAGAATATGAATCTAATACGGTAGCAGTTGTTACAGAAAATCCATATAAGCTAACAGAATTAAACCTTATAGGATTCTTAAAGGCTGATGAAATTGCTCAAAAGATTGGTATATCACCCTTATCAGGATACCGTATTGATGCTTGTGTGAACTATGTTCTAAAAGAAACATGCTTCAGTTCAGGACATTGTTATGTGTTGGAAGAAAGTCTACTTGCGGAAGCTGAACGTGCATTAAACCATAATACGATTGAAGAGAACAAAGTTTCGATGGATGAATTAGCACAAAGTATTTACCGTTTAGAAGAGAAACATATCGTTATTGAAGACAAATGCGTTTACCCAAAGTTTTTATTCACATATGAAGACAGGTTAGCTCGGAAACTTTCAGAAATGAAGGGTTCTCGGGATGGCGTAGCATTGCCTTCGTTAGAAAAACAGATAACCAACTATCAAAAGAAGCAGGGAATCATCCTAGCTAAGAAGCAACGTGATGCGATTAGGCGGTTATTTGAAGAACAGATGTTAATACTCACTGGTGGTCCTGGAACAGGTAAGACAACCGTTATACGTGCCATGATTGACGTGTATAAAGAGTTGCATCCAGAATTGATTATATGCTTAGCGGCCCCGACAGGAAAGGCGAGTAGACAATTGTCAGAAGTAGCTGGATATGACGCATCTACAATCCATAGGCTCATAGGGTATCAACAAGGTGAAATCCCTACCTACAATTGGCAAGATAAACTTTCTTGCGATTTGTTAGTCGTTGATGAAATGTCGATGGTGGATGTTCAGTTAGCCAGTTTACTAATGGATGCACTTGAAAATGATACGAAAATTCTCTTTGTAGGTGACACGGATCAATTGCCATCGGTTAATCCGGGAAACGTTCTAAGCGACATGATTCATTCGGGATTACCAACAGTGGCTCTAACAGAAGTATTTATACAAGCACAAGAAAGCCAAATCATAAGTAATGCCCATAGGGTTAATCAAGGTAAATCACTTCTTATCAATAGCGATAAAGGTGATTTTTATTTTATTCATCAAGAAGATCCAAAACGAATCGCAGGCTATATTGTAAGAAGTGCTTTACGTTTTCAAGAATTAGGTTATTCCATATCGGATATTTTGATTTTAAGTCCCATGAAAAAAGGACCTGCTGGAACAATTGCATTGAATGATCAGTTGAGAGACGCTTTAAACCCTGCTGACTCGACCAAAAATGAATGGAAGATAGGAAAAAACCTATTCAGGCTCGGCGATAAAGTTATTCAGATTAAAAATAATCAATCTAAAGGCGTTTTTAATGGCGATATTGGTGTGATTACTAAAATTTCAAAAGAAGTAATTGAAAATAGTGAGACCGTTGAGAAAATGACATGTGATTTCATGGGAATAAAAGTATCATACGAAAAAAGCGAAACCAAAGAATTAGAATTAGGTTACGCAATCACGATTCACAAATCACAAGGCGGTGAAGCACCTATTGTCATAATCCCTGCTACGACAAGCCACTACGTTATGTTGGCTCGGAATTTAATGTATACAGGCATGACTAGGGCAAAAGAAAGACTCGTTTTGATTGGTACAGAAAAAGCGATGGAGATTGCTATAAGAAATAATAAACTGACAGAAAGAAACAGCGGCTTATCAAATCGTATCACCTCGTATACCGAATATAACAACCGATTCAGTACGGGCAATGCAAGCGGTGAGAGGGGGTGATATAGAAATGGACATGCAGAACGCTTTAGAAGCAGCAGAGAAACATGCTAGACTTCGTGATGGTGAGAAGTTAGTGGATGTAGCTGCTGTCGCAATAGAAGAACAGAAAGCGAATGGGCAAGGTTACGCTCTTTACAAGTTGAAAAATAAAAACAAGGCATTATTTGTTCAAACAATTCAAGAAAACCTCGATGTGCTTATCAGGAAAGAATTCCTGACAAATGCAGAGTTAGGTTTTCTTTTTTCTTTGATGCCGTTGGTCCAGCTACACTCAAATGGCATTACCGATAGAGAAACCGGACAATTTATGACAGTCTCAGAAATTGCAAAGTATTTAAATCGTGATCGAACAGGAATTAGTGCAACAATCCAAAGTCTTTTAGTAAAAGGAATATTATTTGAACTTGTAGATTCACAAGAGATTAAGGAACATAAAAGAAGCGTTACGCGAAGACCATTATTTATGAATCCCGAAATTATTTACGCCGGAGATCGGAATAGAATAAATGCTACATTATCAAAATTGGTTATCGAATTTGATAAACTGGAAAGAAAGAAAGCATTGCTTTCCTGGAAGTTATGGATAAAAAATGGAGAAGAGTTCGGAAGGTTGTATAGCAGGAAAAGTTATTTGGAATTCAAAAAAATGAAATGAGTTAGCGAGGTGTCGAGAAAATACGACACCCATTATTGTTGATTTATATAGAGTTTCAACACTTCTTTTGAAGGGTGTCGAAAAAAATCTACACCTTCTATGCGTATATTGAAGGGATTAATATGAAAAAGGGGTGTCGAAAAATATCGACACATGTGTAGATATTTTTCGACACGTAAAAGTCTGTGTAAACGTTGTTGTGAAAGGGTTTTTGGGGGATTTCAGGAAGACTCTCTATCTCACTCTTATATATACAACAGCCATACTAGAATTTTAACCTGTATCTTGAGCGAAAAGTTCGGAGGAAAGTAGTTGTAATTTAAAGCGTATGATATGTCAGTATGTTTTATAGAAGATTGCAAACCTTATTATTTTAAAGTTATTTTGGAAATAGATACTGGAACGAATTAAAACCCGGGCTGAAAAAAGGGAGGGATCGCGATGTCTGCTCTTTCAGCTCTGCAATTATTCAGCCCACGTTTTGAACTGTTCAGCGTCAAAATCTAAATCAAGTATATTCAATATTTATGTAAATCTAACCTTTTCAGTCGAATGGTACATTAATTGAAATAACGATAGAGTTTTCATTGAATTCGGAGTATCCATCTCTTTTGAAAGTATCTTTTCCATAATGATATTAGTCTATGAAAAAACTCCTTGGAGTTAAACAATCGTGCCGGCCAAATGAATAAGAATTAAACTAAATTTATGTAGTCCTGTTCTTCTATGTTTGGAAACTTAATTAAAAGGGAACCTTTGAAGTATTCATATAAACTTAATAGATTCTAGTCAAAAAGTTTAAGGAGAAGTTAGGCCGTAAATTGACTAATAAAGAATTAAATTTTGTGGTGTGGATAGTACGACAACAAATAGAGATAGAGAAAGGTCGTGCAAATAAAATGGAAAGAATCTCAGATGAATTTTTAGTGGAATCATTTATACAAGCTAAAAAAATGGGACTAGATTTAGACTTTATTTCTATACTTGAAGAAGAAATAAAACTACGGAAATTAAATATAGATGATTATCAAGATGCGATGAATTGTATATAAATTATACTCGGAACCTTGTTCATCTAACGGGTAGAGATTCTTTAAGAAGGAAGACAAAATAATAGTTAATAAAACGCTGAATTATTTTCAGTGTTTTTTTGTTGCAAAAATCCCATGTTTCACTCTTCAATTTTCCTTAATAGTATTTTGTACAACACAACTGAACGGGAATATGTGAATCGTAAAAACTTTTGTACCTGTCAAAAGCAATCGAAATATTTTGGTTGTTTTTTAGAGGAACAAAATCATTAATTGGAAGGAAGGGGATATAAATTGGGATATGAAAAAATGAAGGAAGTAAACGATAATTTAGAATCGAGGTTGATTCATGGAGTGGTCCACACACGCTTTATCAGGAATGGTAGCCGGATATACAGTTACAGGGGGTGATTGGCGAGGAGCGGTGGTAGGGGGAATTGCAGGTGTGCTACCGGATCTTGATGAACCGAAGTCTAAGTTTGGAATGTTGTTCTTCTTTATAGCTATACCACTTAATTCTATATTTGGTCATCGGACTTTTACACACTCCCTGCTATTTATGTTATTAGCGGGGATTTTTATATACCCGTTTACAGAATTATGGGTGGCTTTGTCAGTAAGTGCAGGGATACTTGCCCATATTGCAGGAGACATGTTAACCGGGAAAGTGAAGTTTCTTTATCCGTCTGCTAAATCTGTTGGAATTTCAATTCCGTCATTCAGTTTTATCTGGATAGACAGATTCACAAGGCTGTTGCTTGTTATAACTATCAGTTGGGTTGTACTTAAAAAAGTAATTTGAATTTATAGGAGGTCAAAAATTGGAAAACGTTGCAGTGGATTTAGGTTATGGCTATGTCAAAGCGATTTCATCATCAGGAAAGAGAATAATTTTTCCTTCGTTGGTTGGGAAAGGATACGACAGGGGAATTACAAATATCCTCGGAGATACACCAAACGACTTGGCGAATATACATGTATCAATCAAAGGTGAAGATTATTTTGTGGGAGAACTAGCAAATGAATCACGTTCTTTATCTCGTATCTTTGAACGTGAACGCTTTAATCATATGTACACACACATTCTACTTAATACGGCTATTCAACTTGTCACCGATGGAAGAGGGGGTTCTGTGAATTTGTCAACGGGACTTCCTCTGGATTTCTACCAAGCCCAGGCAAAGGATTTTCAAACGTCTATTACGGGGGTCCAATCCGAAATTGAATGGAAATCAGGTCCACTAAAAGATGGCGCTAAACAGGTAAATATTGAACGTTCCTTAGTGTTTCCACAAGGTGCATCAGCTATCTTTTCAGCATTGATTAATCACGATGGGAAATATACCTATCCTCATCTAATGAATCAAGGAACGCTTATCGGATTGGTTGATATCGGATTTAGGACAACGGACTTTGTTGTAGTTGAAATTCAACAGAATGGTTCATTTGTTCCAAAAGCAAAGTTATCTGGAACGGTGGACGACGGTGTAAACAATTTATACAGAGATATCCGTCAAGCCTATAAAACCAAAACAGGTGGCGCTGATTTAAGTGAACATTACATTTCTCGAATATTAAAAGACGAACAATTGACTTACAAAGGAAATAAAATTGATTTCAGTAATATCATTCAGTCGAGTAAGAAATCCATAGCCACTAATATTGTTGACCGATTAAAAAATGTATGGGCTGAAGAATCTGATCTATTTGATGCACTCTTCTTGGCCGGTGGTGGCGGAGAACTCTTTGAGCCATTCATCCAGCCCCACTTTGATAATCGATTGGTGAAGATTACTGAAAGCCAGTTTGCAAACACCATCGGTTATTTAAGATTAGGAAAATCAGTATTTGATCAATTAGAGCGTCAAAATTCAGTGATTTGATATGAGTGTTAATTGGGAGAAGCGATATAGCTTTCGTTTGCAAGAAGAGGATAAAGAAATTTATAAATTACTTCAACAAGTCCCAGATAATAAGCGAAGTGAAACAATTCGGCAGATGCTGAGATTCGCCTTTCGTACGATGTCGGAAGGAAAGAAAACGGAGCAAGGAATTCAAGATCTTTTGGCTGAAATAAAGTCATTAAAAGAAAATCAAGAATTGCAACATCAAGAGTTGCTAGTGAAGATCGGGAATGCTGTAGTAATTAAAAATGAAGAAGCAAACAAACCTGACGACAATAAAATGAATGAACAGGCGATTGACGATAGCGCGAGTGCGATGCTATCGTCTTTTGGTGTTAATTTTGATTAATTAAAGGGAGGTGTTGAAATGGGTAGGACAAAAGAAGAGTTGCGTGAAAGAAAAAAGAAAAAGTTTTTAAAAGTATCTGAAACGCTGAGAGTGTGTGACTCCTGTGAATATAGAGGTTTAGTAATGACGGGGGATAGCTCACAAATCAAGGTACTTGTCGAAACCATTTGTGGGGCCTGTCCCAACTATAAAAGAATGCGGAGCGTAGGTGACGAGCTATGGCATACAGATACGAACATCGAAGCAATTCTGGAAAAGAAACAAGAGATTACAACTCAAGAAATACGAACGCTGCTTGAAGAAGGTGTAACAAAAAAGAAAATTAGAGAGGCATTAGGGTTCCACTCAGTTATTGAATTTAGGGAGTTCATATTAACGATTGCTAATAAATAAGAGGAGGGATTTTAAAATGAAATTAGTAGAAGATACCGTAGAAAGTTACCGCAAAGCAGGTAGTACAATAAAACGGCTTTTGAAGGAAATGGATGAACTAATGGATAACATCAATATTTTCAATTTGGATGCGGAAGATGTGCAAAGGTATTTCACGCTGTATAAAGCTAAATTAGGACTTGAAGAAGCATATACATCAATTGTTGATTTGAGTAAGGAAATTCAAATTGAAGGCTATTTACGAAAGAATAGTAGGGACAGGTATGAATTAAATAGCTTTGAATTAACAAGTGGAGCTTTTCTTGATCTTTGGCAAGAGGATTTAGAAATGAAAGAAGGGGGCTATTACAAGCTCTGTAGGATTGAGCATCGCGGAACAGATTATTACTGTGTAGAAATGCCAGAAGTAAATTTAGAAGGGTTGAAAGCGCGTTACAGAGTATCATTATTATGAATTTAAATTGAAAGGAGTAATCTCGTGCTATTGAATATAGAAGAAACCTATAGAACTGTGATACTAAAAGAAATGTTAGAAAATGAATTAGTAGAATTGGAAACAGCTTATAAGAATCCAATGGAAGAAAGGACCGTAAGTAAAGCAACAGTACGTAAAACGGTAAAACACCTTTTCATATGGGTGCCGATTTTCATGGTGTTTGTTAATTATATTCGTAATGGTGTGGATCTTTTTATTTTCATCTACACACCTGTTTTTCTGTTCTATACAGCAATTTATACCGCGATAATTGTTCTGTTTATTTATGCCTATAACTTTATTGTTAGGAAATATAACAAATCCAGAACAGAAGCAAATGATACGTCACTTTTCTTTGAGCAAAATATAGCAGCGCTTCAAACAAATATTAAGACGGTAGAAAATGCGTTAATGACTAAATCTACTTTAATCCCTTTGTATCATTCAAAAGAGAAGTTGGTGAAAATGATTGAGTATATGAAGAAAGGGCGCGCAAGAACAGAAGAGGACGCTATCAAATTATTTAAGAAAGAACATGCGAGCTATATCCAGCCAGATGCTACTAAGCGAAAAAAATGTTTTAAAAATCAAGAAGGACTAACAAGGAAATTGAATCGTTTTGGTCGTTTTATGAGCATGATATTTTTGGCTTCGTTAATCGCAAAGAATCTAAATAGATCAAGCACCCCTAATAGATAGGAAACAATTGGTATTAATAAAAGGGCAAGTCATCGTGCAATTCCTTGAAGGGAGGTGAATTCGTGTTTAAAACAATTATCGGAATCATCTTAATGATATTCTTAATCGCTGTTGTCGGTAGTCTATTATTAGAACAGTTTCCAACCTTAGTCCCGTTGTGGGAGGAACTGAAAATGCACATTGGCACTCTTTATGAATCATCCCTTGTTAAATATGGGACAATCACTACGCTGCTATTAATTGTCGCTATTTTCATTATGGTAGGAAGTTCAAAAAGAATGTGATGAGTCGTATAAAGTTTGAACAAAAAGAAAAGAAGGAGGTCCACAAAACTTGCGGAAGAAGTTAGGGAAATCCAATGGTAAAAAGGATGGTATTGTAAAAAAGTCGATGGATGTATTGAAAAAGTCATCTGAAAATGAAAAACGTAAAAAAGATATGCGAAAACTTGAAAAGAAAAGCAAACCTAAAGGGTATCGAGCCAAAAAGCTAGGCGCATTTACTTTCTGGATGCTTTTTTTGTTTATGCTTTTTATTGTTTTCGTAAATGTGTTTTCAGCCAGTGGGGGTTCGAATGCCGGCAATGAAGCGGATAATCTACAGGTGAATAAAGCTTTAGCTGCTGAGGGGGTAGAGTTTTCAAAAGGCTTTGTAGCAGAATACTTCACATGGAATAATGGTAATGAAGATCGTGCTCAACGAAAAATGAAGTTAAGTTATTATTTGCCCGAAAAGTTAAGTGAGCTAGCGACAACAGGTGATAAGAAGTGGAGTTCAAAGATTTTACGAGAAAATATACATTTAAAAGAAGTTGAAGATTTGGGGGACAATCGAGCACGAGTCATTTTTCAAGTTAAAATACATTTTGAAAATCCTACCGGTAAAGAAAAAAAGGAGAATGATGAAGCTGTTGTTCCTGAAAAAATTGAAACAGTAAAATATATATCCGTTCCAATCTTATATGACGTTGAAGAAAGTCGCTTCGCCGTTTATGAACTTCCAAGCTTCACTTACATGAGTGAAGAAAGTGTTGAGAAAAGTGTTGAATCAGAAACAGAGGGATTGAAACCGATCAATGATGGCAGCATGCAAAACATTCGGGCTTTCCTGGAAACGTTTTTTGAAGCATATGCAAATGATGCAAAAGATAAGTTAACCTACATCGTTGAGGACCCTAAACATCAAAATGGTCTTAATAAAACAATGGATTTTGTTAGCTTGAAGAATACAGAAATATTTGAAGGTAAGAAAGTGAGCGAGAAAATTGTAAGAACGGAGGTTGTGTTGGCGGAACCCAATACAGGAATCGAATTTATATCTACCTACATTCTTGTATTGGCTGAAAAGGAAATGCGTTACACCGTGTTATTCATAAACAATAAACAATACATTGATGAGTTAAAGGACAAGAAAAAAGCAGAAGCAGAAATTGAAAAAGGCATGGAAGTCGAGGAAGATAATCACGATGCTGAAAGCGATCAAGTGGATAAAAATGATACAGAAAATGAATAAGCAGTATGTTGGTGCAGACAATTGTGTCTGTACTTTTTTATATTAAAGGGAGGTGAATTGTATGAGTTTAGAAGGATTATTTACATGGTTCTCACAAGAAATCAAATGGGCATTATTCATCGTTCTTTTTGTTGCGTTGATTGTGACAGCATTTAAAAGAGCATGGATTGCAATGATTGGTGTTGTTATCGGTCTTGCGTTCATCGGAATCTTCATTGTCCAACCAGATATTTTAATTAACATATCCGAATTTATTGCTGAGAAATTGAATTTAGGTAACTAATTTATTGCTATACATGCAAGAGGGCTTCTACTACTAGAGCGCCTCTTGCTATTTGTTTTGAAATAGGCAGCTTGGAGGTGAAAAGACATAAATAAGATTCCGTTATATGTGCTAAATAACTTCATTCGTTTTGAACGTCAGCTCTATCAAATATTTGGGTTAGAACTAGGCAGGCCAATCCGGTTAAAAGCGGTTTTATATTTCTTTGTGATAGCAATCGGGGAGTCTACTATCTATTTTACCCCGGGAATTGGGCGGTTAATTAATTGGATACCTGTTGGGATCTTAATTCTTATACCAATAGGATTGGCATGGTTACTTGCAGATGTAGGAACGGAGGGTAGATCACCTGTAAATTTTTTCCGTTCGTTTATTTTGTATCAAGCAAGAAAGGTAAAGGACAGCTCGGTTTATAGAGGTAGAGAAGTTGATAAAGAAAAGGATTATCAATTTCATAACTACTTTACTTTTAATGAACTTGTACATCCAGAAAGTGACGATGTATCTATCACAACAGAGGTTGATGAAAAACGAAAGAATGCAATTGAATATATGAAGCGAATTTCAGATAAAGGAAAAATGGCTAGTGTGGAACAAGTCAATCAGAAAAATAATGAAACAGAGGTGGTCGAGAAGGTGGCAGAAGAAAAACTACCAGAAATAGAAACGGAGCAATTACAAACAGAAAAGCATCCGGAAAAAGTCGGAAAGCGAATAAATCGGAATCCACTTGTGACAACTGGTATTACTGTTCTTTTCACAATAGTATTAAGCGTCGCATTGGTATTCGGTTTCCTTTATACATTGACGGATTTTAAGTTCGGTGAAACTAATGCCGTCGCTAACAATTTGGATTCGCCTCACGAGGAAAATAAGGATGGTACAGAAAAAGTAGTTTTGTCTATTGATGAAAACCTCATTTTAGGATTACGGGCTGCGGCCATTCAAAAATACGGTGATGCAGTTAAAAACTTCGATAAATTAGACTTTTATGAGTTGGAAAAAGCAGATAGAAATGCCGTGTTGTTTACGTATTTAATGTCAGGTAATGCACAAAAAGCATTAGATTATGTTCCAGAGTTTGATAAATTAATTGTCGGTTACTATGTCGTGAAAAAAGACCTTAAGTTACTACTAGATTTACAAACTGAGTCGGCATTAATCACATTTGAAGTTGCTGCGTTAAATAACGATTACGAAAAAGTAATTGAATTTCAAAGTGCAGAGAGAATGGAGATGGATGATAGACGAGCTTACATTATTGCTGATGCATATATCGCTTTAGGACGTGAAGATGAGGCTCTTGAATTTGCGGAAAGCATTGATGATAACTCATTACACTCATATATCGAGGAGAAAACGGATGCCAAAGACTTGGAAGAAGAGAAAAAAGAAGCTGAAGAATCTAAGGGGAAAGTATAAATAAGCATTTCATAGGAGGAATTTACTTGTCAATTGAAAATAAAGATATGAAGAAGAAAGTGACGGTGGTTGGAGCAATTGCCCTGTCAGCCGTATTAGCTAGTGGTGTAGGATATACCAGTTATAACATATTGAAAGAAAAAACCACAGAAGAAAAAAATGAAGAGCAGATCAAGAAAAAGGATGATGGTGAAGTCGTGGATAGTTATACTTTTGATGAGGAATTACCAGAGACTGAAGATGTCCTTGAAGTGATGGTTGCACAGGCTGCTGAAAATGAAGAATCTGATGTAGCATTCTTTGATGATGAATATTTGGATTTGGACGATTCCATTGCGAATGCTAAAAAGAATGATGTCCAAAACATATCTTTTTTTGATGAAGAAGATGATTTTAAAGAACTGAATGATTCTATTATTGCTGTTGCAAAAGAAGAAAAGACTGAAATAACGCCAGACGATGTAGCTATGATAGAACCTGTGCTAAAGGATTCCGTTATGCCAGAAGAAACTATAGAGACAGTGGAGCTTGAAAAGCCAATTGAGTCCGTACAATCAAATAAACCAGTAGATTCAAAGAAGCCGATAGAGCAAGAGAAACCTTCTGATCCAGTTATTTCGGAACCGGTAGAACCAGAAGGAACGACAAATCCAACTGAACCTACGAATCCAGTAAAACCGATTGTACCAGAAGAGCCAATCGTTCCAGAAGAACCCGTGGAATCTGAAGTGCCAACTATTCCGGAAGAACCAACGATTCCTGCGGTGCCGAAAAATCCAATAAAACCAGAGATTCCTGAAGAAACAGAAGTTCCAACAAATCCAGTGGTACCAACAGGGCCTGAGAATCCAGTAGAACCTGATGTGCCGTTAGAACCCGAGGAGCCTATAATTCCAGAAGACCCGACGGACCCTGTGGAACCAGAAGAGCCAGAAGAACCAGTAGTTCCTGTTAATCCAGCAGAACCAGAGGAACCAATAGAGCCTGCTGAACCAGAAGACCCGACAGACCCTGAAATACCGTTAGATTCGGAAGAGCCAACAAATCCAGAAGAACCTATTGAACCCGAATACCCGACTGATCCAGAGGAAATGGAGGATCCAACTGAACCAATTAATCCTGAGGAACCGGTAGAACCATTGGAACCGGCAGAACCGGCAGAACCAGAAATACCTACTATCCCAGTAGAACCTGCCGATCCTGAAGTTCCCACAGAAACAGAAGAACCAACGGAACCCATTCACCCAGTGGAACCGATTGACCCAATTGAACCAGAACTACCAACTGATCCGGTAGAACCCGAGAATCCAAATATAGAACTGGAAGAACCTGTAGAACCGACAAACCTTACTGATTCGGAACAACCAGAAGAACCTGTTATTCCTATCGGACCGAACGAAGATGCAGAATAACCATTATGAAAGAAGCTGTGTTTAATTTGCGGCTTCTTTTGTTTTCAAAAATATATAAAGGAAGTGGTACACATTGAAAATCGAGTTTCCGATTAAGCATATAGAAAATAATTTAATATTTGCCCATGATAGAACAGTTTGGGCATATTACAAAATAGACGGATTTAATTATGACTTCTTAGAAGATGATGAGAAAATAATCCCATTTCAACAACAGATGTCTTTTCTAACAAATATCGGTCTTGACTTACATTATTTAGTGATTCCTAATCCAACGAATATTACAGGTATTTTGAACGCTACAATTAATGAAATGAGTATGAAAAGTTATCCGTTGAAAGAAAATGGCATTCAGTATATAAATCAAGTCAAAAGAGCTTTAGAAAATGAACGAGAATTGAATGAGTCCAGTGAGTATCATCACTATATTGGTATTCAGCTAGATCCCGAGAAAAATAAATACGCTTCAGGTAATGCTGGTATCAATGCCCTTACATCTGTTAAGAAGTTTATTGAAGGATTCAGTTCACCGTTATATCAAGCCGTAGGATTGTATCTCGATGACATTTTAGAAAGCCAAATTAAAGCTTTTCAAAGCCAAGCCGTGTCAATCGAATCAACAATAGCTAACTCATTCGGTTCACGGATTCAAAAAGTAACGACGGAAGAATTAGTATTTATTATTGAAAAAAGTTTCAGTACAAGAAATAACAATACGGATGTGCAGCTTCGTAATTCATATGAAATTGGTAAAGAAGTTGAAGGGATTGATATGCAAGGAAAGAAATATAAAGCGATTCGTAATAATAAGAAGGAATTCTTTGATGTGCAAAATACGAATATCAAAGAAATTGGTCCTAAGACATTGATGTTGAGTCGAATTACTGATGCGAATGAGATTGAAAGTCTGTATTGCCAATACTTAACGATTGAATATATGGACGATGTTCAGCATCATCCCGGTAGTGAATGGCTATACCGGATTCAATTGCGAATGCCCTTTCCGTTAACCGTTTCGATTCGCGCGGAAAATCAACCGAATGAAATAATTAAGAAAAAATTAAGTAATGCAAAGTTGGAATTCAAAGATCAACGCAATGAAGCTCAAAAGGGCGGTCAAGACGTGGATATGAGTGTCGATGTTTCACAAAGTGGAACAATCCAAATGGAAAATTATTTTAAGCAAACAGGATTTCCTGGATTTGCTGTATCGTTCGTCTTTAAAGTAACTGCCGAAACTGAAGAACAATTAAAGACGAGGGTTGGTTTGTTGCGAAATGAATTATCAAAGTACGGTTTGAAAATTGTCGCACCTTATGGTGAGCAAGTCCATTTCTTATTGGAAGCTATTCCCGGCTCAAAAAAGTATCACGATGATTATAAGATGGAAGTTGCTCCGGGTGTGTTAGCTGGAATGATGTTCGGTGCTACTACAAACATTGGGGATAATCGAGGATTCTATATCGGACATACTTCACAGTTTTCAAAGCCAGTCTTCATCCAGCCCGATTTAGCAGCCAAGGCATTTGATGGGCTTGGTAACGTAGTAGATTCAATTTCAGTTCTCGTTGCTGGAATGACAGGACGAGGAAAATCCTTCTTTATGAATCTGTTTATTTATCTTGCAACACTTACTGGCTCCAAAGGGTTAATCATAGATCCTAAAGGTGATAGAACAGGATGGGATAAGGGACTCCCGTTCATTCCGAAAGAGTTCATAGAAGTTTGGACGCTCGGTTCAGATCCCGACGATGCCGGTTCACTTGACCCATTTAGAACAAGTACAAGTATTGAGGAAGCGAAAGACATTACTATGGACATTCTTTCGTATCTGGCAAACATTAATTTGAACGAAGATGCTTACAATATTTTGAGTGAAGCAGTTGAAGAAGTATCAAATGAAGATGATCCATGTATTGGAAGGGTTCTAACATATTTACATGAGTTGTATGACCTTCGTCCAGAAAGTATGTCGAATAGCCGCTATGAAGCACTAGAACGGTTGAGAGGTACGCTAGAGACGTTGAAACGCAATCAACTCTCCATGTTGCTATTTGGGGAAGTGGGGCAAAATTTTAAAGTGTTAGAACATGACAAACCGATTCAAGTACTTATGATTCAAAACCTTAACTTGCCATCATCTAGTGAGAAGAAGAACGCTAGAACGATTCACAAGATATCGGAAGCAATTATGATTTCAATCACTGCTTGGACAAAGCAATACATGTTTAAAAGCGATAGAGGCACACACAAGTTCATTCTACAAGACGAAGCAAGTGCAATCGAACGAAGTCCAATTGGAGCTGAATTAATGGATTTTATCGTCCGAATGGGTCGTTTCTATAACACGACTTTGATTAAGGGGTCGCAAAATGCTTCTGACCATGGAAATGATGTTGCAAACATGGGAATGAAATTTAGTTTTGGATTGCGTAAAACTAGTGAAGCGGAAGAAATGTTAAGTTATTTGAACCTACCCAAAACAAATGCAAATATCGAAACGTTAAAAGCATTGGATCGTGGTGAAGCTTTATTTCAAGATATTTATGGTCGTTCTGCCGTTGTGAAAATTAATCCGGTGTTTGTTGAGTTGTTAGATGCATTTGATTCTTCAACATCATCCGAAGAGGAAAGAGAGCGTGAAAAAGATAGAGTAGTATGATAATATACAACTCAACGAAAGGAAGTGTCATATTGAATAAAAAACGTATACTAAGCCTAGCAGCAGTGTTAGGTATGACTTTTCTAATTGCGGGCTGTAATTCGGATGGGAAAGAAAGCGAAACGGTAGAAAAAGAAGAAAATGCTAATGCGGAGAAATATGAAGAAGTATTTAAAGAAACTGATGAAATAGCGCATGATTTTATGGTGGTTAAGATAGAACAGAACTATCCTGAGATTCTTAAATATTTATCGGCTGAAGGTATTGAAAAGCTAAAAGAAGAAAGTGATTATCTATTGGATAAGCATAGGTTACCTGAAGAGTTTGATAAACTTGATGGGATGTATGAATTAAGAAGATATGATAACTTTTACGACGAAGAAATCAATGAGGTTTATTATAGATATAGTAGACCTGATGATAAAGGGGTAATTGTCAACAGTTGGATTGTTTTAATAGAGAACGAGGATAAAGAGTGGAAAGTCAGAGATTACACAGAGTTCAGACCTGAAATGATAAACGATGCCAATGATGAAACTGGAACAGTGCTTCATGAATTACCTTTAGAAGTAAAGGATAAATAATGATTGTATTGAAAAAATAAATATGTAAGGAGGTAACTGGCTCCGAATAACCCTTGCTTAATGAGAAGGGTTATTTTTATTGCCTAAAATTATATGAAGCTAAACTATAAAAAAGTATTAATAGTATTCGTGATGACTTTTCTGCTTTTTTGTCTAGGAGTACCAAACTACGGGTCAGCTAATAATGGCGAAGAGCCAAATAAGATGTCCGATATCATGGATATTATTACGGATCAATATGGTGAATTTAAAGACGACGGAAAATCTTATTATCACTTAGATGCAGTTTCGGATAAGGACGTAGAGTCATATGACGAAGGGGGAAAGTTTTGGGCTGATACTTACGATAAACTTTTTGGGTGGGCTGACGTTAAAGAGAATGTTGGGAATAAATTAAGTGAAATGGTTAATTTGGTTAACAATATTGTTTTTGATATAAATATATTTTTGACATATACAATGTTAATTATGTATGACTTGGCTTATACCGCTGATTTCACCGAGAAAATAATTATAGAACTAGATACCTTAATGTCCAATATCACCGGCATTTCAGGAGGAATGTTTAGTATTGGGAATGGTCTATTTGGGAATTTAGTGAAGTTAATCGCTATAATAACGGGTTTGTATGCATTGTACGTGTTCATTATTAAACGTGCTTTTTTTGAGTCTTTTTCTTCTGTCTTTCAAACGATTATCGCATTAACAATCGCAATTCTGATGTTTGCAAACTACACAACGTTGTTAACAGGCGCTAATAAAATAACAACAGAATTAAGTGGCTTTGTTGTTAGTCTTCCAAGTCATTCTCAAGATTCCGAATCATTGGTACCAGAATCCAATGTTAATATTGGTGACCCAAGAGTAAAAATGAAAGACAGTATATGGGGAATGTTTGTAGATAGACCTTATTTGTATATGCAGTATGGTACGCACGATATAGAGACGCTAGGTGATGGTGATAGAAATAGCGGAATCCAGCGGGTTAAAAATATTCTAAAAGTGCCTCTTGGCGAAGATAGACAAAGAAAAGTTATAGAGCAGGAAGCCTCGGTGGAAAAGTACGGAAACAACATGATGAAGTATTCCGCAGTAAATAGCCGATTAGCTTTCTCATATTTCTACATGATGATTAATGGGTTAGTCTCACTACCAATCTATTTATTATCACTTTGTTTAATTCTATTTCAGTTCTGGTTTATGGTCATTGCAGCTCTTGCGCCCTTTGCTTTACTGATTGGTGCAATTCCAGGACAATTTAATGTTTTGAAACGGTATTTCATTGAGTTAGGTATCCCGTTAGCTTTGAAGATATTTGTATCATTCATTGCGTTAATTGTATTTGTAATTTCAGATATTATTTACGCTGGTGATTTTAAATCAATCAGTGGGGGTTCAAACCCGTTTTATAGCTATGTGGGTGCAGCTACGTTCAATTTATTATTATTCGGAACAATTTTTATTCTACGGAACAGAATCAAAGATATATTCTCGTCTGGATCGAATGCAATTCGTGACCTAAGAGAAAGTTCTGGAACGTTCACAGCTCCATTTAAAAAGGGTGTACAAAATGTTGCTACTGTTGGCGGTGCTGTTGCGGGTGCTGCGGTTGGAGGTCCAGCTGGTGCTATGACAGGTGCAGCAATTGGTGGATCTGTTGGTAAGGTTGCAACAGGTGAAGGTGGTATAAGTGACGTTGCCGGCTCTGCGATGAAAGCCCAACATCTTGCCCACTTGAGTAAGATGACAAAAACTCAACAAGCTGCAAAGCTTTCTGCTACTGACAAGGGTAAGTTAGCCGGCTTTATGGATGAAAAAAACTTGACCCCTGAAATGAAAGAGGAGACGGGGGAAGCCCTTGAAAAAGAAGGGATAACCAATTTAAGTGATGAAGAAATGAATGAGCAATTTGCGAAAATTAGTAATAAAGGTGATTTGGACGGTAATTTTGCTCAAACGTTTGCTAAAGGTATTTCAGATGACCGAAGAAGCAATGCAATCGAAAAAGAAAAAGATTTATTATTTGCCGGAAGAGAACAAAAACGAGAACAAACAAAAGCAGTTCTGTCTGACAAAGGAATCCCATCAGAAATGATTGATGCAACAATGACTGCTTTAGATCAACAAGGTTTGCACGATGTAAGTCCGAAAGAATTGCATTCGCAACACGACAAATTGATGATGCAAGGCGAATTGAATGATGACTATGCTGCGACATTTGCAAAAGGTATTGCTGATGAAAGAAAAACGATTCAACTACAGAAAGAGAAGCAAGATGTATACGGTGAAGTGGAATATGAACTTCATTTGAATAAATCAATGGTGACAAATGAGCTTGCGAACAAAGGTGTGCCAGCCGAAATGATTAATCAAACCCTGGATAAATTAGGTGATCGTGGTTTAAACAATGTCAGTCCAAGTGAAATGAACAGACATTTCGATTTGGTAGTTGAACAAGCTGAAAAAGGCGAATGGAAAAATGGTTTTGCAGACACGTTTGCTAGCAACATTGAAAATGAAAGAAGGGCCATCGAATTGGAAAAGGAAAGAAAAGCCATTATTGAAGGCAATAACCTGAAATCGTTAGATAATTTTCCAGAGTAGTAAATGAGTTTTTTGAAACTAGCATAATAACTAGAAAAGGGAGTTGACACTTTCAGTGAGTGAGAAAACAAAAAGAATAGTTTCTTATGGCGTGATGGGTCTAGCTGTCACGCTTTTATTATTGGGTTTTATTATCGGTTTTGTCGATAAAGGAAAGAAGAACAGTGTAGATGATAATTCTATACAAACCCCAAATGAAAATGAGGAAGAAAATATATGGCAATATACTTCAAAAGAAGGAAGTGGAAATATTGACGTTGTAGAAGAGAAGCCTGAAAAGAACTATTTGAAAATACCAGAGGAAGTTTCAAAAAATCCGACTCAAAGCGATATGTTCAGCAATAAGGATTTGGAGAAAACAACGGAAATTGCAAATGAATTTGCTTTAAAGTTTCATGAGTTTGATAAGGCATCACCTGTTAAGCATTTAGAATCCGTTGAGGGACTGCTGGATCAAGGATATATCAGTTACCTGAGAGATAGCGAAGAAGAAAAAATTACGGGGTTAAAAGATGTGAAAGGAATCGTTTCAAGAAAAGTTCTGTCAGTGGAGATTAAAGAACCTGTTGCCCCGACATTAATTGCTATTTCATGGGATGCGGTGGTTATAAGTGAAGTGATTGATCGTGATGGGAAAACCAGAAAGGATACGGATGTTTACAGTTTGATGTTTGAAAAAGACGACAGCCTTAAATTTCAAATTGTTGAGTATTACTTGAACTATGAAGATAAAAGATAGGGAGGAGGGAGCGAACAAAACCTCTTTTAAGAGTAAGTAGTTCGTGGAATAAATATGAAAAAGTTGTTATGGATTGTACCAGTTATAGCCAGCCCAGCTTTGCTATTAATGTTTTCGCTTCTTGCCCTTCTTCTTTTCTTCGGGGTATTTGTAATATTTACAGAAGAAGATGATGAACAGATGAACTTTGGGGGTGGTGCGATATGTCGTGCTGATGGAGAAATTAGTGAAGCAGTATTCTTCTCTCAATTTAATGATGCTGGAAAATTTACAGGCAAAGGGCAAGTATTTATTGATGTTGCAGAAAAGTATGGCATAGACCCAGTGTTGATGTCGGCAGTGGCTTTTCATGAAACGGGATTCGGAACATCATCGGCGGTTATGGTGAAAAACAATCCCGGTGGTTTGATGGACCCCGCAACAGGTAGTAAGTATTTATATTCATTCCCTACAATTGAAGATGGTTTAAACGCAATGGGGAATACGCTGCACAATCGTATTATTAAGGACGGTTTAACAACGATTGTAGATTTAGGTAGCGTGTATGCCCCAATTGGAGCAGACAATGATCCAACCGGATTAAATAAACATTGGGGACCAAATGTTACTACGTTGGTAGCTCAATTTGGTGGGCTAACAATGAACTGTGAAGTGCATGTCGTAGGTGACTGGATGCTTCCTGTATTAAACGAGCTACGGATTACTAGTCCATTTGGTTATCGAAGACATCCCGTTTTTGGCGATGTAAGACTTCATACGGGTGTAGACCTTGCTTGTGCAAATAATGACCCCATCCTTTCAGCCCAAAGCGGTAATGTTATTTTTGCTTCTGGAACAGGTTGGTCAAATGGATACGGGCTACATGTAATTGTTAATCATGGCGAAGTCACAACATTGTACGCCCATCTAAATTCCACGAAAGTAAAAATAAATGATGTGGTTTCTCAAGGGGACGTACTCGGCACATGTGGTTCAACCGGAACATCAACCGGAAATCATCTACATTTTGAAATAATTCGTGCCGGTGGAAAAGAAGATCCGATGCCATATTTAACTGAATATACGGCTGTTGGTGGGTAGTAAATATACGGAAATGATTTGTCCAACGTTAATATGAGGTGTAAACATTGATAGAACAGGGTTTCCGATTACCAACGTCGGACGTTGAAGAAAATGAACGTCCGACGTGAAAATGCTCTCCAAATGGTGCTGTTATAAGGATTCTATTACCTAACGTCTGACGTTGGGTTATTCGTGTTGGAAAAAGATTATAAACGTCCGACGCTGGGTTTTAAGAATGCAGATGCATCAAGGGATTAACTGGTGAAATAACGTCCCCAAATAAGAAAGGAATGAATTTGGTGGAATCTGAAAAGAAAATGCTTTTCGAGCAATTAAAAAGCCTAGAGGAAATGAAAATTTATTTAATGTCACAAATAAATAAGTTAGGAGGAAATGATGCTGCCATTAAGAGGACGTCGGTCTACCCAATGGCGAAGGTGAAACCAATGGTTATCAACGGTTATCCAGTTTTTCAGTTTTCATACGAAGGTGCTTTACCACTTTATAAAGAATCTGATAGGGATTATCTAGCAATGATTAGACATTATTATTTTCGTGCAACCCATGACTCATATGACTTTTCAAAGATCGATTATCAATTTGATAAGTCTGTAATTATCATCGCTCAACATTTTGAAAATAAGATTATCCGTGATTTAGATAATCGAAATCGAAAGCTTATTCAAGATGCAATACGGCATACAGGACTAATCGGTGACGATAGCTGGTGGAGGGTATGGAATTTTGATATAGGATTTCTTGATCCCAAAGGAAATCATGTGCAAGTCTTTGTAGTGTCGCAGGAAAATTTTGAGGATTTTATGAGCTATTTGAAAGAAGAGTATTTTCATATAGCAAACATCCCCGAATCAACATTGCAGGAAGAAATATTTGAAGAATATAGAACTGAAGTGAAGAGGAAAGAGAAAGCAAAAGTTAGCAAGGACAAAGAACGGTTGGAGCGTTCATCAAATACTAAACCAGAAGATTTTTGGGGTTAATTGTATTAAAGCATTTGAATATTGTACCCAAGTTTAAGCCCTGTATTTTAGGTGCAATATAAAGAGTTTTTCGGAACCCCTATATTGTACCCAACAGGGACTTTGTATTGCACCCAGTATTTAAAGGTTAAACATAAGTGCCTATTGGCTTTATTGAATTCTAGACGAATTGAATGAAACGGAGAGGTTTAGTTGAATCAATTCGTAGCGCAGTGTAGAAGTGACCGAAAATAAACAGCCGGGGCGAACAATCAAAAAGGAGGGAACACATGTCGAAGACGGGCAATAAACAGGTGGTGAAGGTTCTGCAAGCTCGTGATATTGAGATACTTCTTGGACTGTACGAACATCGTCTGTTGAGTACGGAGCAGATCATGCGACGCTACGAAATGTCACGTTGGTACACGTACAAGAAATTACGGATTCTGCGTAATTCAAGACTTATCAGTACCCATCCGATAAGTGGGTATCTTGCAAACCAAAATAGACAAGGTTCCTATCATCGAATTAGTGAAATCGGCATTTCCTGCTTGAGAGAGCAGGGAGTGACTGTTGAACGGAGGGCCGATGAATTACGAGTGAATATCCGACGTCTTCCATTCCTGCTATCCACCAATGATGTGATGATTGATTTAGAAAGGTACGGTTGGGAAATGAAGGACAGCAGGGATGTAAAAGAGAAATTCGAGTTGAACCGCGGTGCAAATGTGCAAGGCATGTTGACAAGTCCAAGCGGTTCGGAATATTTATTCTATATGTTCTTGCACGGAGTAGGAATGAAGAATCTGATGAAGACAGCAAAAGAATTGAGGGATTTTGGAAATCCAAACTATATACTATTCGCTAAAAGTGCAACCAGTTACAGCACCATTGTCCAGCAACTCTCAACAAATAATTCCGTTATCGTTAAATGTCAAAGCCTGAAAATCTTCCCTTATACGTTTGCAAAATACTATTTACGCTTATTCGAAGATGAAAATAACGTCATGAAGTTTCTGGAAGACTACGAAATCTATGACCTGTCCTTCAAAACGTCTTCTGTTAGCGGAAGCAAGAAACAATACGATGGTTTGGAGCGAGTGGTTAGACACAATGGGGAAGAAAAGTATCTTGTGAATCTGCTCGACACAGATTTGGTCAAATTATATAACATCAAACAATACCGCAAAGAAATGTACGAATTAGACGGACGGAAAGTGCTATTGGTAACTACTCCAAATACACGTGATATGCACGAGCAGCTTTTAGAAGAGATTCATCATATCGATTACCTCGAAATTGACTCGGGGGATCTTGTGGATTATCTAACCACAATATAAATAACTATATAATAGAAGGAACTTTTCTTCAAAATACATTTTGAAATCAAATTAAACTAAAATTGAGAGGGGATAATAACATGCAAACCAATTATGAAATCATTCCGGAGCATTCCTGTTTGGTTAGTGGAGCCCTATTGAAATAGAAAAGTCCCCTTGGTATGATTCGGGGGTGTCAAGGCATCGACTACTTGACCCCTAATAATAACCAAGGAGGACTTACATGAATTCTAAAGTG
>NZ_PDYO01000023.1:0-31596 GCF_002743065.1 Sporosarcina sp. P16b | reverse complement strand
GTTATATGACGTACTACAATCATTATCGAGGTCAATGGAATTTGAAAAAGCTGCCGCCTGCAAAATACAGACAACAGCTTCAACAAACAGTCTAGGCTTTTTTAAAACTGTCCTTTACAAAGGGTACATTTTAAGAAGCATTCGGCTTTTATTTTAATCAGCAAGGTGAAATTGTCCATCGTATTCGTACAGTTGGGATTCAGATGGAGCAATTGCAAGACGTTCCGCTCGTGCTCACAGTAGCCGGCGGGGCGAGTAAAGCGGAAGCACTGCTGTCGTATTTAGCGAGTGCACCGTCCCAAACCATTTTAGTGACAGACGAAGGCGCAGCACAAAATATGCTGTCGATTATGTAGAAATTAGATACAGCGTCTATGTAAGTTTAAATTAATTTGTTAAAAAAATACTTAGTTGATTGTAGTGGAAGGCGGCGACTCCAGCGGGAACAGCGCGAGCTGAAAGCCCCGCAGGAAGCGAAGCGGACGAGGAGATTGAAGCCGTGCCCGCGGAACGCGTCCGCCTGGAACGGAAATCAACGGTGCTTATGGGATTATGAATTCTTATATTTAACTTTTGCAATAGGCGAAAACATAACAACTACTTTAACGGAGGCGATTTATTATGACAGTGAAAATAGCGATTAACGGATTTGGACGAATTGGCCGATTGGTGCTTCGAGAAGCATTTGCAACTGAGGATATGGAAGTAGTAGCAATCAATGATTTGACAGACGCAGCGATGTTGGCTCATTTATTGAAATATGATTCAGTACACGGTATTTTCGATGCAGACGTGCAATCAGATGAATCTTCCATTCGTGTAAATGACAAAAAGATTAGTGTATTTGCAGAAAAAGATCCTGCAAATCTACCTTGGAAAGATCTTGGGATAGATATCGTTATCGATTGTACAGGTGTTTTCCGTTCAAAAGAAGGACTGCAAAAACACTTGGATGCAGGCGCAAAGAAAGTCATCTTGTCGGCTCCAGCGCAAGGTGAAATGACTACACTTGTGATGGGTGTCAATGAAGGAACGTATGATGCAGCGAACGACAACATCGTATCGAACGCGTCTTGTACGACGAACTGTTTAGCGCCTATTGTGAAAGTGTTGAACGATTCATTCGGTATTAAGCGCGGGATGATGACGACTATTCACTCGTATACGAACGACCAGAAAATTCTTGATCTTCCACACTCTGACTACCGACGTGCGCGTGCGGCTGGTGTGTCGATGATTCCGACTTCAACAGGTGCAGCTTCCGCTGTAACGAAAGTCATTCCTGAATTAAAAGGAAAACTAGATGGAATGGCAGTGCGTGTACCGACTCCGAATGTTTCACTTGTTGACTTTGTGACAGAACTAGAAAAAGAAGTAACAGTAGAAGATGTGAATAGTGCATTGAAGAAAGCATCTGAAGGCGAATTAAAAGGACGTCTATTCTTCAGTGATTTGCCACTCGTATCTGTTGATTACAATGGAAACACTGCATCTTCCACAGTAGACGGTTTGTCTACAATGGTCATGGAAGGCAATATGGTGAAAGTCATTTCTTGGTACGATAATGAGTCCGGTTACTCCGCTCGTTGTATCGATTTAGCACGATATATGAACGAACAAGGTCTATAAGTAGAGAAAACCATGAATTCTGTTATAAATCGTAGCCATTCCACAACTAACCGATTATAATGAATAAATATGGGTGAGAGGAACGGAGAACCCCGTTCCTCTTTTTGTATTTAAGCCGAGGAGGACTTATTGAATGAACATGAAAAAGACAATCAGGGATATTACTTTGGACGGTCGGCGCGTATTTTGTCGCGTAGATTTCAACGTACCGATGGAAGATGGAAAGGTAACGGATGATACGCGCATTCGAGCGGCACTACCAACAATTGAATATATGACAAACGCGGGGGCAAAAGTTATTTTAGCTAGCCACCTAGGACGGCCTAAAGGTGAAGTGAAAGAAGATATGCGTATGACACCTGCTGGCGATAAATTGTCTGAGCTTCTAGGTAAAACAGTGAAGAAACTCGATTCATCGATCGGTGAAGAAGTGGAGAAAGCGATTGCAGAAATGAAAGATGGCGACGTGATTTTGCTTGAAAACGTTCGCTTTAATCCAGGCGAAGAGAAGAATGATGCTGAACTATCCAAGCAATTTGCAGAACTTGCCGACATCTTTGTGAATGACGCATTTGGAACAGCGCACCGCGCACATGCTTCTACCGCTGGAATTGCAGAATACATACCTGGCGTTCTTGGTTTCTTACTCGAGAAAGAATTAGATGTTCTCGGAAAAGCATTGTCTCATCCCGATCGTCCTTTCACAGCGATCATAGGTGGCGCGAAAGTAAAAGACAAAATCGGTGTTATCGATAATTTGTTGGATAAAGTCGATAACTTGTTGATTGGTGGCGGATTGTCGTATACATTCACACGCGCACAAGGTCATGAAACTGGAGATTCTCTAGTAGAAGAAGATAAAGTAGAGTTGGCGAAGTCTTTCATTGAAAAGGCGAAGCGAAAGGCAGTCACTCTATACTTGCCGACAGATGCAGTCGTAGCGAATACGTTTGCTGCGGATGCAGAAACTAAAACGGTTTCAGTCGATGCCATTACAGAAGGCTGGATGGGTCTGGATATCGGGCCGGAAACTGCAAAGCGTTACGAGCAAGTCATTAAAGACTCACGGTTTGTCATTTGGAACGGGCCGATGGGTGTGTTCGAAATGGAACCATTCGCAAACGGAACGAAAACTGTGGCGGATGCAATGGCGGAAACGTCTGCGTATACGGTAATTGGTGGAGGGGACTCTGCAGCGGCTGTTGAAAAGTTTGAAGTAGCGGATCAAATGGATCACGTATCTACAGGTGGCGGCGCTTCACTCGAATTCATGGAAGGCAAAGAGTTGCCAGGAGTAGCTGTATTACAAGATCGAGAATAAGGAGGAATTCTTTTGCGAAAACGAATCATTGCGGGCAACTGGAAAATGTTTAAATTATCTAGGGAAGCTGCAGAATTTGCGGAACATATTAAAGAACAACTCACGGCGTCAGATCAAGTCGAAGCAGTCATTTGCCCACCAGCATTGTATCTGAACGATTTACTGCAACGTTTTGAAACGACTGCAATCAAAGTAGGCGCTCAAACGATGCATGACACAGACGAAGGGGCGTTCACTGGCGAAATTAGCCCGGCCATGCTTGAAGACTTAGGGGTACACTATGTCATTCTTGGACATTCTGAACGTCGCCAATACTTCAATGAAACAGACGATACAGTGAATAAAAAAGTACTCGCAGCGTTCAACCATCACCTAGTTCCGATCATCTGTGTAGGCGAAACATTGGAACAGCGCGAAGCACTCGAAACGGTTTCGATCGTCTCAGCGCAAGTGGAAAAAGCGTTATTCGGTGTCACAGCGGAACAAGCGAAACAGTCCGTCATTGCGTACGAACCTATCTGGGCGATCGGCACAGGCGAAACAGCAACGGCTGACGATGCCAATGAAGTATGTGCAGCGATCCGTCATAAGATCGAAACACTCTACTCATCAGACGTGGCGAATGCAGTACGCATTCAATATGGCGGTAGTGTAAAACCAGAAAATATCGCTGAATTACTTAGCAAAGATCATATCGACGGTGCATTAGTCGGAGGAGCAAGTCTTGATCCGACCGCATTTGTTAAATTAGTGGAGGCTGGGACTCATGGCGAATAAACCGGTCGCGTTAATTATCTTGGACGGTTTTGGCTTACGAGATGAAACGTACGGCAACGCGGTAGCGCACGCCAACATTCCAAATTTTGACTTGCTGTGGGAGAACTACCCGCACGCAACATTGACGGCATGTGGAGAAGCAGTAGGGTTACCAGAAGGACAAATGGGGAACTCTGAAGTGGGGCACTTGAACATTGGTGCTGGACGTATCGTCTATCAAAGCTTGACGCGTATCAATAAGTCGATTCGTGAAGGCGAGTTCTTTGCCAACGCGGCATTGCTTGAAACGATGGAGCATGTCAAAACGAATGGTTCTGCACTTCACGTGATGGGGTTGCTGTCTGACGGTGGCGTTCATAGTCATTATGAGCATTTATTCGCTTTATTGAAAATGGCGAAAGAACACGGTGTAGAACGCGTCTACTTGCATGCATTCCTCGATGGCCGTGACGTAGGACCAACGACGGCTCTTCCTTATATCAAACGTACTGAAGATGTGATGGAAGAAGTCGGTGTCGGTCAGATTGCGACTGTGTCCGGCAGATATTTTGCGATGGACCGCGACAAGCGCTGGGAACGGGTGCAGAAAACGTATGACGCTATGGTGTATGGGATCGGACCACATTGTGATTCAGCAGAAGAAGGAATCCGAGCTTCTTATGCCGAAGAAATACATGATGAGTTTGTCGAGCCGTTTGTCATTCAACAAGACGGCAAACCGGTGGCGACGATTGACAATGGAGATGCGGTCATCTTCTTCAATTTCCGTCCAGACCGTGCGATTCAATTGTCACGTGCTCTAACGCAACCTGACTTTGATGGCTTTGATCGAGGCGTGAAAAAATTTACGGACTTACATTTTGTCGGCTTTACGCATTATAATGATGAGGTAGTAGCGGACATTGTATTCCATAATGTCAATTTAACCAAAACAATTGGTGAAGTGCTTGAAGATCAAGGCAAGCGTCAGTTGCGAATTGCGGAAACGGAAAAGTATCCACATGTCACGTTCTTTATGAGTGGCGGACGCGAAGAGAAGTTTGAAGGGGAAACTCGAATTCTTATCAATTCGCCAAAAGTCGCAACGTATGATTTGAAACCGGAAATGAGCGCATACGAAGTGACGGATGCGTTAGTTGCCGAAATCGAAGCGGAACGACAAGATGCTATTATCCTAAACTTCGCGAATCCGGATATGGTCGGCCATAGCGGAATGCTAGAGCCCACTGTAAAAGCGATTGAAACGGTTGACGCTTGTTTAGGCCGAATCATTGACGCTTTATCGGCAAAAGGCGGATCTGCTATCATCACAGCGGATCACGGCAATGCGGATGAAGTAACGACAATCGGTGGACAACCTATGACAGCGCACACGACAAATCCTGTACCTGTCATTGTCACGAATCCAGATGTCGTACTGCGCACAGACGGTATTCTTGCAGACTTGGCACCGACGCTATTGAAAATGTTAGGAATTCCACAACCGGTTGAAATGACCGGAAAACCATTATTCTAAGGAGAGATTTTCATGCCAATCATTACCCACATTCAAGCTAGAGAAGTATTGGATTCACGAGGCAATCCAACTGTAGAAGTAGAAGTATTCACAGAAAGCGGTGCCTTTGGACGTGCCATCGTACCATCTGGTGCATCTACTGGGGAGTATGAAGCGGTAGAATTACGTGACGGCGACGAAAATCGTTATAACGGTAAAGGTGTATTGAAAGCTGTAGATCACGTCAATGAAGTCATCTCTTCTGAATTCGAAGAAAACTATTCCGTATTGGATCAAGTTGTAATCGACAGAGCATTGATCGAACTTGATGGTACAGAGAATAAAGGCAAGCTCGGTGCTAACGCCATTCTTGGTGTATCTATGGCGGTTGCACACGCAGCAGCAGACTACTTAGACGTTCCATTGTACCAGTACCTTGGTGGCTTCAACGCGAAGCAATTGCCAGTACCGATGATGAATATCTTAAACGGTGGAGAGCACGCAGATAACAACGTCGACATCCAGGAATTCATGATTATGCCAGTTGGCGCAGAATCTTTCCGTCATGCACTTCGCATGGGTACGGAAATTTTCCACAGCCTAAAATCGGTACTTCATGGCAAAGGCTTGAACACAGCAGTTGGAGACGAAGGCGGATTTGCTCCGAACCTGGCTTCTAACGAAGAAGCACTTTCTACAATTATTGAAGCAATTGAAAAAGCAGGTTACAAAGCTGGCGAAGATATTTTGCTTGCTATGGACGTAGCTTCTTCTGAGTTTTACGATAAAGACCAAAACAACTACTATCTTGCAGGTGAAGATATCCGTAAAACATCTGAAGAGATGGTTGCTTGGTATGAAGAGCTTTGTGACAAGTACCCAATCGTATCTATTGAAGACGGCTTGGATGAGAACGACTGGGATGGCCACAAGCTATTGACGGAGCGTCTTGGTAACAAAGTGCAATTAGTGGGTGACGATCTTTTCGTTACAAACACAGAGAAACTATCACGCGGAATCAAAGAAGGCATCGGTAACTCGATCCTGATCAAAGTGAACCAAATCGGTACATTGACTGAAACATTCGATGCGATTGAAATGGCGAAACGTGCGGGCTATACAGCAGTCATCTCTCACCGTTCAGGTGAATCTGAAGATGTGACGATTGCGGACATCGCAGTTGCGACAAACGCTGGCCAAATCAAAACAGGTGCACCTTCTCGTTCGGATCGTGTCGCGAAGTACAATCAATTGCTTCGTATCGAAGATCAATTGTTTGAAACTGCACAGTACCTAGGCAAAGATACATTCTATAATTTGAATAAATAATCGCAACTAGTACCAGTCAATCGGCACAATTCGTAACAAAAGGTTGTGCCGAGAGATTTGCTTTGGTAGAATAGAAATGTTGTAACTTGCTATTTTTGGAGGTGGAAAAACATGCATGCAGTTTTCACAGCATCGCTGATAGTCGTAGCTATAGCATTAATAGTAGTCGTTTTATTGCAATCCGGTAAGAGTGCGGGACTGTCAGGGGCCATCTCCGGAGGCGCAGAGCAACTTTTCGGAAAACAAAAAGCACGTGGATTAGATCTCGTTCTACAAAGAGCGACAATCGTCTTATCCGTCTTATTTTTTGTCCTAACCATTGCGATCATGAAAATATAAAATGCAAGCGCCTGACCATGTTTGAACGGTCAGGCGCTTTTCGTAGAAAGGAACGAAAAACATGCGAATTGCCCAACCGAAACCATTCTTCTTTCAACATGGAAAACGTGCGGTATTACTGTTGCATGGTTTCACAGGAACATCCGCGGACGTGCGGATGCTCGGCCGCTTCCTTGAAAAACATAATTATACCTCATTGGCACCGCATTACCGCGGTCATGGAGTGCCGCCTGAAGAATTGATCCAGACGAATCCTGACCAGTGGTGGGAAGATGTAGTCGATGCATATAATCAGCTAAAAGAGGCAGGATATAATGAGATTGCTGTGGCGGGACTATCACTCGGTGGTGTATTTTCATTGAGACTCGCAGCGCAATTTCCACTAAAAGGCATCGTGACGATGTGTGCACCGATGACGATGAAAACAACTGATTTAATGTGGTCAGGCGTGCTGAAATATGCACGAGACTACAAAAAGTTCGCAGGTCAATCAGACGAGCAAATCAAATTAGAAATGGATGATTTGAAAACGAAGTCGATGCCGGGTCTGGACGGTTTACAATCTATGGTCCAAGACGTGCGCGATCAAGTCGACTGCATCTACACACCATTACTCGTTGTTCAATCACGTCACGACGACGTAATCGATCCGAATTCCGCACAAATTATTTACGACGATGCACAATCCACAGAAAAAGAACTACAATGGTACGAAGAATCAGGACATGTCATTACACTAGGTCCCGAAAAAGCACAACTTCACGAAAACGTACTAAAATTTTTAGAATCCCTTGATTGGCAAGAGTGAAATTAGGGGAAGATATAACTAAAGGAAAAAAGGAGGAGATGATTGTTTGGAACCAAATATAAAAGAGTTACAAGAACGGGTTTTGTCTTTATTAAAAGAGAAATCCTATATGCCGTCCACTGTCCACGAGATTTCAGAAGCACTCAACTTAGAACAGGCGGACGACTTTAAAGATCTAGTGAAAATGCTCGTACAATTAGAACAGAACGGAAAAATCGTACGTTCACGCAATAACCGCTACGGCTTACCTGAACAAATGAATCTTCTTCGCGGAAAATTCATCGGTCACGCAAAAGGCTTCGGCTTTGTCGTACCAGAAGAAGTGGAGGGCGATGATGTCTTCATCCCACCTCATGAAGTAAACGGCGCGATGAATGGCGATATCGTCTTCGTACGCGTATCCGACAGCTCATTCGGAGATCGTCGCGAAGGCGTCATCACGAAAGTCGTCGAGCGTAAAACTACGCAAGTTGTCGGAACGTATCAAGTACATGAAGGATATGGTTTCGTCTTGCCGGATGACAAGAAATTGCCGATGGATTTGTATATCGAAAAAGGTCATTCATTGGAAGCGGTAGACGGTCAAAAAGTGATCGCGGAAATTACCAACTGGCCGACCGATGAAAACAGTGCAACTGGCATGATCACACAGATTCTCGGGCATAAAAATGACCCAGGTGTAGACATCCTATCGATCATTCATAAGCACGGCATTGCGATCGAATTCCCTGAAGACGTCATGGAACACGCGAAAAGTGTACCGACGACAGTTCAGCCAGAAGACTTCGAAGGCCGTAGAGATTTACGTAAAGAATTGACGATGACTATTGACGGTGCCGACGCAAAAGACTTGGATGATGCGATTTCAGTCTTCAAAGAAGACAACGGATCCTATCGTCTATTTGTGCATATTTCGGACGTTAGCTACTATGTCACGGAGAACTCTCCAATGGACGTAGAAGCAGCAGACCGTGGCACGAGTGTCTATCTTACGGACCGCGTGATTCCGATGTTACCGCATCGTTTGTCTAACGGCATTTGTTCCATCAATCCAGGAGAAGACCGCTTGACACTGACATGTGAAATGAAAGTCGATGCCAACGGTAAAGTCATTGACCATGATATTTATCCAAGTGTCATCAACTCGAGTTATCGTATGACATATGATGATGTCTACCAAATCATCGATCATCAAGACGAAGAACTATCGAAGAAATACGAAGAAATCGTACCGATGCTAAACGATATGGCGAAACTGGCTAGTAATTTCCGTCAAAAGCGTAAAAACCGTGGCGCTATCGATTTCGATTTCAAAGAATCCAAAATTCTCGTAGATGAAGATGGCTGGCCGACAGACGTGATCATTATTGAGCGTACAGTTTCTGAACGTTTGATCGAAGAGTTCATGTTAGCTGCCAATGAAACCGTTGCAGAGCACTTAGACCGGATGAAAGTACCTTTCTTATACCGAATCCACGAAGATCCAAAAGAAGAGAAATTACAACGCTTCTTCGAGTTTCTTACGACATTCGGAATCGTCGTCAAAGGAACGGGTAAACAAGTAGATTCAGGCGCATTGCAAGAAATTGTGGAATCCATTGAAGGACTGCCAGAAGAATCTCTAATCTCGACGATGCTATTGCGTTCGATGCAACAAGCGAAGTACTTCCAAGACAGTATTGGTCACTTCGGTTTAGCGACGGACTTTTACACGCACTTCACCGCACCGATCAGAAGATATCCTGACTTAATCGTACACCGTCTCATTCGCACGTATTTATTCAATAAAGACGTCTCGGCGCAAACGGTTGCCCATTGGTCTGCTGAACTACCTGAAATCGCTCGCCACACGTCTGAACGTGAACGTCGTGCAGTAGATGCAGAGCGTGATACGGACGCATTGAAGAAAGCACAGTTTATGGTCGATAAAGTTGGGGAAGAGTTTGAAGGTGTCATTTCGTCTGTTACGAACTTCGGCATCTTTGTGGAACTTCCGAATACGATCGAAGGGCTTGTGCATGTCAAGAACATGAACGACGACTATTATCGCTTCGATGATCGCCAAATGATGATGATCGGGGAACGTACAGCGAAACAATACCGTATCGGGGACGAAGTAAAAGTGCGTGTGACATCTGTTAAACCAGAAGAGCAAGCAGTGGACTTCGAAATCGTTGGAATGAAAGAAAACTTCAGAGGCTCCCGTAAAGAAACACCAAAAGTCATCCAGGCTGGCAGAGGCAAGAGCCGTGGTCAAGGTGCAGGCAGAGGAAGAAGCCAAGGTGAAAGTAGTAAATCAAGTGCCGGTGGCGGAGCGAAAAGTTCCAGCGACAAGCGCAATAAAAAGTACGAAAAGCCAAAGAAGAAGTTTTATGAAGGTATGCCAAAGAAATCTAAGAAACGTCCGAAGAAAAAATAAGACTGGAGCGTGTCTCCGGTCTTCTGTCAGGGAGGAAGTTGCATGGCCAAAGGAACTGGAAAAGTACTCGCCGTCAATAAAAAGGCGAACTTTGATTACGCAATTGAAGAAACGATTGAAGCAGGAATCGTGCTAAAAGGAACGGAAATCAAATCGATCCGCAAAGGGAAAGTCCAGTTGCGCGATGCGTTTATATTAATCCGTAATAACGAAGCATGGCTGTCGAATATGCATATCAGTCCCTATGAACAAGGGAATATCCATAACCATGATCCAGTTCGTGTGCGTAAGTTACTATTGCACAAAAAACAGATTGCTTCACTTGCAGGCACGATGAAAGAACAAGGTTATTCGATCATCCCGTTGAAAATGTATATTAAAAACGGTTTCGCTAAAGTATTGATCGGCGTAGGTAAAGGGAAGAAACTCTATGATAAGCGCCAAGACTTGAAAGAAAAAGAGCATAAGCGCGATATGCAACGAGCATTCAAAGCCAATCAACAAGATTGATATTCCCGCTGAATTATTATATACTAGATGAAGTATCAAGTACGACCCGCCGTTTTAAGTGAAACGGACCTGGGTTCCGGACTTTCCTTCGGGGACGTTACGGATTCGACAGGGGTGGTCTGGGCTTGAGCCGCGCGTCGGAGGGATCGTCTCCGTCAGAAACGACAGTTAATAATAACTGGCAAAACAAACAACAACCTAGCATTCGCAGCATAAGCTGTTGAATCTACCTTCCGTTTCCATCGCTCATGTGGAGGCGTAAGGTTCACTTATAGTGAGCTACGATGACATCTGCATTCTGAGGCTGTCATAAGAGATTCCCGGAATAGCGCACAGGAAGCCCTGATTGATGGCATAATGCTTGCGCGAAACCAAATGATCAATCTACACGCGTAGACGCTGAAGTAGCAGAGCCTTTGGACGTGGGTTCGACTCCCACCGTCTCCATTATGAGATTAAGGTGTAAAAAGATGTAAGGGATATTGTACAAGAGAACCTCTTGTGTGATATCCCTTATTTTAATAGGGGGTATATGCACTATGAAAGAAAAACTGGATACAATTTCATTGTTGAAGAAGAAAGTTGATCAGCAACGACCACTATCTAAGGAACTGGTTCGAAGTCTTAAAGAGGATTTTCTAATTAAAAGTACGTACCACTCCAATGCAATTGAAGGAAATACGTTAACGGTTTATGAAACGAAGGCAGTGCTTGAAGATGGCATAACCATTGCTGGAAAATCTATGAGAGAGCATTTAGAAGCTATTAATCATAAAGAAGCTATTTTGGTTGCGGAAGAGATAGTTCAGCAAGATCAGCCCCTCTCAGAAATAGTGATTAAAGAATTGCATGGCATCGTCTTGCATTCAATAGATAGAGCCAATGCCGGGAAGTATAGAGAGCAGAATGTAATTATATCAGGTGCCTCTCATACACCACCTGATGCTGTAGTCGTTCCGCAGTTAATGACGGATTCGATTGAGTGGTACAATGCTGCTACAAATTTACATCCAGTGGAAAGAGCGGCGATTCTTCATAGTAAGTTTGTAAATATCCATCCATTCACTGATGGCAATGGCAGGACGGCTCGCTTATTGTTGAATTTAGAGCTGGTGCGATCGGGTTATTTGCCGGTTATTATTGAGACAGGGCGTCGGTTTGAGTATTATGAGTTGTTGGATCGGGCTGCTGTTACGGGAGATTATGAAGGGTTTGTGGAGTTTGTTGTGGATTATGAAGAGATGGAATTGGAACGATATTTAGAGTTTTTAGGTTAGTCGTAGTTGTCTATAGACCAGTGGTTAATCTAACATGTGTAGATACTGAAACTTTCAGAAGGAAGTGAGTTAGTTATGACATTGGCAGATCAGTGGAGAGAAGAAGGCTTGCAAAAAGGAATTGAAAAGGGGAAACAAATCGGTAAAGAGGAAGCATTGGCGGAAGTTGCCGCTAATCAGTTAACCGAGAGATTTGGCAAATTACCAGTGGATATTAAAGACGCGATTATGCGAGCGGATTCGATTGCATTGGGTCTGTTATTATCTAATATTTTCCGTTATGAATCTGTGGAAGATGTTTGGAAATATATTCAGTAAGAGTTTAGATGAGAGTTTTATTATAAAACAAACAGACAATCTATAGTTGTGGACGCTATTTGAGTTTTATTGGATAAGCCTCAATATAGTTAAAGGTACCTGTATAAACTCAGGTACCTTTTTGACGTTAAACTTCTATCCCCGCAATCCCAAATCCTCCAGGACCAGAATGTGACGAAATCATAGCGCCAGCTTCAATCCAAAGACTATTTTCAAAACCTCTTTCTCGTGCAATTTCATTGATCCGTTCTTTGATAGTTTCACTAAGCCCGATTGAGTATATAAAATAAATTTGTTGTCTATCAATGTCGTATTGCTGTAAATAATCAAGCAGTAAACTTTCAGCCACTTTGCTCATGTTCCCACGATATTTTTTAGTCGAAACAAGCTTTCCTTCCACTAATTCAATACATGGTTTGATTTTTAACAAAGCCCCGCCAAAATACGCCATATTGCTGACACGTCCGCCAGCTCTTAAAAAATCTAAGCTACCCGGAAGGAAGGCAAGTCTCGCTTTTGGAACCTTTGCTTCGATTTTTTCTAGCAAGTGGACAGGATCCATTTCGGGTTCTTCCTCCAGCAGAGCCACCGCATACATAATCACCGCAGTTAATCCGCCTGTAACGTTTAATGCATCGATTAAATAAATATCCTCCACATCTTCTGCTGCTGTTAATGCATTTTGATAGGAAACAGATGCCTTTGATGTATAGCCTATATGAACGATTGTATGATCAGGAAATTCTGTTCGAATCTTTTTGAAGAACTCTTGGTATTCATGGGTATTTGTGGCGGCGGTAGACGGTATTTTTTTAGTGCGGTCGTAAAAATCAAAGATGTCTGTTACGGGTAGATGACCGTCTAAATAGTCCTGGCCGTCCATGATGACGTGCATGGGTACTACATGGATGTTGTGTTTCTTTGCTAGAATTTCCGGCAAGTCGGCACCGCTTTCGGTTGTTAGGATGATGTTTTTCACTATGTGTCGCCTCCAGTTCAGATTTTATTGGGTGTGTAGTTATTGAGTTTAGTTTAACTATACAGGATAGATAGGTGATATATGTTTGGATTAATGAAATATGTAATAGAGTAGTTTTGTTTAACTCAATGAACGGATAAATTGGTACGAACATCATGTGGTACTAGTAAGCTATGATTATACCTACATTCTTAATGTGTCATAAAAGATTCTAGGAATAGAGCTCAGGAGGCGCTGATTGAAAGCATAATGGATTGTTCGAAAACAAATCAACCATTTACACGTGTAGATGCTGAAGTAACAAAACCTTTGGACGTGGGTTCGACTCCCACCGTCTCCATATTAAATATAAAATACGGTACCAGGTCCCGACGAAAATTAGAACTAATTCTGAATTTGAATAGTGTGGTGTGAGAACTTGATACCTTTAATTGAGGATTGCAATATGAATTGTTTAGGTACTCGGCACTCATTTAGATGTTTTCTCACTCAATGTATCATGTCGTTTTATAGACATTTAGTAGATATGATATGATAAGAACAAATGCACCTATACTAGATATTTTGGTATATCAAATTATAAAGATTAGTGAGTGAATGTAATTACTTCTTTAGGTGCTTAGAGTAAAAGTTAAATCTCAATACAAATTTTATAAAAGAAAAGCGAGGAACACAACATGGCTGAATTGAACACGATATTATTTAGTGCTGCCGACAACTTGCGCAACAAAATGGACGCATCAGAATATAAGAACTATCTATTAGGATTGATATTCTATAAATACTTATCCGACCGTTTATTAGAAAAAGTAGTGGAGCTTGCTGATGAATCATTGGAAGAATACGATACAGCAGATAAACAAACACAACTATATAGAGAGTTATTAGCCGATGTAGACGTAATAGATGACTTGATTGAAACACTGGTGGATACATTAGGTTACGATATCGAACCAGATTATTTGTTCAATGTCTTAACAGATCAGGCGAAACAAAACACGTTCCAGTTAAATGCCTTAACCAAAGCATTTATGCACTTATCTACAAAATATTATCAATTTAATGGCTTGTTCGATGATGTGGATTTAACGTCTAAAAAACTAGGATCAGACCCACAGCAGCGCAATATTACGATTACAGAAGTAATAAAGAAGCTGAATCCAATTAATTTATTAGGGCATGGTGGAGATGTAATTGGAGATGCCTATGAGTTCTTAATCAGTCAGTTTGCTTCAGAAGCGGGAAAGAAAGCAGGAGAGTTCTATACACCACATGAAGTATCGGTCATGATGGCGCGTATTGCGGCAATCGGTCAAGAAGATAAAAAGTTATTTAGCGTATATGACCCGACGATGGGATCCGGTTCCTTGATGTTGAATGTCCGAAATTATATCAACCATCCGGAAAGCGTCAAATATCATGGACAAGAGTTAAACACGACCACGTATAACCTTGCAAAGATGAACTTGATCTTGCATGGTGTAGACAAGGAAGATATGCGTTTAAGTAATGGAGATACGTTGAACAAAGACTGGCCAACAGAAGAACCCTATACATTTGATTCAGTATTAATGAATCCGCCGTATTCTGCCAAATGGTCAGCAGATGATACATTCCTAGACGATTCTCGTTTCAATCGTTATGGAAGATTAGCACCTAAATCAAAAGCAGACTTTGCATTTTTATTACACGGACTGTATCACTTGAAAGATTCAGGGACCATGGCAATCGTTTTACCGCATGGTGTATTATTCCGTGGGGCTGCGGAAGGTATTATTCGTAAAAAGTTATTGGAAGATGGCAATATAGACGCAGTAATTGGCATGCCAGCCAATCTATTCTTTGGAACTTCGATTCCCACAACGGTCATTATATTGAAGAAGAACCGTACAACTCGTGATGTGTTATTTATTGATGCGAGTAAAGGCTTTAAAAAAGTAGGAAATCAAAATAAGCTGTCAACTGAACATATTGAGCAGGTTTTCAAAACGTATATCAATCGAAAAAACGTAGAGAAATATGCTTATGTTGCCACGTTTGAAAAAATTAAAGAAAATGATTTCAACTTGAATATCCCTCGATATGTAGATGTTTTTGAAGATGAAGTACCTGTTGATATGGAAGCCATTGGTTCAATGATTAAGGATATTAGAAAAGAAAAAGCAGAACTAGATTCAAATTTGTATGAGATAATTTCTTCGCTACAAATTTCTGATGAGAATACAGAATGGATTAAAGGTGCATTAGAGGTGTTTAAAGATGAAAAATAAAGACAAACCAGACATTCGATTTGATGGATTTAATGAAAATTTCAAAGCTTATAACCTAGGGGATATCGTTGAAGTCTTAGATGGTGATAGAGGTAAAGAATATCCCTCTGGAAATGAGTTGTCTGTAATAGGTCATACGGTATTTCTAAATGCCAATAATATAACGAGAAATGGATTTTCATTAGATAAATTGCAGTATATAACAGAACAGAAAAGCAATTTAATGGGAAATGGGAAGGTAAAGCTAGAAGACACTATTCTCACATCAAGAGGAAGTGTAGGGAATATAGCATATTATAATAATGATATTAATAAAAAAATACCTCACGCTAGAATTAATTCAGGCATGCTTATACTCCGCCCTAGTAAGACTATTCATTCGGGATATATAGCTCAATATTTAAATTCTTCTATAGGAAAAAAACAAATTAAACTTCAAGCGTTTGGAAGTGCTCAACCTCAATTAACAAAAAGAGATGTTACTAATATTACTGTATCAATTCCGGAACTGACTGAACAAAAAAAAATTACTAATTTGGTAGAAACTCTAGATAATATCATAGTTCTTCAACAACAAGAACTAACCATCCTAAAACAAACAAAACAAGGATTCTTGCAAAAAATGTTTCCAAAAGAAGGGGAGAAAGTGCCAGAAGTACGGTTTCCGGGGTTTACTGATAATTGGAAGAGTCTAAAGTTAAGTGATGTAGCTACATTTATAAATGGAAGAGCATATAAACAACAAGAATTATTAGAGTCAGGAATGTATAAGGTTTTAAGAGTTGGTAATTTTTACACTAATAACAAATGGTACTACTCGGATCTAGAACTAGAAGATAAATTTTACGCAGACAAAGGTGATTTGCTATATACATGGTCAGCCTCTTTTGGACCACACATATGGCAAGGAGACAAAGTTATTTATCATTATCACATTTGGAAAGTAGAATTAAAAAGTGGTCTTGATAAACAATTTGCAGTTCAATTACTCGAATACGATAAAGCGAAAATCTTAAATGGAAGTAATGGTTCTACAATGATTCATCTAACCAAAAAAGGTATGGAAGAAAAGAAATTTTCACTTCCATCTATTGAAGAACAAGTTGAAATAGGTAGTTTCTTCAAAAAAATAGACGAAGTAATCGCACTACACGAACAAGAACTAGAAGCCCTGCAACAAACCAAAAAAGCATTCCTACAAAAAATGTTTGTCTAAGCAGCTAGAAAGGAGGACTAGGCATGACGAAGATTCCTCATAACGATGAAGAAGAAGTGGAACGTCGCCTGATTGAAGTGTTGGGAGAAGGACATAACCAATGGAATTACCGACCGGATCTCAAGTCGGAAGACGATTTATGGAAGAACTTGCGGCAAAAGATTATTCAGAATAACTTGGCGGAAATCGGTGGAACCCCATTGACCGATGCGGAGTTTGATACGATCAAGACAGAGCTACTGCTGGAAACGAAGACGCCTTTTGAAGCAGCGAAGTGGCTGAAGGGGGAGAATGGCATTGCCCGTATTACGATCGAACGTGAAGATGTTTCGATCGGGGCGATGTCGTTGGTTCTCTACTCCAATCATGATATAGGAGGCGGGATCTCTACATACGAGGTCGTTCATCAGATTGCAAAGGGGCAAACGAATGTAGAGGACCGGGACCGTCGATTTGATGTGACGTTGTTGATCAATGGATTGCCGATCGTGCAAATTGAATTGAAACAAGCGACTGCGAAAGATGGTGTGTATCAAGCCTATAATCAAATCAAGAAGTATGCAGAAGAAGGACTGTTTCGTAATAATATCTTTTCTACATTGCAGATGTTTGTCATATCGAATGAACAAACGACGCGTTACTTTGCGAATGCCATGCCGAAAGATATGCACAAGAAGTTCGTCTTCAGCTGGCGTACGACAGACAATCGGAAAGTGGACAATCTCTATGAGTTCGTCAAGCAAGTCCTCAATATACCAGACGCGCATCGATTAATCGCGAATTATACAATCGTCAGTGAAGATCAGGATAATAAAGCCTTGATGGTGCTCCATTCGTATCAAATTCATGCGATCGAGGCGTTGTTCACGTCGGCGATGAAGCACCAATCAGGCTACGTCTGGCACGCGACAGGTTCAGGGAAGACGTTGACGAGCTTTGTATCGACCAAGCTACTCGCAAGAAAAGCGGGCGTGGATCGTACCGTTATGTTGATTGATCGGAAAGACTTGGACAATCAAACAACGAGTGAATTTACGAAGTTTGCGTCGGAATATAATACGGGGATTTCATCCGGTACGGCGAAATCGAATAGTTTAATTGTTGGGACAGGTAGCTCCAAAGAGTTGAGTGATACGTTACTGTCGAGTGCCAATTCCAATACGGTGATTATAACGACGCGTCAAAAGTTGGAAGCGGCTTTGCGCTATGCGGAAAGACAAGAAGAACAAAAAGGGTCGCAACGTTTCAAGAAACTAATGGGCCAACATATCGTGTTCATTGTCGATGAATGTCATCGTGCGTTAAGCGCCGAAGGGATGGAAGCGATCAAGGAATTCTTCCCTAACTCTACATGGTTCGGCTTTACGGGCACCCCGATTTTTGACGAGAACAAGAAACAAGCAAAAGGTCGGTTAGCGCGTACAACACGTGACCAGTACGGTGAAGTGCTGCATACGTACACGATTAAAAATGCCCTCGATGATGGAGCGGTATTGGGCTTCCAAGTTGAACATGAAGATACGATAGAGCCTGTCTCGTTGACCAACTATATTTTCACTCAATTACGCGCTAAAGAGAAATACGCGGCGCTGAGCGACAATGAAGTTAATGACGAAATCGATAAAATGACAGGAATCGAAAGGGAAACGTATATTGAACCTTCATCTTATGAACAGGACGAGCATATTCAAAAAGTCCTGCATAAGATATTCCGTCCCGATAACGCCTACACGAAATTTGGTTTTGAAAACGGGAGACCCCAGAAGTCTGCCATCTTAACGACCAGTTCCATTGCGATGGCGAAGCGATACTATCATGCGATCAAGGACATGACGCGTGATCCGGATTGGCTGACGAAGGAGTTCACCGGGCATCCGATTCGAACTGGTCGTACGATTGACGATACGGATTTTCCGCGAGTGGCGATCACGTATTCATTGCAGGAAAATGAAGAAGACTCCAAAGAGAATCAAGACGAGATGAAAGAGATCATCAAGGATTACAACGAGTATTATGGAACGTCCTGGTCAATAGAAGATATTAACCGCTACAATGGCGATATCAACAACCGACTGGCGCGTAAAAGAGCCGAATTTAAACAGTTGGGGAAGCAAGTCGATTTAGTCATTGTTGTCGATCGCCTGTTAACGGGATTCGATGCGCCTACGGTCCAAACGTTATTTGTCGATCGTAATCTAAGTTACGCGAATCTGATTCAAGCATTTTCTCGGACGAACCGTACGTATCCAGGGAAAAAGAAAGGCTTGATTGTAACATTTAGAAAGCCTGCGACGATGGAATACAATGTGAACGAGGCAACTAAGCTGTACTCGCGAGCACAAGAAGAAACCAACCTGGTGTATCCATCGTACAAAGACTCGAAGAAACGCTTCAAGAAAGCCCATTCGTCCTTTACTGCGTCAGGACCGAATCCTGAAAGTATCGACGAGCATTCACCGATTGAAGAGCGCATTGAGTTCGTCAAAGCATTCCAAGAGTTAAACAATGCCTATGAAGCGCTAGTTACGTACGATGACTACAATGATGACATGGAGAAATCACAAGCACTTCAAGATCAAGTGAAAGTGCTGGAGGATTATGTCGGAATCTACAATACCGTAAAGGGTTCACTGACAGATGAAAGGGAACAAGGAAATCCCGATGACGATCCCGACTTTTCAGGAATCGAGTTCTATGGAGATAACGCCATTAAGTTGTATGACATCGACTCGACCTATATCGACCGCTTACTGGAAACCTACGCAGCAAACAGCCCGGACATCCGGGAAGAAATCGAAAAGGCGCTTCAAAAATTAAATAAGTCGGATGTCGTGAAAAATGTCTATACGGATATTCTAAATGCGATTGACGCCAAGGAAGTGGACGAAGATGAAGACATTTTCGCAGTCAAGCGACGTTATTTCACATCGGCATATGACGAAGCGATAGAAAATCAATCGAATACATGGTTTGTGAAAGAAGATCAACTACATCTATCCGCCATTCAGTACACCGTCGGATCAGACATCATACCAAATATCAGAGGGATTCTAGACAGCAAGAAATTCGATAAGTATAAAGCTGAGAATCCGGGTGCGAAGCCGTTGAAGTACGGACCGGAAATGAAGCGTGATTGGATTCATGTGTTGAATGAGGTTATTGTTCCTTTGGGGGATGAGTTGAGGTGAGGTGGTGAATATATTAATGTGGTGATGATATGATAATATCTCTTTGTGAAGCACAAGTAATGGACTATTAAGGACCTGAGTTTGTGATTCTCCTTTATTATTGCTACAAGGATGAAAATAATGCGGACATTACTTAGCAATTTGATTCATTGTTCTTTATAAAGCGGACAAAGATAGTGAGAATAAGGACAACCGTAAGCTTTTTATAATGTTTGTCTAAGTTGAAATTGTAAACGTTGGTATAATTATAATGGAAGACGAAATGGGGGTGAAAACATCACTGGGGTTTCATTTACAATTATTCGTGAATGGGTAACATTCGCCGCCAATATCTGTATTCTATTCATCACAATCTATACTTTTTATCTCACATTTATTTCAAACAGAATTAAGTTTCTCTCTGTATCTGAATCTTTTTCTATTCGCGATGGCAACAACTTTTCAGTTGTCTTGGAAAATAAATCATTGTCCCCTTTAGTCATTGAAGAAATTTGCTTAATAATTGAAAATGAACATAAAGTTCAGTTGGCAAAGTACGGGAGCCCGTTAATACTAGATGCATTTAAGGCGAAGAAAATAATAGCTGACAGATATTCATATACTAGACCTGATATATCACCACTTATAGGTAAGAGCGTAGTCCTAGAAGTAAAGACATCTAAGAAGAAACTATACATACATACTTATAAAAGGACTCCGAAAGCTTCAAAAGAGATGCGGAATAATTCATGTAATGTTAGTAAGATCACAAATACTTACAATGGAAAGATTGTACCTGAAAAAGCAAAGTTTGTTCTGTTTGTATTTAAAGAAGAGTGGGAAAAGACGATATTTGTTTTCAAAACGGGTGTGCTGACCGAAGAAATTCAAGGTTATAATGGTTTACCTGAAGAAGCGGTAAAGGATAAAGAAAGTTTAATCTTATTTTTGGATAGTTGGTTTGAATCAACCGGAATTAAGTACAAAGTCGATAAGTTGGATAATAACTTAATCAAAGGCCTTGTTGGAAATGGACAATCCACGGAAAAGAAAAAGTATTAAAGCATGAAATAGGACATGATTTAAAATATGATACCTGTGTGAGAAACAAACGTGAATGTTTAAATAATCATGAAAGTTTAACGCACAGGTACCTTTAATTTAAGCTGAAAATCCCGGTGCCAAGCCATTGAAGTATGGACCGGAAATGAAGCGTGATTGGATTAGTGTGTTGAATGAGGTTATTGTTCCTTTGAGTGATGAGTTGAGGTGAAATCACTATCGAACGTTTAGCTTTCGAAGTTTAGCAAAAGAGTCAAATAATAGGTGGAAAAGAGTAATTAAGCCTATTCTATATAAATAATAGGAACTATCTGGTGGGTGATTTAGTGATAAAAAAACGAAAAAATAATATGAGGTTCTTATTCATCACTTTTTTTGTGACTCCTTTCATTTTATCAATTGTAATAGGCTTTAATTTTCTGGACTTAAATTTTCTTTTGGAAAATGAAAATATCAAAAGTTCTTTAGATATTTCAGGATATCTTTTTACTCTTTCTAGTTTAAGTCTAGTTTTTATCTTATTTAAAAACTTTAAACGCTCTGATTATACTAGATTTGAAATAAATAAGAACTATCTTGAAAATAATGCAGAGGAAAAGCTGGTCCATTCACTTACGAATATTAAAGTCTGCCTAACTGAAAACACAGTTAAAGATTTATATTCTAGTTGTATAGTAATAAAAAATATATATAATGATTTGAAGGATGAGCAATCTGATGTTGATTTAAAAGCTTATACCTCTGAAATAAAATCTGTGTTTAACTTGTTGAATAAATTCAAGTTAAGTTCAATTGGTTTTGAATCTGATATTGTAAAATTTAAGAGTATTACCTCTGATAATAAACATTATATTGTAGGTAAAATTGATGAATTATTATGGCAGTTAAAGCAAAGGAGTAGTTTGAATGAATAACAGAGACTTACAAGTGATAGAAAAAGTAAGTGAAAGATTTTCAGATTATGAATGGAAGCTATTAAATTCTAAAGAAGAAAGTTTTCAAGCTATTCAGTTCCCAATCGATGCAGAAAAAGTTGTTAATAATTTTCACGCTGAAGTTGTAAAAGGTATGACAGTTGTAGTAGGGGCATATCAAACTAGATTCTATTACGAGGAAGATAGATATTCTTGGGAAAAAGAATGTTACGTCGCTATAATTGTTACTAAACAAGGAGTTGCTAATTGTATTGCATTCATTACAAGCAAAGAAATTGAAAATAAAATGAATAATCTGTTTATTAATATCAAATTGAATAACTTCACCAAAAAAAATCCTATTGTTAAATTGTATGATGACGTTAATAGGAAAGTTAGTGGTATAGAAAATTTATACGATGACTTTTTAGGAGAAGATAAATAATATTTATTAGATGAATGAATCTAAAAACTAAGGTACCTGTGTGAGAAACAAACGTGAATGTTTAAACAATCATGAAATTTTCATGCACAGGTAACTGTATTAATAGCTGCCGAAGTTGCTCAGAGGAGTACAGAACAATCCCGAGAACTATTAAGTACTATGGCTAGTGATTTTAAATTATTAGATCCAATCGGAACAGGCAGGGGAAGGTACTATACTTTGTCGCGTAGGGCTTATGAATTGATGGAAGACAATATGGGCTATGAAAGACAGCAGGTTTTAGATAAAGAAGCTATTAAAATTCGTGTTTTATCAATATTAAAAGAAAGAAACCTTAGCAACAAAGAAATACGACAACTAACGGGTTTAAATGCCAGGCAGGTTCAGCGACTTATAAAAGAATTATCTTCTGATGGGGTCTATACCATTGGTCTTGGTCCTGGTACACGATATGTATTAAAAAAATGAGGACATAATAAGGACATGGATTTGTGCTTCTCCTTTATTATTGCCATAAGGATGAAAATAATGCGGACATTACTTAGCAATTTGTTTCATTGCTCTTTATAAAGCGGACAAAGATAGTGAGAATAAGGACAACCTTAAGCTTTTTGAAAGGTTTGTCTTGGAATTTAAAATGGTACCTGTGTGAGAAACAAACGTGAATGTTTAAACAATCATGAAAGTTTCTAGCACAGTTACCTTTCATTCAAGTTTTTAATGTCGCATTGCCACTATATCCGACATATTACACAAAAGTTGGGAGTAAATGGAATGGAAAAGATAGAGTTAAGATCTGGTTTAATTGATAATGATACAGAAAATATAAAAATTACCATTGAGAGTGAGATCATTGATAAAAAGAAGATGATTCTGAAGGCTATAGAATTAATTCTTTCTTCAACAAAAGAAGAAGATGAGGACTTAGAATTTTTTGAGGATGCATTACTAACTTTAGTGGATCACGTAGGATATAAGTTTTATTATTGGAACCAAGTAGAGAAAAATGAGAAATCTTAAAACGAGCATGGAGAACTTATTGTGGCAAAACGTGCCAAAATGGATTACTTACAAAACGTTCTATTAAAACAATTAAGTTAATCGGGTTGCCAGTGATACAATTTAGTGTGAAACATGTTTTTGATAATAAGTCTAGCCCAGAAAAATTTCATGAAGTTTTTCCGCCAAGGGAAATGTTTAGATTTCTGTTCTACATTGAGTAGGAGAAGCCTATCGACATAATAGAACCCTGACTCCACTAACCTCCAGAAAGGTTTAGCGCCAGTTTAGCTATTATACTCCGGCTAAGTAAACGATAACTTTGCCATATTGGATTCAGAATATTTTCTAACATAAGTACCGTCCACTAAAGTAGATCGGAAGTATATGAAGCAGTCCAGTAGTGTTTTAATCATAGCCATTCTAAAAAGTGGTACCTGTGTGAGAAACAATCATGAAAGTTTCACGCACAGGTACTTTTCACTAAACACCCGAAATTTTTATTTAGTTTAACAGACAGGCGCCTTATTAGAAGCAGCGCATTAGGTCTTTAATATACTTCTTCAAATAGTAGGTGTCAGTTGTTAAGAATTAGCAATGAAACTGGAAAAAGAGAAAATTAAATAAATTGTGCAAAATAATTGATTAGAATAGGGGAGACTTGAGTTGGCTAATCAAGAAAAGGATTTTGTTAGTATTGGTGGATTGGTAGGGAAAATGAGTGGCGGTAAAATAGTTAATTGCAGGGTAGAAGGTAAGATTATTTATGATGGAGCCGTTTCCAATGTCGCTGGATTAGTTGGTAGCATGGAAAATGGTGAAATAGAGAATTCATCTTCCAATATGGAAATCATAAATGTAGCCGATTTCAGAAAACTATTCGAAGATTTAAGAACAGCATGTGGTCAAATAGAAATAAATAAGAGATGTATTTTATTATCTGGAATTGACGAGATGGAAGAATCATTGGGAAAAGCAACTTTTAAAAATAAATATAGAGCTTTCGTGGAGAGTGCTGCAGATCATATGACTCTATTGGCTCCGTTTATAACGGGGTTAAGAGAATTTCTTTAATAGGTAGAAAAAAGAATATAGATTGATTAGGTGCCAGGTCCCCACGCAATTTAGAAACAATTCTGAATTGAACTAGAGTTGTGTGAGGACCTGGCACCGTTTGTGACATCCGCCAATTACTAGGCGAGTGTCGCAAATATTGGCTAAAGCCAACTCGAAAAACAGACACATCGGTGTGGAGTACTGCAATGGGCTGCATAAGTTGGAGCGGCAATTTCGACAGTTGCAGCCAGGGAAACGTCGGAGGATGCGTAAAAAGTATTCAAAGCCCATCGTAAAGGAGTTCTTTGAATGGATCGAGAACTCTTCTTTTTATGGGAAGAATGCGTTGGCAACGGTTGCAGATTATACATTGAGGCGAAAAACAGAACTTTAAAAACATGGTACCTGTGTGAGAAACAAACGTGAATCTTTAAACATTCATAAATGTTTCACGCACAGGTACTTTTATTAATATTTTAATGCGATACTAGTAAACATGTATCTATAATTTATTTTAAATAAGATCAATTGCCCTTCTCATTTCATCCATTACAGGAGGCATTCGTAAAATTCCCGATTCCCTATCCACTTCCCAATTCCGTTTGTCCCTTATAATGTTCAGTATATTTTCAAATGCTTCTTTAATACGTGTGGATTTACCCAAACGATCAGTATCCATGTTGGCGGCAACAAAAACGACTACTAAAAGAGCGGCTAACAAACCATTCCTTCGCTTACCTTCCATGCCATATTCAACAAACCATTCTGATTCTATACGGAACCAACGATCAGTTAGTTTCTCTATTATTTCAATCAAGTTTCCTTGGTTGGAATAACGCTCAATCAGAATTGGCAAAACGGCATTTTCCAAGTAAGTATATATAGTTGTCGAATTTCCATCTTTCATGAAATGCATTTGTAGAACAGGATGAAGCCATAGATTTATTATTCCTTCGTCCCATTGACTTAGAAGGCATCGATGTTTGTCATCTTCCTTTAGGCAAAGTCTAATTTCAAAAAGTATTTTTTCCAGAGTATGATCTTGAAGATATGGTGTTTTCCATATCCCGAACATCTCTTTAATTAGTGATGGGCTGGCCGTCTCTTGTAATACTTCTCCCAGACAGGAACCTAACCACTTTATATTCCCATGTTCGCCTTCCATCCGCCATGGAATCATTTGATCTATGAGTAAGACTAATACATCGGGACGTTTCATCTGAATCAATAACTCAAAGCACCTTTTCAAGTATAGTAAAAGTAACAACCTGTATGATAATCTATTATTTCTATCACTATAAAGTATGAGTATATGTTTCGTTATTTCAATTCGTCCCCATATCCCTGCCTCATTTGCCAAGTCAATTAGTAGTTTTAAATCGTGTTGATAAAGCGGATTTGAACAGATGGACTTAAAAATGAATGGGTTTTTCTCAGGTGTGATAAGTTGGGCTATTCTTTTGGGTTCAACTACAAAATAGATTGCCACCAAGTAATTAGCCCACCCCGGTAGACCTGCTCTCACTTCACTTAACTGAATATCCATTCTAGCAACTTGTAATATTTCATCATTTTCAAATGCTGAATTAAGTTTTTGATAGATAGATTCTTCATACGAATCCATTTCACTCTTGTTCCAGTTCAGATTTGCCTTGAAGAGAGGCTGGTTTTCGACATTAATATTGCTAAAAATAGTATGTAGCCGAGCTTTCAATCCCTCCATTCGACATAAGAACTCTGACCAAATCCAACTAGGTATTTCTAAAGCAGCCATTAATACTGAAATTTCAACAATTCGCTTCATTTGTAGTTCATGATTGCGATTGCTTGTCATGATACTATATAAAGCTCCTATCACAAGACGCAAGGCATGCGCCCTATAATTCCCCTTTTTTTCTTCTGGTATATTTATGAAATTAATGTGAGGTAACCATCCTGTTAAAAGCCATTCTTTCCATATCACACGTTCTCTTTTTTCGAGGAAGTCGATAGAGGAGAGTAGCTTATCAGCCTCGGTCTCATATTCTTTTATTTTATTATTTTGTTCCAATAGGTGGAATGTACGAAATGTTTCCTTTGTAGAGTGATAACGGACTCTTAATATTGAATTACCTTCTTTTTTTCCACTAACCTCCTTAGCAATACTATTTTTGTAAAATAGGAGAAAGCCATCTGACCACTTTTCCCATTGACTCATTTTGACTAATACATTCTGTGATTTCAATTCAACGTCTATCTCTTCAAATACCCTTATCCATTTTTCATTATGATATTGAAAAAAACTCCATTCCTTTTGTTTTTCCTTTAAATATCGGGCTTCGGCGGCCATATGACTACCTCCTCTAGTTCATCCCATAAGTCAATAAAAGTATTGATAACTGGTTGGGCGTGTTCCACTTTCAATAAAATAGAATGAGATGAACCTATACTATTCAGTGAAGTGCCCAACGACCAAACAGCGGGTGGGTTGCCAGGAAACAGAAGAAAACGATCATGAAATTTCCATCCATGCTCAGCATATTGACAGCGAATCTCAAGCTGAACTCCTTCATGATTACTTTTGGTTACCAATTGATCTATTATTTCTTGCCTTCTTTCTTCAAATGTTCCACTATAGTTTCCTTGTTCATCAGTAAGCATTTTTATCCTTCCTTTGGAGAAAGAGGTAATAACTTTTAACGGGACACCGTATGAGTTATTAAAATACAAAGTGTTCAATATATCATTGCCATCACAAAATGGATCCCAAAGGTACACACCATTTCCCCCATAGGTCTGGATGAGGCTTCGAATATCAGATAACGCCTTATCGCGATCCTTCTTTCCATTAGAACCATATTGGATAAATGATTTTTCAAGCTCAAGTTTTTTTACCGATTCTTCATGTTGGCGCTTGGCAACTCTTTCTTTCCATTTTAATTGATTGCCAATAACTGTTGGACTCTCTACATGATGCAAGTCGATATAATAGTCTTTTAACATTCCTTTTTTTCCTATCTCCACTTGGACCTTTCGTTTTTTAGAAGAAGCTATGTTCATATTGAAAGTGAGTTGTTTCATTAATGAAGCAGTGTCCTCATATAAGATAAGGTTGTCGGAATTCCGCTTGACTGTAGTGGAAATAAGACCTTCTGTACTTCCCATCTCAATCTCATGCAGAGGATGTGTACCAATGGATTCACCATATCCATGAATTGTTTGATCGTAAGAGGCAACAGTAACAATGGAAATTTCCGGCACGTTGTCACCAATCTTTGGATGCCAAGCAATCTCTATGTTTTTCTTCGTATTGGATTTAGAGGATCCTCTTTCCTCTACTTTCAATAAAGTAACAGGAAGCTGAAAAATAATATTACCCCATCTATCTGTCAGTCGCTGTAAATCAATGGGCAAATGTTTCATGACCCATTCCGTAATCTTTTGTTGCTGACTCTCAGAGAATGATTCAAAAACTGTCTTTTTGCTAGCATAAAATTCAAATAAGTATTGACAGTGACGAAATGGGTTTTTAATTCCCGAGTGAATAGGTGGAATGGGATTACGAGAAACAAAAACTGGAGATAGGGCTGTCAGTTTTTCTAAAGAGAGCGGTGTGTCGGATTGTGGCTGATGCCAAACACCTCTCTTTGCTAGTGAGTGATATAGCTCTAGGATCGTATCCACTTCAACATCCTGATAGGTAATCATGAGTGAGCGTTGTTTATCAATCGAAAGTGGTTTCTGGGTCCCGTATCGTATTAAATTTAATGGAGTCCCTGCTCTCTCTTGCAATGTTACAAGCGTATAAATGTTATGGAAAACAGGGGATCCTTGAGATCGGTCATAAATGATAATATTTAATATTTGGGCAGAGCGGTAAAATCCGATTGTCCCATCTTTTAGAAAATAACTGAAAGGGTAATTCATTAAAATCTCCTCTCCCTTAAAATATTTAACATTACTATATTTATATCCCATTCATTATACCATTTACTTTCACCTATATAATTCTGTATATACGTAATTGGAGGTGTATCGCACAATCCATACACTATCCTGAACATTGTAATTGCATAAAGAGAAGAGCTTTCTGATCAAGAAATTAAACTGTACCTATAAGATAGACCCTTTAAAAGGTCTATCTTATAGGATGCTTTTATGAATAATAAGAAAGAGACGTAAAATAAGGTACCTGTGTGAGAAACAAACGTGAATGTTTAAACAATCATGAAAGTTTCATGCACAGGTACCTTTAATTAATTGAAGAGTTGCTGCTAGAAACTGATGGTGGTATTCTATTAAGTGTTCCAGGAATTGGAGTAACACTCGCTGCTGAATTGACGGCTGGGATGGGGGATTTAGAGGCGTTTACGAATGCTGGACAGTTGATTAAGATGGCTGGTACCAATCCAGTTGTGAAGCAGTCCGGTGGAAAAACAGCTACCCACTTCGCAATTTCAAAGCAGGGGCGGGCACCATTCCGTGGCATTGTCTATCAAGCCGGCAAATGTACGGCCCTTCATAATCTCGACATGAATGCACGCTATCGGAAGATGAAAGAACAAGGAAAGTTGACAGGTCAAGCGTATATCGCAATTGGCAATCGAATAGTGCGCCTTGCCTATGCGAGGAGGAAACATCAAACGCTTTATCAAAGCACTTGTGCTGATTATATTTTACAAAAGGTCATCGCTGGAAAGTTACGAAATAAATCTAAACAAGCAGTTTTCTTTAGTCAATTTGCCAGTGTATAAAAAATGAAGTTATGGCATTGGTGTCGTTAGAAAAGCACTAAAAAAGGCGTCTTCCCGGAGCGTAGATCAAATAGAAAATTGGTACCTGGGGCCAGTGTGGACCCCGTTGCACGGCGTTATGGGTGTTGTTCCACAAATACGGATAAAACGTGAAAGAAAAGAGTTTGGATTTAATAGGATGTATCCCTGTGGAATGAAAAGCAAGACCTTTCCCGCTAGGGAAAGATGCCCTCATAGAGTTTTCTGTGATTGTTGAGTTTCAAAAAATATTATTCTGAAGCTTTGGTTTCGTGTGCCTAAAAATAGCTTAAACATGGTACTTGACTTATTTCACATTAAACGCTGTGTGAGAAACCAACATGAATGTTTAAGCTTTCATGAAAATCTGAAATAAGATACCAGGTCCGGACACGAATTAGAAACAACTCTGAATTGAACTAAAGTTATGTGCGAACCTGTTAACTTTATAATCTTCCGTTCCTTCGCCCTTTTCTGCTTTTTGATTTAACAGTAGGAGAGGTTACATGAGCATATTTCAAATGTTTACTCACTAGAATTGTTTCTATTATAGTCCATAGTTCTCTAATTCTACCGTTGGGTAACCTTATGGATGCTTTTTGGTCTTGTTCATCCCTTTTGACGTGTAAGTGAAAAGGTTCGGTACTTGTTTGATGTTCTTTACTTTCTTCATGTGGCTCAGAGTGAAATTTTACAACAATAGAACCAGTAGAGGAATAGAAATCATAGTTGTAGTACTCAATAAATCCATCTTTTATTATCTCTTGACAAGAAATTTTTGTTAAGTCGGAAAATACAATAGTTTTTCGAACAGCACCCGGTTTCGAGGGTAGACCATTAGCGCCGTCTCTGATTTCCGTAATTTCATCAAATTCATTTTCAAGCAATTTATAGTTAGTCTTTGGAATTCCTGTTGACATTTAACGCATCGAACTTTCTTATGAAATATGACCAAGTAGCAGCATCAGTTTGTTCTTCGGATGATAAGTCATCCATAGAACCCAATGTACTCTCGAAATTCCCCTCGTACTTTTCTTCGTAAAGAGCCATCTGTTCAACCAGGAATAAACGTTCATTCGAATCATATAGATTTTCTTCTTGTTCTTCTTCCCATTCTTTCACGATATCATCAACAGTGTACATTTTACCTGTTCTGGATTTCCACAAAGTATTTGCACTGATTCGTGCTTGTGAGTTTTTCTCGGTTCTTTCAACGCCCACGAATCGTCCTTCTTTAATCCAGTTATTGATGGTGGTAATCGAAACTCCAAAATACTTTGCAATTTGTCCCGTAGTATAAGCAGGGGAGAAATTTGTGTCCTCGGCAGCAATTTCTGCCATAATCTCCAATGTTTTTGATAGATACTTTTCCATTTCTTCTGTGCTATCTAGGATTGACTCATTCAACTTACTTAAGTGAAGGTTGTTTATGTTAGTTTTGTCTAAGTAATTTACTATTACTTTGAAGAATAATAAACTATCGTCCTCATTTTCGAAAATTCGTTTTGTTAATTCAGGTGTTCTTTTAACAAATTCTCTTTTTTCAAATGTTGTCAACATTATCATCACCTCTTCACCTCCTAGTATAAATGAACTGAAACTAAACTGCAAGTAACTTAAACTGAAGTTCATATTAATCATTGTATTCACTTGAATAGTTTTTATACTTGTTTAAAAATATTTACAGATGGAAAATTTCATTAACCCTCTTAAAAGGAGAGTTCAAAAAGGTATCCTTAAAGGATATCGAAAAAATCTTTAAGCCACGTTTTGAAATAGGTACCTTTCACAAAGTTCTGTGTGAACTTGATAGCTCCATTACTATTCGAACTATTCCTTACCTCTCACCACTACTAAAATCAAGAACCGGTGGTATGTATATTTCTATATCCGGTTTCTTGGCCACGCCTAGTTCATTGATATAGTTTTCAAAATTCGTTGCGTTAAACAAAGTCGATGGTCTAAGGAACGCATTAAATTCACGGTGGTTCAACCACTGCTTGGCCTTTAGATCAATGACACGAATAAAGTCTTCCTTTGTGTAGCCTTCCTTGATTCGACCGTTGATGAATTTACGGGTAGCAGCAGACTCCGCTTTGAAATGTTTTCCGGTCTTATCGTTTAGGTATTCAATAACAGAATGTGCGACGTCGAGATTCTTCTCGACAAAGGTTTTATTCTTTAGATTCTTAAGTTCTTTGGTTATAGGCCGTCCCATAGTGGGATACGCCTTCGTATCAGAGTGGGTTTGCACAGCGTCTAATTGTGAGTTGATAGGCGTCTCATGTTGGGGTGGTGGAGTGTCCACTTTTGGGTCTGCCAGTATCTCATTTGGCGTACACGAAAATGGCAGCTAATCATAATCGATTCGGTACCATTTTGTGTTGTCGATTTTCATCTTATTGTGCTTGGAAGTGGAAATTAGACAACCTTTTTGTTCTAAGTCGTACGTTATCCGTTTAATCGTGTTTAGCGACCAAAACGGAAATTCTTCCATCCAGTCGTCATACGTATT
>NZ_PDYO01000022.1:0-35373 GCF_002743065.1 Sporosarcina sp. P16b | reverse complement strand
GCAGAACAGATGCCATAAGAAAGCCCTTTGCCGGTTTCCTTAAAGGTGTGTTCCCACTTGGACAAGAAGTGATTAAAGACAAACCGGCTGCAGCCAATGGTTTTGGCGATCAACATTTGCTGTTCTTTCGTTGGATAGATTCGGAACCGAAACGCTTTGTGGATCAGCATGAAGTGCACCTCCATCATAGAGATCGTATGTTCTTATTATAACAGGCTGATACACTCTTTGGCTAGCGTCAACCGACATGCGTCACTCGCTTAATCATTGGGTCGCGCCCGATTCATTCTTTGAAGCAGGAGTCTTCTGTCGGAAATAAGATAAAAGAATCCATAATTAATTTACGAGTGCGTTGAATTCGTGGATCTGTCTTTGGCTGATTCATATAGATTTCCCTCCTACTTTTTATACAATATCTTCGATGTGTTGTATAAGCGACATATTCAAGGTTCTATTGGTGTTGATTCATTTCATTATGGTATAGAATTTAGTGGTAAGCAAATGATTAACACGTGAAGCAACAGGAACTTACTGTAATGTGAATGCTCTGTAATAGTGAGAATGAATAGCAAGTATCAAGCGGCCGAGACGTTTGAAAAGGGGAATCAGACATTGAAAAACAATAATAATATGATATGTGATATGGAAACAGGTGTATGTGGAGAAGCTGGAAATGAAGAAATGGAGATCATCGACTTTAACCAGCCAGCAAAAGAGATTAATCTGTACTATGTGACGGATCCTATATGTTCTCATTGTTGGGCGATTGAACCTGTTCTAAGACGTTTTGTAGAGCAGTACGGTAGTTACTTCAACATGCACACCGTCATGGGCGGTTTATTGGAAAAATGGCATGACGGGCCAATCGATCCCGCAAACGGCATTTATAAGCCTGCTGGTGTCGCGGGTCACTGGAGAGAAGTTGGAGAACATGCAAGAATGCCGATTGATGGCAGTGTCATGATTGATCATCCAGTTCAATCTTCTTATCCACCCTCCCGAGTATTTAAAATCATTCAAAAAAATCATGGTGACGCTATAGCATCAGATTATTTACGACGTACAAGAGAAGAACTTTTTGTATTCAATCAAAATATTTCGGAACGTTCTGTAATGACTGAAATCGTCCATACACTTGGCCTGGAGGGAGAAGTTATCGTCGATGAAGCCGAACAACCAATCGGACAACAACTATTACATGAAGATTTTGCGCTGGCCAGAAGTTTAGGCGCTACTGGTTTCCCAAGCATCATTATGATCAATGCGGACAATAAAGGCGTGAAAATTGTAGGCGGACGTCCACTTGAAACGTACGTTGACGGATTAAAAAAAGTGTTAGATGCGGAAGGATTACAACCAAAGCAACAACCAGCACTTTCTAGCGTACTTGAAAAAGAAAGACTGCTTTTTTCAAAAGAAATTGAAGTCATGTATGATGTTGAGCAATCAGATATTGCCTCATTTGTAGAAAAAGAACTTTCATCAAAACGTTATCAAGCAAAAGAAGTTCTAGGAGAAATCTATTTTACAACTACTGAATCAAAAGGAGAATGAACATGACATACGTAGTACAAGTCGATTTTACAATGAATGGACCATTCGGGGATGACATGGCGGAAGCATTTGCCGATTTAGCAACGAGTATTAATGAGGAAGAAGGATTCATTTGGAAAATTTGGACGGAAAATCCTGAAACGAATGAAGCAGGTGGAATTTACAATTTCGAAACAAAGGAATCTGCTGAAAAGTATGTGGAGATGCACACGAAAAGATTGGCTAGCTTTGGGATTACAGACGTTAACGCCAAAATATTTGCAGTCAATTATACACTTACCGCGATTAACAAAGGTCCCGTAAAATAAATCACTGGAAGTATGGTATAGAAAGGAGGCGTTTTTTTGTTACAAAAACTTGCAGCAAGTAGTCATTCAAAGCCGTTTACTGGACCATTTACCATTACACGGGTTCAACCAGGCAACATTCTTCAGGATGAAAAGAAGGACACGACGTTTGGACCATTAGCTATCATTGATCATGCCGTCATGAAAAAAGGTCTTACGATTAGAATGCATCAACACGTAAATGATGAAATTTTAAGTTACATTAGCTCAGGCGTCATGCATCACAAAGATTCTGCGGGTTTTGAAGCAGCTATTGCACGGGGGACACTCATGATGATGAATGCAGGAGCAGGCTTTTGGCATGAAGAAAAAGTGAAAGAAGATGAAGTAGAAATGCTTCAAATCTTCGTTCGACCGAATGAAACGGACCTTTCACCGGCCATTCAATTTCATGAAAAACCGATAGATCAAAAAGATTGGTATGTCTTAGTCGGACCTGAAGGAAGCAAAGCGCCACTTTACGTCAGGCAACAAGTCTATATACTAGACGCGCATCCGAAAGCGGGTGAAGTGCTAGACGTTCCAACATATACCGGGCTAACGCCTTTTCTATATGTAATGAATGGAGAGATTACGATGCAGCATCTTACGATAGGCAAAACAGAAGCCGTAACGAATTTGGTCCATGATCTTCCAGCTATCACCGCGAATGTAGACTCGACCTTGGTGTTGTTTTTTGTTGAGATGAATGCACCGATGTCTATGGACGGAACGATTAGTGGAGTAAAGAGCTAACGGCCGTCGTACAGTAAAAAAATTAAAGTGTTGACAACTGAAATAGACTCGTGATATATTTACTACGAATTCGAGATAAGTTAAATGGTTATAACTTTGATTGAAGTTTAGATTCATACAACGTCATTTTTTTTGCGACAATGTCTCGAATTAGTAATAAATCAATTCAGTTTAATAATAGGAGGTATTTTGAACCTGATCATACAGGATCATGTTACAGCTGTAACAAACCATGCGGGAAAATAGAGTTTTTTGGTTAAATCTCTCTTGGATTACATCCGCCAAAAATGAAATTATCAGTGAAACCATTCGATACAGTAGGAAGAGTACCTACAATCAATAAAGAATATTTGTGAGGAGTCGGAAGTGAAATGGGTTTTTTCGGTACTTTTTTTGGAACAAAACAAGAGGAGGAAATTACTATGACAAAATTAAACATAGGGATTATTTTAGGGTCAACACGCGAGGGACGCGTAAGTTCACAAGTCGGAGCGTGGGTCAAAGAAATAGCAGATCAACGCGGGGATGCGAATTACACGGTGATCGATATCGCAGATTATGCATTACCCCTTTTAGGTGAGTCAGGTGGAGATGCATCCGGCGCGGCAGCTTGGTCAGAAATTATCGCGAAACAGGATGGATTTGTATTCATCGTTCAAGAGTACAATCATTCCATTTCCGCTGCACTTAAAAACGCATTAGACTACCTTCGCGTAGAGTGGAACAACAAAGCAGCAGGTATCGTTTCATACGGTTCAGTAGGCGGAGCTCGTGCAGCAGAACATTTGCGTGGTATTTTAAGTGAATTATCCATAGCGCACGTTCGTGTTCATCCTGCATTATCTTTATTTACAGATTTCGAAAATGGCACGGATTTCAAACCTGCTGCCGTGCAAGCCGCTTCAGTAGAGCAAATGTTAGACCAAGTCATCCCTTGGACCACTGCGTTACATACCATACGCAAATAATGTACGGGTATATAGATCTTTGTAATGACCATATTAATAAAACGTATGGCCAAAATGGTAAAAATTTCGGATGCCATCCAATTGAATGTATGTAATTCGAGATAATTGCACTATACGGTGGCCTTAACACCTAAAAAGGAGAGTTTTAACATGACAAAATGGAATGTAGATGCAGCGCACTCAAACGTAGGTTTTTCAGTTAGACATATGATGGTATCCAATGTGAGAGGTAGTTTTACTGGAATTGAAGGTTCAGTTACTGGGGAGCTTGACAATTTAACCGATGCAAAAATTCACTTTGAAATTGATGTGAACACGATCAATACACATAATGAAGATCGTGACAACCACCTTCGTTCAGCTGACTTTTTTAATGTAGAGCAGTATCCACATATCACATTTGATTCGACTGGAATTGTGAAAACAGGAGAAGATGAATATGATGTAACAGGGGACTTGAAAGTTAAAGATGTTACGAAGAAAACTACGTTTAACGTGATGCGTACAGGAGCTGGAAAAAACCCATGGGGTGTAGATGTAGTCGGTTTTGAGGCGGGGATAAAAATTTCTAGAAAAGAATATGGTTTAACTTGGAACCAGGCACTAGAAACAGGTGGCGTATTAGTAGGTGATGATATTAAAATCACAGTAGAGCTTCAAGTGAATCCTGAATAACGAATAGCGATTTCCTATCGCGTAGGCGAAGATCGGCACCTTGTAAACGACCGATATTTCTCACGAAAATGAGTTTCAGGCGTCTCATCAAGTAAATTATTTTTAAAAAGGCGTATCCTTATTCAAAAAGATCTCTATATAGCTAGTGAAGAGGCAAATAGCTGCCGCTTACAACTAGTTAGTAGGGGGATACCATCATGCAAATGATCCATGAACCATTTCTGCAATTTCATCCACACACAGCGGCACAGATCGGACTCAATGAATCGATGTTCCTGCAACAAATCCATGAGCTGTCTTTCGGTCCTCATGATACGGTAGAAGGAACGCAGTGGGTGAGGAGGTCGTATAAAGAGTGGCATGCCGTGATGAGTTTCTGGTCAATGGCTACGATTATCCGAGCAATTCGAAAGTTGGAGAAGTCCGGTTATATTCGTTCTATGCGACAGAACTTCGGAGAAAAGATGTATCTCGTGGATTACGAAGTCTGTGAGTCAAATGCGATATTTCTGCTACAACCAGCGAGAGAAGAACTTTTGAACGTGAACTAATGTCTATTACAGGTGAGTGGAGGCTCTATGCTTCCGCTCTTTTTTCGTGCGATTTTGTAGCCTGAAATTAATTCCAAAATGAGTATCCTTATCCAAGAAGCACTCTATATAGTAAGTGAAGTAGTGTATGGCTATCACTTACACGCGATGGAGGAGGAATTCAGTGTGAAGTTATTAATCAATGAACAGCCAGTACAATTACTACCATCTCTTGTGTATCTAGTCGGGTTAAATGAGGCGTTATTTTTGCAGCAATTGCATTTCCGTTCACTCCATTCAAAAAATATGCATGATGGCCATTTATGGGTATGTAAAACGTATGATCAATGGTTGGAAGAATTTTCTTTCTTGTCACGAATGATGATCAAACGCACGATTTATAATTTGGAGAAACAAGGATACCTCATTTCGATCTCTGAATACAACAAGATGAAAATCGACAACACGAAATGGTACCGAATCGACTATACTCGATTGCCTGCAAGTGCGTTCGTACATGAGCAAGTCACTTGCTCAGAACCGCCACGTGCACCTGTCGAAGTTGAGCAAGTCCACGTGGCGGAATTGGGCAAGCCAATAACTAAAGAACTTAAAGAATCTTTAAAAATAAAGAATAAAGACCAAGTCGAGATGAATCTCGACGTCGCACATGTTGTCATTAATTATCTGAATGAGAAAACCGGAAAGCAATTCAAAGCCACCTCGGCAACTACTAAGAAGTTCATCGCTGGCAGAGTGAAAGAAGGCTATACACAACAGGATTTTATACAAGTCATTGATCTCAAAGTATCCCAGTGGAATCATCATCCTGAATACCGTGCTTACTTGCGTCCGTCGACGTTATTCAACCCGACGAACTTTGAAAACTATTTGAATGAACAACCGGCGAAACCTATACAAACTACGCAAAACTACGTGCTGCATTCTACTGAACTGGATTTTAGTCAAGGAGAAGATTTAGGTAATCTAGCGAGCGTAGTGGAAAAATAAATCTTTTTAAAAAAGATCATCATTTTGGATTCTGAATGTTTGACACATCGTTCATAAAAAAGCATGATATGAGTAAAAGAACGGTAACTATACTGCCGAATTCACGTGATCAACGAAAGAGGTTTTGAGATGGAAGAACAGAAATACGAATACTTGGCGGATAACCCAAATAGTAAAGTACTGCCTATTATGTTGGCTCTTATTATCGGTGCATTTTTCGCCATTTTGAATGAAACACTATTGAACATCGCACTGATCACATTGATGGATCAGTTTTCCATCACGTTACCGACGGTGCAATGGATGGCAACAGGCTTCATGCTTGTCATGGCAGTCGTCATCCCAATCTCGGCTTTACTTTTACAATGGTTCACGACGAGGCAATTATTTCTCGGTACGATGACCGTTTTCACGATAGGAACGATTGTGGCTGCGAGTGCTACGACATTTCCGATTCTATTAACAGGTCGACTGATTCAGGCTGTGGGAACAGGATTATTGATGCCAATCATTTTCAACGTTTTCCTACTCATTTATCCACCGCATAGACGGGGTAAGATTATGGGAATTATTGGACTCGTCATTATGTTCGCACCAGCGATTGGGCCTACATTATCAGGAGTAATCGTGGAATATCTCGGATGGCGCTATTTATTCATTCTCGTCATTCCATTCGCCTTATTTTCTATCGGATTCGGTTATAAATACTTGATCAATATTACAGAAGTCACCAAACCAAAAATCGATTATATTTCATTGGTGTATTCATCGATTGGTTTCGGTTCACTCGTCTATGGATTTAGTTCGGTCGGTGAAAGCGCTGATGGATTTGCAAGTCCTCGCGTATTGTCGTTGATCGGTGTCGGTGTGATCGGCATCGCGCTTTTTGCAATTAGGCAACTTAAGTTAAAAGAGCCTGTCATGGATATGCGGGTGTTTCGTTACCCGATGTTCACACACTCCGTCTTCCTGTTCTTGATTATTATTATGGTGATGTTCGCTTCTGAAATTATTTTACCTATTTATATGCAAGGACCACTCGCACTGAGCGCAGCGACAGCCGGTTTGATCTTGCTACCAGGCAGTATCTTAAACGGTATAATGTCACCGTTCATGGGGTCATTATTTGATAAATTCGGACCACGTGTGCTGATGATACCGGCTACGATTGTGCTCAGTGGCACGATGTTCATGATGAGCCGATTGACGCTCGATACACCTATTTGGGTTGTGGTCACGAGCTATATCTTGCTGATGCTCAGCGTATCTGCGATTATGATGCCAGCTGAGACGAATGGATTGAATCAGTTGCCGAAACGGTTATATCCACACGGCACGGCAGTTATGTCGACGCTACAACCTGTTGCTGGAGCTATTGGGGTATCGGTATTTATAAGTATTATGAATGCGAGACAATTACACTTTCTAAAGAAATCTACGACGCCTGACGACGCATTAACTGCTGATTTGGCTCTCGTAGCCGGTGTGGAACTTGTGTACTTTATCGCATTCGCTATGTCGCTTGTGGCAGTTGTGCTGTCGTTTATCGTGTATCGTGCTACACCGCAAGAAGATGTACCGGAAAGTAATTAATTAGAAAATCCTCAATCCTTGTCATAGGGTTGAGGATTTTTATGTCTTCAAGCCTATAAAAGTATGGCAATAAGCTAAACTGGTTGACTTTCAAATCCGAGAATACTACTATGAGTTCATATACCAACTAAATTAATAGGAAAAGGGTGTTATGGAATGACTACTATAAAAGGACAGGCCATCCACGACATGAAAAGTCCTGTGGAACGAGATGAGCTTCTATTAAATCCACCGCAAAAACTACTGATTGCGGGTGCAGTACTTGTGGCGGTCGTATTATTCGCTTATTTGCTAGCCACCCAGCATATTTCTCAATCGATGCTTCTCGGCATTGGGTTATTGCTTGGTTTCACTCTCTTTCATGCACGCTTTGGTTTTACGTCTGCATTTCGACGCATGGCATCAGTTGGAAACGGCCAAGCGATGCGATCGCATATGCTGATGCTAGCACTAGCGGTAACATTATTTGCACCAATCTTAGCTTATGGTACGACATTTTTTGGCGGTCCGATCGCCGGCTATGTTTCGCCTGTAGGTGTTAGCCTCATCGTAGGCGCCTTTGTCTTTGGAATTGGCATGCAGCTTGGCGGTGGATGTGCTTCTGGTACGCTGTATGCGATAGGTGGCGGACGTACTGTGATGTTTGTAACGCTAGCGTTCTTCATCATCGGTACAACAATTGGCGCATACCACTTACCATTCTGGACGGAAGTAATGCCTGCATTCGCTCCGGTTTCATTGGCTACTTCCACTGGCTTAGGATATGGTGGCGCTTGGCTTGTATCGATTGCGTTATTTGGATTCATTACGTGGGTGACGTTGGTTATTGAGAAAAAGAAAAAAGCGCCGAAAATGGCGGCTCTTCCTACTGAAAGAGGATGGAAACGGATTTTCCGTGGTTCTTGGCCTTTGTTTGCAGCTGCGATTGTATTAGCGGTGCTGAACGCATTAACATTATTGACGCGTGGAACGCCTTGGGGCATTACTTCTGCCTTTGCGTTATGGGGATCAAAGATTGCTTCTGTACTTGGCTTTGATGTAGCTAGCTGGGGGTATTGGCAAGGGGCCAACGCAGCCGCGCTAGACGCATCGATTTTTACTGATTCTACTACTGTATTGAATCTTGGAGTGATTATTGGTGCATTCATCGCTTCAGCAGCTGGCGGTTTATTCAAATTCACACGCGTGACAGTAGGTAATTTTGTAGCTTCCGTCATAGGCGGTCTGATGATGGGCTATGGCGCACGTCTTGCATTCGGTTGTAATATCGGCGCCTACTTCGGTGGCATTGCCTCATTTAGCTTGCATGGATATATTTGGGGGATTCTCGCATTAGCCGGGACATTCCTAGCATTGTATCTTCGGCCTTTGTTTGGATTAACCGTACCGAAATCCAATGATTCTGTGTGTTAAAGAAATTGAAACAATAAAATTCGTAAAAAGAGCACCAGAGCCACGAAATGTTTCGTGACTCTGGTGCTTTTTAGTATGTACTTCTCACAACAACATCCGCAAATACTTTTCAAAATTCACTCCCGCCTCTAACGGCGTATCATCTAGAACAGTATCTTCAATGGCAGCGAGCAAGAATTCTTTTGCAAGCGTGATAGCCTGTTCCATGCCCACGCCGCGAAGTCGGCTACCCATTAGTACCGATGCAAATAAATCGCCAGTGCCTGAATAGCTTTTATTATTGAACGGCACCGTAGTGAAAAGTGTGTCCGTGTCGTTAATATACATATTGCCAATAGTAAATTCCTGGCTGGGTGGCTGTATGCCTGTAATGATAATTTCCGAGCCGGTTGCTTGTTGAAGAAGCTTACCTAAATCCTCTACGATCTTCAGGTAATCTCGTTCATCTATGCAGCGGTGCAATGTGTCATAACTATAACCGGTCAACAAACAACATTCGGTAAGGTTCGGTGTAATAATATCCGCACGCGCGACCAGAACTTTCATTTGTTCAAGTAGTTCTTCGTCAAAATTATCATACGCTATTCCATTATCACCTAGCACCGGGTCAACGAGTAATAGCGTTCGATCCGTATAAAAACTCTCAAGAAATGTGAGGATCTGGCGAATTTGTTCTTTGCCCGTAATATATCCGGTATGAATACCGTCAAAGGAGACATGAAGCTTCTTCCACTCCTCCGTGTAGAGCGGCATGGCGTTCGTTAGATCATGACAGTAATAGCTTGGATATCCCGTTTGTGCAGACAAAACCGCAGTAGGCAATGGGCATGCTTGCACGCCCATCACGGAAAGCACAGGAATCGCGGCAGTGAGTGAGCATTTACCGAATGAAGACAAATCTTGAATAATTGCAACTTTTTTCATGGGGATTCCTCCGTAAATCGCTATGTATTATACGTATCATAGCATAAAAAATGCAGTAGATTGTTGTGTAAGAACTAGTATGGATTATTTAGTGAGCTATCATTATGTAGGAAAACGAGAGATTTTCAACAAGTGTTTCAAGTAGAATTTTTATCGATAATCATGGGTTATAATTTCTAGTTTGGGGGGTATACATATGACGAAGACCAACCCAACGTTTTGAGTTCCAGAGGTTGCGAGAGAGAATGAAAATCACATGATACACAAACTCGGAAAATAAAAGATAGTAGGTACTAACTATGTTCAGAATAATGAAGACTATTCAAAATGAGAAAGAGATTAAAAATGAAATTACGAATGTGTAGATAAATTAGAAGTGCTTAAAGTAAAAGAAAGGTAAGAAAGATACGAACGATTACATAATTCTAGGAATACTTAAGCGAATTTTTTAACGAGTAGCTCATACATTGGATTCAGTTACCTCATCTCAAGCTAGTAAAAATAGAAAGAATACCTGCACTTCGATGAATGAAATGATTATAAGAATATTAAATTAATTATACTCTTTTTATGGTATCATGGTTTAATAGTAAATAACTTACTAGTTAGAAAGTGGTGAAAGCGTGTTAAGGATTCAAAATACACTTCAATTATACAGTCATTTCTCATTGAGTCTAGAATGCAATGAGTCACGATGGAGGGAGGAGAGTTATACCTAAAGAATGAATCACCGGTTTCACTCAGCATCTAATGTAAGCGATTTCAATAGTGAGTATAGTGAAATGCGAAAATTAGCGATATGGCTATCTAAAAAGGGAGTGTTGGAAAATGAGGAAATTTATTATGATGATCGTACTACTAGCTACATCGGTATTCGTACTGGCTGCTTGTGGTACCAAAGACGACAAGACATCAGAGAACACCGGAGATCAAGGCTATAAATTAGTTAATGAAGGAAAATTCACTTTCGCTGCAAGTGGAGTGTATAAACCGTTTAGTTTTGAAGATGACGGTAAACTTACGGGCTTTGATATAGAGATCGGAAATGCGCTTGCTGAGAAAATGGGACTTGAAGCGAATCCAGTAACCAATCCATTTGAAACGATTTTACAAGGTTTAGTTGGGAATAAGTTTGACGCAATTATTGGTTCTATGGCTTATACAAAAGAACGGGCAAAGCAAGCGGACTTCACCGAGCCTTACTATTATTCAGGAGGAATGATTTTCGTTGCAAAGAATAACGACGAAATTACATCTCCAGAAGATTTGGACGGAAAGAAAATTGGCGTAGTGGCTCAGTCTACATATGAAGAGCCTGCAAAAGAATTATCGGATAATATTCAGTATTACAGCAGTGATGTAGTAGCATTAAAAGATTTAACAGTGAAAGGTCGCTTAGATGCAGTCATTACAGCGGACATCGTTGGGTATGAAGCGATCGACAATGGATTTGAAGTCAAAGAGGTCGACAAGCCGATGTGGGTTGAACAACCTTCCATCGCCGTAAATAAAGAAAATCCAGAATTAACAAAAGCGCTGGATGTGGCATTACAAGAAATGATTGACGATGGGACGTATGAGAAAATCTCAGATAAATGGTTCGGTCGCAATTTACTTGATATTGATTTAGAAGGCGTAGAATTATTGGAATAAAGAAAATCTCTATCTATTTTTAGAAAGTTGGTGTGCCGGTGCCTGAGTTCTTACTAACATTTTATGACGTATTCACAAATACGTACAAAGGATTTTTACAAGCAGGTCTACTAACCATCGAAATTACAGCAATTGCTATCGTAATCGGAACGGTGTTAGGTATCATTTTCGCCCTTATGAAAATTTCCCATTCGAAAATACTGCAGACGATTGCGAATATATACATCACGCTAATTCGAGGGACACCGTTAATCGTTCAGATTATGTTTCTATACTTCGGTATCACATCGATCATCGTGTTAGATAACTTTTGGGCAGGTGCGATTGCTTTAGGAGTCCATAATGGTGCATATATTGCGGAAATTTTCCGTGGATCTATACAAGGAATTGACAAAGGTCAACGAGAGGCCAGTCTTGCACTGGGTATGAATAGTTCATTGACAATGAGAAGGATCGTATTCCCGCAAGCTTTACGACGTGCGATTCCACCACTCGGCAACCAATTCATCATTACGTTGAAAGATTCATCTTTAGTCTATGTGATTGGTGTATCTGAATTATTTGGTTTGGCCAATCGAGTAGCCGCATCTAATTTCAAACAATTTGAAACGTTTCTCGTAGTAGGTCTTTATTATCTCATTCTCGTTCTAATTTTCAGTGCTCTATTAAAATGGTATGAGAACAAATTGGATGTGGATAAATAAGGGGGGCGGATACGATGATTAAAGCAGAAAATATTCATAAATCATTTGGAGATTTGAACGTGTTGAATGGTATTGATATGGAAGTGCGCCGTGGAGAAGTAGTCGTTCTCATAGGGGTCAGTGGATCGGGAAAAAGTACTTTTTTACGGTGTTTAAATTTTTTGGAATTGACGAATGAAGGCGTTATTACGATTGATGGAAAGCAAGTAAATCAAAAGAAAGACAACTTAGCCAAGATTCGTGCGGAAGTTGGAATGGTATTTCAACACTTTAATTTATTCCCACACAAAACGGTTTTAGAGAATGTAATGGAAGCGCCTTTGATGGTGAAAAAAATGGATAAAGTCCAAGTGAAGAAGATGGCATACGAGATATTGCAAAAGGTTGGATTATCCGAAAAAGCCGAAGTCTATCCCAATAAATTATCTGGTGGTCAAAAACAACGCGTGGCAATCGCTCGAGCACTTGCCATGCAACCAAAAGTATTGTTATTCGACGAACCGACCTCCGCTTTAGACCCCGAACTTGTCGGGGAAGTTTTGCAAGTCATGCAAAACTTAGCAGAGGAAGGAATGACGATGATTGTTGTGACACACGAAATGAAGTTTGCAAAAAACGTGGCAGACCGAGTGATCATGTTAGACGAAGGAGTCATCATTGAGGATTCTGATCCCGATACATTTTTCAATCGTTCAACAAATGAACGTACACTACAATTTCTGGAAATGGTAGACGTATAAGAACAGAAAAAGTTTCCATTCAAAGTGAACAAGAGGTACTAGGTCACCGAACATTTGTAAAGTGTTCTGTGCCCTGGTGCCTCTGTTTTTGGATCCACTATCTTTTCTGCTCCCATCCATTCCGTACATATGGAATTTCCCGGGAAACATTGAAATTCCAACATACATAAGAAACTCGCTATACTTCACTCCTATCATAGCAATTGAACCGATTTCCCGTCGCACTATACGTGTTTATCTTTTCTTTGTTGTGGTCATACTGTTGATAGAAATGGAATGCAATTTGTCGAGGAGGAATATCGTGGAAAAGAAAAAACATAAACAGAACGAATCTCAAGTGGAAGATCGGGAAATTCTAACGACGCGCCAAGGTCATCCTGTACAGGATAATCAAAATATCAGGACGATTGGCGACCGTGGCCCTGCTACGCTTGAGAATTATCATTTCATTGAAAAAATCTCTCATTTTGATCGCGAGGAAATACCTGAACGAGTGGTCCATGCAAGAGGATCGGGTGCGTTTGGCTATTTTGAAACATATGGGAAAGTGGGCAATGAACCCGTTGAAAAGTACACACGTGCCAAAGTGTTTTCGGGTGCTGGAAAAAGAACGCCTCTTGTCGCGCGTTTTTCCACTGTAGCTGGAGCTAAAGATTCGCCTGAGACTGCACGAGATCCACGAGGGTTTGCGGTTAAGATGTATACAGAAGATGGTAACTGGGATTTAGTAGGGAATAATTTGAAAATATTTTTCATTCGAGATGCAATGAAGTTTCCTGATATGATTCACGCATTCAAAGCGGATCCTGCTTCAAATATACCGCATCCACAACGCATGTTTGACTTTGTCTCTAGGTCGCCAGAATCCATTCATATGATCACGTTTTTGTTCTCGCCATGGGGAATTCCCGCAACGTATCGTCACATGCAAGGCTCTGGTGTGAATACATACAAGTGGGTTAATGACAAAGGAGAAGCGGTTCTAGTAAAGTATCATTGGGAGCCAAAGCAGGGCATCCGTAATTTAACGCAGGAAGATGCCGATGCCATTCAGGCAAAAAATGTTGCCCATGCGACGCAAGATTTATCTGAAGCCATTGAACGTAAAGAGTATCCTGAATGGGAGCTTTTCGTGCAAATTATGGAAGATGGATACCACCCAGAACTGGATTTTGATCCGCTTGATGATACAAAGCTTTGGCCCGAAGAACAGTTTCCTTGGTTGCCTGTAGGGAAAATGGTATTGGATCGGAACCCCGATGATTTCCATATGGATATAGAGCAAGCGGCTTTTGGAACTGGAGTGCTTGTAGATGGAATGGATTTTTCAGACGACAAAATGCTTCAAGGCCGTACATTCTCGTATTCCGATACACAACGTTATCGTATTGGCACGAATTATCTCCAGTTACCTGTAAATGCGCCCAAAAAAGAAGTTCGGACAAACCAGCAACGGGGTCAAATGGATAATCGTGACGCCTACGAATCAGGAGAAAATCCGCATATCAATTATGAACCATCTATGCTCGGTGGATTTCAAGAAGCAAAAGGAGAAAGCCGGCCTCCGCATAGACCTACGTATAATGCAGCGGCGATGAGCGCGCCGATTGATCGACCCAATAATTATGGTCAGGCAGGCGAGACGTTCCGAAAGTTTGAGAAATGGGAACGAGAGGAATTAATCAAGAACCTTTCAGAAGCGCTAGCCGTGTGTGATGTACGCATACAAAAAGCGATGATCGACCACTTCACGCAAGCGGATTTTGAATACGGGCGTCTTGTTGAAGAGGGTATTGAACAAAAAATGAAAGAGCTAGAAGGAGTGGCGGCAGAATCTAACTTCCCAGGTCGTGAAGCCAGTCAATCGAAATTTGGACAAGGCACGCCTGATTCTAAACAGGCTGTGGAAGACGCAGTGGAAAAAGGCCATGAAGCAGATCCTTATTGATGAATTGGCTAAACCTTTAGTTCACTAACTATAGAACAAATAAGTACCTATATAGATAGCAAACGCTATGGTGGATGTACATGCGTTTCTGCTGTATATAGGTGTTTTTTTGAGTGGCCCGCTTCCTCTCCACTTGTTCGATCACTAGGAACCATTCAATTTTGCATATTTCGGCTTCGGTTATACACTGAGTCTCATATCTTACTAACAGAGTAGTTAGAAAAATTTCCGAAAAAATGGTATACTTCATACTATGAAGTATGAGAAAACAAAGCGAATGTAATTCTCAACATAATGGATTGAAATACGCTAATTAAATAGACGCATCACGTACAACCCATTAAAATGATTGGGAGGTGACGATATGAATAATTCCTTTTGGATTCCGTTATTGGTTTCATTTGGAACGATGATATTCCTATATTTTCTAGGCTTTTTAGCGAATATAGACCTTCTACTATTTAAACTTTCACTGTCATATACTGAAATTTCATTGCTACCTATTTTTGTAGGTATGATAATGGGGTTTATAAGTGAACGTATAATCAAGTGGAGAGCACGTGCCAGCTAACAAGGGGAAGATCTTCTATACAAAGGGGAGCGTACTGCATGAATATCTGTAAAGTAGATGAAGTCACTAGTCTTTATCGGTAGAAGTTTCATTGTATGATACGGTAAATCACGGCCGTCCTTCAATAAAAAGAATAAAAGAACTGGCATAGTCAGCAATGCGATGACCACATTGGTAACCGTGCCGAGTACGCTGCCAATCCCCGAGAAAGCAGAGTCTATGAAGCCATTTGTTTGCTCGGTTATCGACTTGATGATCCTTGGATCCATATCGTCCAACTTACCTTGCAGTTGAGAAAATATAGTACTACTCAACAAGCTGTCAAATTGTTCTACTAATCTAGTCCAATATCCAGGCCAGTTTTGAATAAGGCTTGTAGCTTGTTCGCGTATAATCGGAATCAGTATGATAATACCCCATGCGACTTATCCACTAATGACCGCGAAGACGAGTGCAATCCCCCAAGCACGCTTGATCTTCTTTCTTTCCATCATATCGATCAATGGATTTAATAAGTAAAAGAGAATCCCTGCCATTATGATAGGTAAGGCCACTACGCCGAGAAACTCTTTGACGAAATGAAACATATACATCACTTTTGAAAAAACTAGGAAGTTCAATAAAATTAATAGCGAAATTAATAAGATAGCAACTACTTTAGTATCCAAAAACCAGTTTCTGAACCAAGTAGTCATCGTTTGGATTTTATCATTTTCCATATCCTGCACCTCTTCTTGTGAAATAAACTATAGTTTACTGCAGGTGGATTGAGAATCTGCTTTACGTTTCACCAGAAATCCGTTCGCTAGTATTTACGTCTTGACCCGCCACTCGCTTTTCAAAAGTCTTCCGCCAGCTAGGCGACAACTCTTCTACTTCCAGCAAACGACGAACCGCTTCCAAATCTTGCTTGTCATGATGCATCAGCCGATTCGCTTCCGCTACTGAAATAGCATGGGCTTGGCGTGTTAAAGGAACTAACATATCCGTCGGGGAAACCATGCCTTCACGCAACACGCGGAAATAAAAGCCTGTAAAACCTGTATCTTGTACAAGAAGCGGTAGCTCTTTTCGTTCGTAGACAAGCGCTAACTTAAAACAAGGCTGACGGGGTTGACTCACTTGAACAATCGCTTCACCGAGCAAAAAGGAGTCTCCAATACAGACATCTTCCTCTGTCATTCCATCGATCGTAAGATTTTCACCAAATGCACCGTGCGACAGCGTTCTATCCAACGTGTTTTCCCAATGACTATAATGTTCATACGGATACACACAAACCGCCTTGTGAACACCTCCGTGATGAACGAGATCACCTTGACCGTCGCCGGTAAAATTGGTACGGGATAAAAATACTGCTTGCTGTATGTGCTGTTTAAAAAAGCCGGTTGTAATTGATTTCTTTCCGAATTCCATATCTTTCGGTTTTCCAACATTTAATGAAAGAATCTCCACTTTTTTCATGAAATCTACCTCCAGTAGTATGAATATATCACGTAGGTATAAGTGTATCACTATCATTAGAACTTCGTATATATCTTTAGGGTTTAGTACTTCCAGGTGATTGAAGTCAAACAATCGTATATGGTAAAGGCCCCAATCATTCATTTATAAATCCTAACGAAACGCTTCAACCTACTTCACATAATTATACCGTAATTTTAATATACGAAATCAAAATTCAGTGAACGTGTCTCCTGTATGGACATGGCAATGAATCAAGGTATGTATGCATGTAGAAAGGGAATGCTGAAAACCGAGGAGCGTGAATAAGATGAATGCTAATTGTTCAGCAAGTTGGCGGGAAGATCCGACGCCGAAAAGTCAGCAAACTTGCCGAGAGTGTGGGCTATATACCCAAGGTTCCCGTATGGTTTGGGGAGAAGGCAATCCGAAAGCGTCAATCATGATCATTCTTGATAATCCGGGCGCACTAGAAGATCGTGAAGGGAATCGAATGGTTTGCGGAACGCGCCAAACTTTACGACAGACTTTATCGATTGTAGGCTTAGAGGAAGAGTGGCTGTACGTGACATATATTCTGAAACGACGGCCCCTTCGTAAATATGACAAAGAGAGAGTGCGATCCATTTGCATTCGTCATCTAGAAGCTCAATTAGACCAACAACAGCCTTCCCTTGTCGTCTGTTTAGGCAATGTAGCGGTTCAATCATTTTTTCAACATCCTGAAGTGGATGTCAAAGGCTTGCGTGGAGAATGGCATGAAGTGAGGGGATTTAAAACTACAGTTGCGTATCATCCCCTTGCAGTAAGACGTCGTCCTAATCTCGCGCCGATGTTTGAGGAAGATTTATCGTTTGTCGCGAAGGCATTTCGTGAGTTGAACAGAGTATAATGTTTATTTCTAATCGGCAACTACGCCGTCCATGCAGAAATAGATAGAGGGTATGTACAAAGCAACTATAAGGCTAGTATGGAATCAGCATTCTGTCTGACTCGTTGCCAGCTAATTTCTGTTTGATCCATATATTGTTTTACTACTTTACATTGTGTAATTTTTTGGAATTGATGAATGAAGGCGCGATGATATTCGATAGGTAGAAAATCAATCAGAAAAAGATTACTTAGCAGCTGTGTAGCGATAGATACTTTCCAACCTATAGATTGAAAGACGTCTACTCTTGACCCATCGCAGGGTAGGAAGTAGGCGCCTTTTCCATGTATAGGTAAAAGCTTTATGACATAAATCCTGTAACTTCCGCGATATGAACTATTTTTATTCATCCAATAATTAAGGTGGATAGGATAAAAATGGGGAATGACAATTAGGGATATCGCTAATAGTATTCTGAGTAAAAATCATGTATATTGTGTCTGTAGTCAATTATATTTAGGTTCGTCCACTTCTACTTATTACTTTGTACTTGATTTCATGCATTTATTCACGTTATGTTAAGTGTATTATTCTTAACTTTTTAGTGATAAAAGTCTTTTGAACCATACCGTTAGACGGAAAATTAAATCACATATTATTATGAAGGAAATTTAATAAAGTACAAATGCTTTTTACATCAACTATAATTTAATAAGGCGGCGATTTATTTGAACGATTTTGGAAATCACTTGCATATGTTACGCAAACAAGCACAAATGTCTTTACGTAATTTAGCAGAGCGCGTGAATCTCAGCTACTCCTTCATTGATTCTTTGGAAAAAGGGATGTATACACCTACGCGTGAAGTAGTGTGTACATTGGCAGAAGAACTAGAAACAGATGTAGATGAACTGCTGGATTTAGCAGGTTATATGCCGAATGAAACGGTGAAAAACCTATATGCTTTTTCGAGTGATAGAAAATAAGATAGAATGATTTTGCTTGAAAGTGATTAACTGAACATGCGCATGTCGCTTGTGTACGTTGATCTATCGTCGATCACATCGTGTCAAATATATGTGGAAAATGCCTTTGTTTTAAAGTGATCATCACTCTATTCAAATAAGCAGGGGCAGGGTATCGCTTTTTTAAAAAACCCGTTCCCCGATAGTATTCGGTGAACGAGTTTTACTGGTCTTATGGTTTCAAGATGACTTTGATGCATTCATCCTCGTGTTGATAAAATGTATCATACGCCTTCGAAGCGTCTTCAAGCGGCAAGATATGGGTGATGATATCGGTCGGATCGATTTCTCCATTCGCGATTTTGTCGAACAGCATCGGCATATAATGCACGACCGGTGCTTGACCCATTCGCATAGTGACATTGCGTTCAAATAGGAAGCCAAGCGGGAACATATTGTAAAGCGATCCATATACACCCGTCAGCTGAATGGTGCCGAATTTCCGGACAGACTGATAGGCAATTTCAATGGCGCTCAGAGTACCGCCTTGAACTTTCATTTTCTGTCCGACTTTCTCAAGAAGATTTTTCTTCCCATCCATGCCGACGCAGTCAATGACAACGTCTGCACCGCCTTTTGTCAACTCTTTCATTTGTTGCCCAATATCATCTACTTCATCGAAATTAAATATTTCCACATTATTTGTCTTCTTCGCGTGCTGCAGTCGGTAGGGTACGTGATCGATTGCGATGACCCGTTTCGCCCCTTTCATCCAGGCAAATTTCTGCGTCAATAATCCGACAGGCCCCGAGCCAAGGACAATAACTGTGTCTCCCTTTTTTACACCCGCATGCTCTACGCTCCAGTAAGCTGTCGGAAGAATATCGGATAGAAACAACAAGGATTCATCCGGCAGTTCGCAGCTTTCCGGAATAACAAACGGCAGGAAGTTTCCGTAGGGTACGCGTAAATACTCGGCCTGTCCGCCCGGATAATTACCGTAGCGCTCCGTAAAGCCGAAATAACCGCCCGTGTCCACTTCCTCGTTCGGGTTCGAATTGTCGCACTGGCTCTCCAAGTCATGCTGACAGAAGAAACATTCGCCGCATGAGACGTTGAAGGGGATGATGACACGGTCGCCTTTCTTCACTTTCGTCACTTCAGGTCCGGCTTCCACAACGATACCCATGGGCTCATGGCCGATTACATAGTCTTTATGAGCCGGCAAAGCCCCTACATAAATATGCAAATCTGATCCGCAAATGGCTGTAGAAGTAATTTTGACGATAATATCATCCGGCTTTTCAATCCGTGGGGCCTCTACCTTTTTCACTTTAATGTCTTTTGCGCCTTGATACGTAACTGCTCTCATCATATACCATCCTCTCCTTTTTTAAACTGTACCCATTTTTAAAATAGTTAATCATCTTTGATTGCTATTATAATTCTGGCTCATTCATTGGTATTGTAGAATGACCTCTATACTTCCCAGCGTAGTTGTACACCAAACATCCATTCACTTGGTAAGTCCGATCCTCCGTTTTGATGAAACAGGTAAAGTCCTTAATTCCGGTTGCAGTGAACCGATATATTCCATCTCGTTTTTTAATTCAGTATAGGGAAAGCCCTAATCAACAAGTCAGCGCCGATTTTTATCTGCTGGCGCACCGAATATCTGAAGGCTTCCAGTAACCCCGTTAAAAAATCATCATGGTATCTGCCAATCCCATCATCTTCCTTTATTCCATAATGCTTTTCGTAGTTCCGGTTGACGTAGACAATTCCGTTTCACCGTTCAACCTATAGGTTTCGTTAGACGAGTAATGCCGTCTAGTAGGCAGGGATTCCACGGATAAGTCTATTTTTCTTGCTCTTTGTTTTCAGGCATTTTCAACACCGTTCTGCTGTTTTACCTGAGTCAATTTTGAAAATACTACGTCTTTTTTGAGTCTGTTATGACTCGAATTTGAATGAATTGTAATAACGTTATGAAGTTAAAACGACAGAGACCTTATTCCTATTGATATTTTACTAGTTGGCACGATACTTGCATTAATATTTGTGAAGATTTTGTGATGAAGCAAAAAGAGGTAATTCCCTAATTGCTTCGTGCCAAATCGCTCTATATAAAGTAGTTAGTAGGAGGAATGAACTGGGTAAAACAGCGGAGGTTAGCGACATTACGATTATTGGAGGCGGTCCGGTCGGTTATTGACAGCGTTTTATGCGAGATTTCGACACATGTCCGTACTATTCATTGAGAGCCTGCCGCAGCTTGTAGCACTGTATCCGGAAAAGTATATGTATACTAGTGCTGGTTTCCCTAAGGTGAGGAGTCAGGAGCTGGTGGATTATTTGGTTGAACAGATAAATCAATTTGTAACTACTATCTGCTTGGATGAAACGGTGATACAAGTCGACAAAGAAAATGAAGGCGTTTTCAAACGAACTACAAAAGTAAAGTTGAGTGCATCAGGTTTTGGAGAAGCACCCGTTTCCGTAAGCAATGCCAACGTGTATATCGATCCACCAACGAAAATGCAACCCCTGCATAGTACTAGCGTTATGAGAGATAAGGAAGAAACTCCAAAAAAGCGACGTCTTAAAATAACTGATTATTTTGATTTTGGAAACAAGGGCAGGAGAATGATGCCATTTACTATGGTGGAACAAAATACTTGTATCGCGTGCCGGATATGTAACCTAGTCGTACCGAACGTATTAGATCATACTGCTGACGGCTTCGTATTTGCTTTTCTGGATGACAATGAAGGAGTGATTGAAGTACCTGAAGATTTGACTGAAGACTTGGAGGATGCTTTTAGTTGTAGAGGCTATTGAACAGCTTATAGTACAAAATAAAATTCTCACACCCGATATGCAGGAAGCTCCTCCACATCGGGTGTAGGTGATCGCTTGACTGCCTGACTTGAGAAATCTAGTACATTACACATTTAAGGTAACCTATCGTTGGATTTTCGACACCGATAGTTTTCTTTAATAATGACTCAATATGAAGTAAGATAGGAATGAACTATAGAAGATTTAAGGGAGTGTATTCATGAGATTTGAGACAATTGATAAAAAGATATTGGCGATTGCTTTGTCTTTGATTGCGGCGTTGACTGTTCCTATTTTAATAAACCCCGTCAAAGGGACGACGTTTTTAAATACAATCCTCCATTCCATCACAACAAATTTCGGTCCCATGTACTTATGGGTTTGTTTAGGAATATTCGGCTTCTTGCTTTGGCTAGCTTTTGGCAAGTTGGGCAAAATTCGATTAGGAAATACGAAGCCAGAGTTTTCAACATTTAGCTGGCTAGCATTAATTTTCACTGCTGGAATCGGTTCAGGTATCATGTATTGGGGAATTATTGAATGGGCGTACTACTATTCCAGCCCACCATACGGTATGGCCGCAGAAACAGTGGAAGCTGCAAGTTTCGCCTCTACATATGGAATGTTTCACTGGGGATTCTCTGCATGGGCGATCTATTGCGTTCCTTCCATCCCAATCGCCTATGCAGTATATGTCAAAGGTCAAAAATCCTATCGATTGAGTACAGCGTGCCGTGGAATCATCGGGGACAAAGCGGATGGTTTACTCGGGAAAATCATTGACGTATGCTTCATGTTCGGTCTGATCGGTGGAATTGGCACATCCTTAGCACTTGGTACTCCTTTGCTCGCTGAAGGAATCCATTCACTGTTTGGTGTAGAGAAAACGCTTACACTTAATTTGTTGATTGTCGTTACATTAATGATCTTTTTCTGTATCTGTCTTTATTTCGGATTGAAAAAAGGATTGAAGCTTTTAAGCGACTGGAATCTTTACTTATATATCGCGATTGCGATTTTCATCTTCATCTTTGGTCCAACGATGTTTATTATTGCAAGCTTTACGGACAGTGTCGGTGTTCTATTCCAAAACTTCTTTAGAATGAGCCTGTACACAGATCCGGTAGGGAAATCAGGATTTAGTAACGCTTGGACTATTTTCTATTGGGGATGGTGGTTCTCGTATGCTCCATTCACAGGTATGTTCGCTGCTCGAATTTCGAAAGGTCGTACGATTAAAGGTTTAATACTAGGGCAGTTAGTGGGCGGAACATTGGGCTGTTGGTTGGCCTTCGCGATCTTCGGAAACACGGGGATGTACTTCCAACTAAATAATATTGTGCCTGTACTCGATATCTTACAAAATGAAGGTGCACCTGCCGCTATATTAGCTATCTTGAATGAACTTCCGCTAGGCGGAGTCGTCATGGTGCTGTATTTACTGATTGCCGCCATTTTCTTAGCGACAACTGTTAACTCGGCTGCTTATACGTTATCAGACGTAGCATCTATTAATTTGAAAGAAGGCGAGGAACCAGCACGTTGGTATCGTGTATTCTGGGGAATCGTCCTCACAAGCATCTCCATCGTTCTCATGTACGGTGACGGCTTGGAGGCTTTACAGACACTTTCCATTATCACGGCATTGCCTCTCGTTTTCATTATGTTATTAATGATTATGTCCTTTATGAAATGGGTACGTCAGGGTGAAGTAGATGGTGTTCATATTTATGACGGTGCACCATTTGACGAACCGACAGAGCAGACGGTTGAAATTACGATTGACCGTAGCAGGAAAGAGTCCAGCAGAGTTGTGGAAAAGGAAAACTTGATTTAATTTCAATAGATAGAACAGGCAAGAGCAAACAATAAATACACAATATCCGGGGACCCAATTCGCATATGGATTGGTGTCCTTTTTTTGACGGGAAGGGTCATTCAGTAGATCGTCTTGGTCTGGCACCCATTTATATCTAATGAAGACATGTCTTCCCTTATTCATGATATTCTCCACTATTCTCTTCTGCCTGAACGACAAGAACGACATTTGTTTTCCGTTTTAATCGGTCACTTGAATATAGAAGAGCTTACATTTAAATCAGATAGCGGACACTCCTTCCCTGTTCGCTATGAAAATGTAAACGATATTTACTATTGCTTATGATTAATTAGTCAGTTGTATGGAAATGACAAATTTCTTGATCCTTGCTGCTCTAGCAAGCCGCGTGAATTAACGTTCAAGGGCGAAAAAAGTGCTGTTCACGACATTTCACGAATCATTTTTAACATTCACGAACGGAAAAACATCGTTCACCGCAACATCAAATTTTGGATTAATTTAGGGTGTATAGTAAAGATATTCATTTCTCTTTGAAGCTAATCTTAGAAAGAAGGGGGATCCGTAACAAGGTATAGACGGTTTTGAAGATGAGAGAAATGTATTGTTCTTTTAGAAAGGTATGGTGGCTAAAATAAAAAAGTATTATGTTTTTTAATGATTTGCCTCCAAAAAGGTAAGTTTTGAAGTTTGATTATGTTTTTTTGTGAGTTTGGGCACTAATCCTTCATTCTATTTAGATATACGTGGGATTTACCTGAATTTCGCGTTTGGAAGCCCTTTGTACTTAAAAGTCAAGAATTATAGAAATAACGCATGTAGGCTTTGGTTTTAAAATAATAAAATTGAGGGAGATAAGATATTTATGAGATTAAAAAAGTTTACCCTACTTTTAGTAATAGGTATATTGTTGCTTGCTCCAGTGAATGGAGTTGCTAGTGCATATTCATTATCAAAAGAAAATAAAAGAATAAATACAGAGATTGATGAAGATACTTATATAATTGAAGACGAGCATTATGGTCAACTTGAAATAAAAGTAACTAAAGAAGATAATATTATTATCGCAGAAGCTTACAATGGCGATCTCTTAGTATCTAAAAGTATTCTTGATACTGAAAGTGGTAAAATTGAGGAGTATGATAGTAATGGTAAACAAGAAATGCATGACATTGAAGAGTTTGTGACAATTTCTCCATTAACAGATGAAGAAGATGAGATGACAACATTGGCTACTCCAGGATCTGGTTATACTAAAGTTACAAGTGAATATAGTTCGGTTTGGAAAATGACAGGTACTGCATATGAAAAAAGAACAGTAACCTTTGATAAACGATACCATTTTATTTTTTCAAAGGGGACACAAATCACAACTATTGTTTCATTACTTGTTCAAAAAGTCTATAAGGTTAAGAATATTCCTGCTGCACTTGTAAGTCTTGGTATAACAGTTATAAGCGGTGCTATCGACATGTATATTGCAGGGAGATATGAAACCAAAATATATACTTATGATATTGAAGTGTATGCCAAAAATCGATTAGGTTTAAAAACACAGAAACAAAAAGAAGTATATTCAATGTTCTCGGCAACTGGTAAAGAAAATGTTCAAACGGTTGTAACTGGAGATAAACGTTCGTTTTCTGATATGATACATATTGGAATTTATAATGTTTATATTTGGAACTCGTAAGAAGTAAAAGAAGCTATCCGATGAACTTTAAAATAAAAGCAACTAGAAAAATCAACAACTTTACTGGATGCTTTTATTTACTACTTCTAAAAAGTAGAGATAAAGTTTGCTCTCTCTTTTGTGTTAGCTCAAAGCTTTCGATGTACAGGATGTAGTAGTGAGTACAACAGCAAAAAGAAATGACAGATTTTAAAGGACTAGACTAAAAGGTATAGTGACCCATTTAAGAACAGAAATTGATTTTGAAGTATTTAGTGAAGAACAATGCCTTGGTTTTCGACGATGAAGTCTTCTAGAAATTTCGCAGACGATAAAAGTTTTAGATCAAGTACATTTGGTATATTTGATTTAAACACTAGTGTCGCATTAACATAGCTTCAATTTCAAAAACGATTGCCGTGGATTTCCTGTGATGGTGTACTTTACCCAATTGTTCTTGATTTGCCTGTTGTAATTGTGCAATGGAATTTGCGTTAAATCGTTACCAAAAGCGGGATAGAATCGGTTGGGAAGCTAGTGAAGGTGTGTCAAGAACTTTGGTGAATACAGAGTCTTTCACCAATAGATTCGCTGCGTCATCCTGGGCATGCCCCGCAATGATTTGATAAATTTTTTGACTCAATAACCTTTCATCATACGCTCAGAACAGAAAAACGCATGTATCTGAGGAAGAGTGCCTCTGTCATTAGATAATTTGATCTGTCGATTGAATTTCAGTTCAATTTGCGGTAAAGTAGGCACCATAAGAATTCTTTCTGTTGGTTATCTTATGGTGACTTAACCTTAGCAGAAATGGATTCTTTTTCATTTTTTTCATGCATAAACGAAGAGCAGAATAGTTGATGAAATTGGCATTAGCAACCTATATTGAAATCTCGGTGAATAATTCAGATTTAAATATGCTAGCACAAATAGAGACACAGATAAATAAAAAATCTTGCAGAAAAGTCGCTATTTTAATGTAGCCCTTTGGACATCTTTGAATTCACAAGATCAAGGGAACAGCAGCCCCTTAATCGCTAAAATGTCATTGTCGCACGTATCTAATTGTAAAAAACAAATAATTGGAGCCACTTTTATTGGAGTGGTTATTTTTTGGGCTTATAATTATAAGTTAGAGAGGCTGCACTTTTTATCGGTATTTATGCAAGGCTAGTGGAGTAAAAACTGTAATAAATTTAAAGTACAATTATTAAAGTAGGGTCGAAATTATGTCTAAAAACTGTCTGTTGTGATTACATTTTTAGGGGGTAGTACTTACTTTAATAGGGGACTCTTGAAGGGGGCTAAGCAAATGAAGATTTTCAAGAAAAAGTTTAAGAGGGAGACGGTTTATATAACGAGCTTATTATTAGTTGTTTTTATATATATTGCATATGAGCGATATCTTGATTATCAACCTACAACTAGTGCAGAGTTAGTTCAAAGAATGCAGAATATAGATAAGGGAGACTATAAAGATTACTCAATGGAATTGAATGAAAATGACTATGAAGAAATTGAGGACTTTCTAGAATTACAAGGTTTTAAAAGTGTTAGTCAAGTTACTGTTCTCAGGTCCGATGAATCCGATGATCTGTTATTTTTACAAATGGCACCAGTTTTGGTCGAAAATCAACTTAAGATTATAAATGTGAAGAAAGTTCCTAAGGAAGAGCTTGGGAAGTACTTAATCGAATGGTAGTAGCAATTATTTTATGATTCATAATGGGTGCGATTGTTTTAGATTATTAACCTAATTCCTTCCTTAAGATACGGAGGGGTTGGGTTTTTAATCTTTCAAAATATTTAACGTTGTAATTTTGCACAATCTTGACGTTAGCCCATTGGTAACGAGTGATACGTCTTGCGGTAATCACTGGTAAAAGAGATGACGGAAGTGGTTCAATAAAAACATGTGTTTAAGGATGAATCTTGACTAAAGATCATATGAAAATAAATGGTAAGCTTCTTCAAATAAACAACCGCTTTTCACAATTAAAAAATAATCAAAAGCATTGGATCGCAACGGAACTTTATAAACTTTATCACGATAAGATGAAAGAATGATGTACAACAAGAAAGCTTCCTCCTATTCACCGAGATATGGTGATATCATCCCTATATGAACAGATTCAGAATAAAGAAATATGGATATCTTATAGCGAAGTGAAAAAAATTACAGTGAGTAAAACCACAAAAATAGTGAAACTTTTAAAAAACAATTTCCTGAGTTGAGTGATGAAATCGAAGCCAATCGCGCTAATAAATTAAATGTAAGTCATTATTAAGTAATCGGTCTAAATTTAGAGATAATGATAAAGAAATTAGAGGGGATTTTATGCCGCGATGTACAAATTGTAATTATAAATGTAAGCATCAAGGTTCTTTCCATTATTAGTTGAATTTACGGAATTCAAGCAATTATAATTTATTTCGTAGAAGTTCAAAACTATTTCTGTCATACATGATCCTTTTGATAGTTTTTAACTTATTTATGCTTCCCTCAGCTAATCCATTGTTATATGGAAGCATACATGCATTTTCAACCGCATCTATATCCTTTTTAGTACCATTGAGGAAGCTAGTCAATTCATTTATTTTAAGGGCTTCTACCTCTGAAATCCACGCATGTAATAACTCTTTCTCGCCCGATTTAAGAATTTCTTTGAAACGCCAAACCAAGTGAATTAATGTACCAACTAGTGGATATTTCTTAACGATATTTTCTACTTGTTCGGGGGGGAATTGCCTTCACCTTATCTAGGGGCTTATAGGGTAACTTTATAAGCCACTTTCTTTCCACAATCTCCGTGGAACTAGCAATAAAATCGCTTTGTAAATTCTTTATTTTTTGGAAAAAATATTTTATAATAGTAAAAACAGGAGGTGTTTAAAGTGGGAATATTAATTTCAATAGCTATGGGTTTTTCCATATTTATAACATTTTTCTCTCTTTTTTTCGCTGTTGTTAAACGTTCATGGAGAGCTATGTTAATTTCCTTTATTGCAAGTTTGCCTATTTCAATATACTTAGCAGGCATTCCCTCCTTATTTTTTATAATAATAGCACCTATTATTTTATTAAGCTTAACACTCCTTTTCCGAGTTAAATTTAAAGAGCGGTATGCCTAATCGGAATTACAACCCGCATATAAAAAGGAGTAGCAAAAGCTACTCCTTTTTCTTCTCCATTCGTTGCAAAATTTCTCGTCTCAACAGGGCAATATAATCTTGTTCATCTGGCATTCTAACTGGAATACGATTATAGTGACTGTACTTTTCAAGACATTGACAAACGCCTTATATATTACACCTCAACTAACTTCATCGCTTTTTCTATATTATCGAATTGTCACTCTACCAAAGCAAAGACGACAATCTTTTGCATAGTTATATGAATCATAAGCTTGAGCAATAGCAGTTGCACCAGCGCCTATAGCTGTTAACATTGACAAAATTGGTCCCCAAGCAGTTGGAGCAGTAATGGCAGCTATTACTGTTGCAGTAGCTGCCGTACCTAATGCAGCTCGCGTTTTAAGCTCGGCTCCCCTTAAATTATTTACGGCGCTCCTAAAACTAAGTATATCTGAACTATTTTTTGTAGTTTCAGTAGGATTTTTCGATTTACCTTCTGATTGAATAACCCATATCTTTTGTGTGTAGGCATAATACTTAAACTTATTACTTAAATTTGAACCACTATCAACTAATTGGATAGCAGCTGGAGCAACTTCTGATTTTTGTTCACTAAGCATCGATTGCTTAGAATTAAAAATTTCTTTTTCACTTCCACGTATTTTGTTGTTAATTTCAACTGTCTCAAATGAAGAATCTTGCTTATTAAAAGTAGTTCGATACGTTTTGTCCTCGTTTTTATCAATTACCTCTACAATCCTTGTATTCGCATCATCTAGTATTTCATTAATAACATAGTCTTGATTCATTTCTAAATTTTGTATCCTTTTTAACCCATCAGTTGCTCTCACGGACTCTGCTTTACCAGTGGACGGCAAAACCATACTAAAAGCTACCATTAAAGAAAGAAATAAAATAATTAATTTTCTCAATTCTATAAACCTCCTCATTTTTTAGTTAATATAACTCATTGTATAAAAATATCCAAATTAGTGATTATAAGTAACTTATACCGAAAAATACAACGTAAAATACAAATATTATAGAAAATATAATAATAAACAACTTTTTATCAAAAGAATCTTTAAGTAATTTATATCTAATCAAAGTAGCAACACAGTAAAGAAATATTAAAAAAAAGACAGTCAATAATATTGATGAAAAATCAAATGCTTTATCACTAATATAATATCTACTTAATAATTTAATTGATAGATGTAAGAAGAAAAACATGCCCAAATTTATTACTGTAAAGATGGATATTTTAATCATTCAATTCGCTCCTTCCTTGAAACTTCTCCTTATTCAATAAAACCTTTTTTGGCATCTGCGTTATTCTTGATATTCCCACTTATTTCCTCGCAATAACTACAGTGATCATCAAAACCCTTCTCTGACTTCCATAATACAGGGGGATTCAGCTTTAAAACTTACAATTTCTTAGTATAAAAAAAGGGGTAGCAAAAGCTACTCTTTTTTATTTTTCCATCCGTTGTAATATTTCTCGTCTCTGCAGAGCATTATAATTTTGTTCATTGAGCATTCTAACCGGCATGCGAGCATAATAACTGTACTTTTCTATCAATTCTATATTACCATTTCACCTAAATGTTTTTATTTTCTACCCCCAACTGAGATCATGTCATTATTAAACGTCCTCACCTTCCTCGATGAATTTTGCTCTTTTATTATATAATTCCAATTCCTCTTGCGTGAGTTCACGCAATATACTACCATAATTTTTACATATTTCTCTTGGTCCGTTGTTACTTTTAGTTTACGAATATAACCTTTCACGACACATTTAACATTCCTCCGCTGAAATAACCGATTTATAGCCTGATTAAATCGATCAATCTCCTCACGCAAATCTTCCTGTTTACTGTTGAAAGACGCTATCACTTCTGTTCCTAGTGACGTGATTTTTCTGTAAGTATTTGGTGCATCTCCATTGGTCATTTCAATTAAGTGACTGTACTGGTTATCTTCCAAAAAATTTAAACTAATAATGTCAGCTGTTTCCTTACCTTGAAATTCACATCTGAATGTCTCGACATCATATAGAATGTCTCCAAAATTTGCATAGTTGAACTTCAATTTAATCTCCTTTAACTTTAGGCTACTTGTCTTTTCTGAAAAAAATGAAACACTTTGAATGAAAGAAAACCAATCGTGAAGATCGGGACGAATATGACTGCAAGTGCAAACATCATTAATGGCGATATCATGAAAATGAAGTTATTAAATAAAAAACCAGTACCTTCTAGAACTACGGATAAAAGTAATAGCAGCGCTAACCATTTAAAAAATTTTAACATAAAGCTCTCCCCTTTCGGCAATTATACCAAAAGGGGAAAACCCCTCCTGGTTATATTTTAGATTTTCAACAAGTGTTTTCTAGCAATGCTTTTAGCGGTTTGAAAGTTTCCAATCATACTGGCTATGGTCTTTCCTTTAAAATCAACACGGTAACGAGTAGATGTGTCTTTCGCTAAGAGACCAAACTCTTGAATTTTTATTATTGTAGCAGAAACCATTGTTTGAGAGTTGTATACTGACCATGTATTATCTTCATTGTTTACTGTTATAACTTTACTCATAATTGTTATCGCTCTTTCGGATTTTGGTGTTAGCTGGCTATTTCTTTTATAATATTTAAGGAGATCAATTCTTCAAGGTCGCATAATCTACCAACAAGACCATTAGATATAATTTCATCTATTACAGCTTGTTCGTCATACCCTATTAACTCTAGTTCCGCTTGCATAAGTTGTATAAGTGTTGTTCTTTGTTCATTTGATAAAAGTGATACATGCATAGTTACTCTCATTACGACACCTCCTTTATTTTATAGTTTTAATCGAAATAATTTGTATCAAATTCTAATGAAGTCAATTCGTTACAAGCTAAACACATTAGATAATAGCTTCTTTAATCATTTTTATCTCTTCTAGTTTTTATTTTGTATTTAATTTCTTTCAAACCATTTTTTTAAGGAACTTTAGGCGGTGCTGGAATCTTTAAAAATTCCATGTTCACACTTGGCATAGTGATCTGTTCCTTTTACTTTTTTATGGTTCATTTTTTTCAGTGTACATAGTCGTTTGCTGTGATTATAAAAAAGACTGCCGAATTAAAAAGAGAAAGGGCGTAGAATAGCGGAGTGCCATTTACCCTTTCTCTTTTTAATTTGGTGGTCTATAATCACTTTCTAGCAAACGGCTTAGTACACTAAAAATGAACCATAACAAAAGGGGGGGACGATCAGACAAGGGGGAACAGGTTTGAATTTACGCTCTTGACCTTTTCTTTTCTTCTTTTGATCTTAGTAGACCTGTAAGGCAACCCCAGCGATTGCATTTAGTTCTTGGTTATTAAAAGGCATAAAAAAACAGCCCACTTATTCGATAATACTTTAAGCTGCATCGCTCACTTCTTTCTCATCATCCTATTTCTTGATCTACTATCTATCTAAATGACGATAGGCAAACGATTCTATCAATAAAAACAGGTCTTTCACTTGTAGACGTCGAATAGTAAACAATGCAACGATCACAATGGATAACGAATGACGTAATAGAGTCAATGAGACGAGTTCGATAGTCAACTAATATCGAAATATACACGACGAAACGAAGGGGGGTGACAACGAACGATGAACGAGAGTGTAAACGAAGAACACGAAAAAGATAGGCGCGGGAGTCATCAACGTACATACAGCCTCGCGCAAATTGCGATTAAGCTCGATCGTCCAGCGTCAACTGTTCGAACGTGGAAAGATCAATATAACGAGTACGTCGAAAGTACGTCGATCGGTAAAGGACGTAATAAAAGGTACAGAGGAGACGCTGTCCGCATTTTTTCACTTATCAACGAGATGAAGGATAGGAACGAGCCCCACGAGTTCATACAGCAAACTCTCGCACAGAATGTCGAGCAAATTGTCTACACACCCGATGACGAGGATCGTCCTCCGGCATTAATGAATGAGATCCTCGACTCCTATCGAAATATTGTAGAAGTCATGAAATCGCAAGAGGATCGGATTAAAGAGCCCGAGTCTTATATAAAAGAATCCAATGAACAAGCCAAACAGCGAGATATCGAACGTGAACAACGAGCGACGGGTACCATGAATAATCTATCGCAGAAGCTCGAGAAGCAGCAGAAGTATATTGACGAATCATTGACGAAACGAGACGAGATGCTCATGGAATCGTTGCGTCTTTCGCAGGAAGCAAAAAGAGAGGTCGCAGCAGCCGAGGAAAATCGACTCGAAGAAATAAAAGAACTGCACGAGCAGCATGCAAATAAAGGATTCTTGGCCCGATTGTTCGGTAAGTGAGCGATGGGCTATTTTTTTGTGAAAAAGGGCAATAACACTTGAAATAAGTACAAATCATCGTTCAAATAGACGGGTTAAGGAAATAGAGGAATGCCAGAACCCAAGGTATAACTGCTTAATAGATTTTATTAGATATCATTTTTCTATGTGAAATTTCTCAATGAAAAAATATTTAATAATTTGTATCACCAGACCAATAAGCTATTAGATTAATAGCTTATTCAATTGAAGATCAAAAGCAAGAACTGGCTTCATTTTGCAAGGCTAAATCAATTCCTTAACGCTGCCTTTTCCTTATCCGTTCTCGCTCCTCTTCAGCCATCCAAGAAAGAATCTGCGTCACGGTCAAATATACATCTCTATAAATAGCTGTTCATGAAGTGAATGAAGTCCATCTTGTATGTGCCATGCATCTAGTTGACATAACGCTGGTTATCTTCATTGCACACAGTCCGGTGAAACGTTGAAGTATCAACTCCTCATTAGATATAAGTAAAAAAATTCCGAAATGCTTGAGTTTTTTACCAAGTGTATTAAACTTGTATTTAGGATAAATATTAATTTTTTCAAAATATCTACTTTTTTGTAAACGGTTTTTTATAGAGGGAGGGGGGAATTAATTGTAAATTGTTTATTTCTATTTCTATATCAGTTAGACAAGGGAGATACGATCAGGGAGAGACACCGGTTGTTATTATAAAAGATGATGGGGAAACATCGGTGGATTACACAGGGTCAGGAACTAGCTTGGAATACTTACAAGATAACGTTTGGGTTGTGGTGGATAGTGATGCAGTAGGATTTGATGAATTAAATGTATTAGAACCTGGCCAAAAAATGGAGCAGAAATTTTCGCCATCCTATATACAGCAGAACGGTGTTTATGGGATTGTCTTTAAATTCCACGCTAACAAGAATGAGGAGAATAGTAGTAAAAAAATAGCTATTTCTTTTTACGGAGACTAATTATCACCTCTGAAAAGGACAATATCTGCAAATAAAAAAACGTATTTATAATGAGTTTAAACTTAAATGAAAGGTGTAGGTAACATTATGAATCATACTAAGAATATATTTGTTATAATCCTTGCAATACTTTTCGTTTTACTACCTTCAAACGATTTTACAAATGCAATGAATATACCGGGAAATCTACCTAAGGAAATTTCGAAAGCCGAATTTGAAGATCAGAAAATTTTCAGAGAAATACACGGGCTAGATGATTCCGATGCTCATATTTTAAATGTGTTGAATAGTTCTGGAGATTTTCAGGTGTTAAATAAAAGCCAATATAGTAATAAGCATCAACTAAAGTTAACTCAAAAAGAACTAGCCATAATGAAAGAAATAGAACAGGTTTCTGATTACTTACCGCAAGCAGATAAATTAATACAATCGTCTGAAGATAATTATAGCGATTTTGCTTCAGTTTATATGGACACGAAGGCACAAGGCGTGCTAAACGTATATGTCGACGTAGATAAAAAAGATTTAAAAGAAGTCAAAAATACATTGAAGACTCTAGAAAAAGACTTCCCGGTAAAAGGAAAGTTGAAGATTGTTCAAGTGAAGTATTCCGAAAAAGAATTAAGGGACAAGCAAGATGAAATTGTTAGGGATATTGAGAAAATACAAAAAGAATATAATACTCAAATCACCAGTGTCGGCGTTTTACTGAATAAAAACTCTGTCACAATAGGAATTAAGGAATTTGATAGCAAAGTAGCGGAAAGTTTAAGGGAAAAGTATGGAAGTGATATGATCATTGTTGAAGAAGTGGCTCCCGCGGTAAGTGAAGGAAGAATGGATCCTGTCAATTACATGGAAGGCGGCTTATTAATCGCAGATTCCTCATATAGAAGCACTGCTCCTTCTGGTTATTGTACGTTAGGATTCTCTGCGATTCGCGGAGGTAGAGTAGTCTTTGTTACCGCTGGTCACTGCCTTAATAGTGGTGAAACTAGTATGTTTCAAGGTGGGAAGTTAATAGGTAATAATGGTGGCCATGTTTATAATGATTTTGGAAATGTTGATGTAGGATGGATAACACCAGCTTCAGGAAAGTACGGCACAAAGTATATATTTCAACATGCCCATCAAGACGTAACTATAACGGGTACAAGAACTCCTACCGCTGGAATAGCTGTTCGGAAGTCAGGAGCAACCACTTATAATACTAGAGGTGTAATTATTGATGAGCGAACTCTAGTATCAGTGTCGCGAGCTGATGGGACTACTTTTAATGTCTATAGAGTCGTAGCAGACTACTATTCAGAAGGGGGCGATAGTGGTGCACCTACCTACAACGGAAGTAATCTTCTAGGCATTCATTCACTTGGGTCCCCAATCAAAAAAGATCAACCCGGTTACGACCCTGCTAAATATCGTTCGTATTTTTCATCAATAAAAAGAATAGAAGCAATCGCTGAGTTAGTCGTTATTACAGATTAATAAGGTTTTACATTGCCCAAAATGGGCGAAGGATCCATACTAAAGATATTTTCACTAGACAATAAAATGAAGTAACTAAAGCTTTAAAACTTAATAAATTACTCTAAGGGGCTGTCCAATAAGTTGATTTTCCGGCTGTTGGACGCCCCTTTTTATATTCTTCCTAAAGGTAGGTAAATTACATCTATTTGAAGTGTTTTCTCTCTCATGCTGTCTCCTTATTCCCTATATTTTGAAATTCTAGTATATAAAAAATACCTGTAGGTAAAACACTATTTTTCAAGTGCCCTGAGTATTGCGGAAAGAATGAGCCACTAGTGCGGAGTTTTGAGCCACTGAATGCGGATAATAGGGCCAGTAAAAGCGGGAGCGAGAGCCACCAATCGGTTAAAGTGGTTGAAACAGCCCTAGAAATAAGGTTTC
>NZ_PDYO01000021.1:0-38946 GCF_002743065.1 Sporosarcina sp. P16b | reverse complement strand
TGGAAATAACAAATGTGGCTCAGTAGCTCAGTTGGTAGAGCAAAGGACTGAAAATCCTTGTGTCGGCGGTTCGATTCCGTCCTGAGCCACCATACATGCGGGTATAGTTTAGTGGTAAAACCTCAGCCTTCCAAGCTGATGATGGGAGTTCGATTCTCCCTACCCGCTCCAATTAGGGGCCTATAGCTCAGCTGGTTAGAGCGCACGCCTGATAAGCGTGAGGTCGGTGGTTCGAGTCCACTTAGGCCCACCATTCCGCAGTAGCTCAGTGGTAGAGCAATCGGCTGTTAACCGATCGGTCGTAAGTTCGAGTCTTACCTGCGGAGCCATTTTTATGGGGAAGTACTCAAGTGGCTCAAGAGGCGCCCCTGCTAAGGGTGTAGATCGCGAAAGCGGTGCGAGGGTTCGAATCCCTCCTTCTCCGCCATAATTTTGGCCCCTTGGTCAAGCGGTTAAGACACCGCCCTTTCACGGCGGTATCACGGGTTCGAATCCCGTAGGGGTCATACATAAAAAGGTATTGCACAATTGTGCAATACCTTTTTTCTGTTTTCCAACATAAGTTATATAGAAGGCCGCTGAGAGTAATATAGGGGGCAATAGTGTAGAGTTGTGCCGTCAATCTATGCGATGCTATTTATCTCCAACTGGCAATCGATACTATCTAAATTCTAGTGAACTTATGGAACGAAAGCGCGTGCAAAATGAGTAAGTCCTACAAGAAGCGCTTGTAGGACTTACTCATTTTTGAATTACTTATCTTTCTGCGCATCAATGTAGCTATCACGTTCATGATAAGGAATGTCACCTAAAGGTGATTCGATACCTTCTTCATCCAACTCCTCTTCATACTCTATTACTTCTTCATTTCGTACAAAGCCAGCAGGTTCACCTGTAATATCGGACACGGCAAACTCTTCATATGCTTCTACGCTGTCTTCATTTTCTTCATCGTACAGATCCCCGTAGTCACGATTTTTATTACCTGAGAAGTCTGAAGGTGTTTCAGATGTTCCGGATTGCGCAATTTCTTGAAAGCTATCTTCGTAATCAATTGCGTCTCCATCTCTTCGTGCCGCAAATGAATTAGGATCTGCCATGATTAATAGATCTTCCTCAACCGGACGATCGGTCGGAACATCTTTTCTCGCGTCATCAATACATACAGTAGTGTAAGGGATTGCTTCTAGGCGCTCCAATTGTATTTCCTTGCCACAGACCTCACAAATGCCATACGTGCCCTCCTTGATAGCTTGTAGCGCGTTCTGAACTTTCTCTAGTTCGCCTTCTGCGTGTGTGTGGAGTGCCATGTCCTTTTCCCGCTCATATAATTCCGTTCCCATGTCAGCGGGGTGATTATCGTACATGGATAATTCGCCTACATCTTCTTGTGCATTTTTTACAATTTCCGTCTCGTTTTCGGTTTCAGTCAAACGTTCTTCCATAGCTCGTAATTCTTTTTCCAGTTGTTGAATTTGTTTAGTTGTTAACAATATAGTCACGACCCTTTCTATGTGGCTTTCCGAGTTGAACAATGAAGTCTGAGAAAGCTGTCTTATTTCAGTCTTTCCCTTTTTACAAGCTGAAGTAAACCTTTACAACAAAAAACGTCCACCTTTTTTAAGTGTGGACGTTGTGGATACAGTTTATTCAGATGAAGTGAGCGATGAGAATGCCGATACCGAGAAGTAGGCCGAACAGCGTATTGGTAACGCCTGTATCCTTCATAGCTGGCATGACTTGAATGGGTTGTTCACACTTGCGAAAGGTTTTCGTAGCATGTAATGGTTTGGGAATACTTAGTAGGACGAGTAAGGCCCATGCAGACACATGGCCTGTCACGACGAGTGCAATAATCCAACCATATGACACGATGAAAAACATTGCCAATACCGTTATAGCATTATTTCGACCTATAAGAATCGCCATGGTTTTTCTGCCGCCCTTAGTATCCTGTACAATATCCCGAATATTATTTGCTAACATAATTGCACCTACTAAAAGCATGCTTGGTACAGATAGCAAGATTGCATTGCCAGTGACAGTTCCTGTTTGAATATAGAATGCAATTAAAATTAATAGCATGCCCATAATAAATCCAGAAACCAGCTCGCCGAATGGGGTATAAGCAATCGGGTAGGGTCCGCCAGTATACAAGTAGCCAATCAGCATGGCAACAGAACCTACGGCGGCAAGCCACCAAGAAGTTTCCATGCAAATGTAAATGCCAAGGAGAACAGATAAGCCATACAGAATGAGTGCTAAATTTAATACGGTCTTGGGTTGTACACCGTTTCGGACGATCGTACCGCCAATACCGATCGAGTGTTCATCGTCGAGTCCTCGTTTGAAATCATAGTATTCATTGAACATATTCGTAGCCATCTGTAAAAATAAACTAGCTACAAGCATCGCCAGAAATAGCGGGAAATGAAGTGGTCCGTATTGTAGCGCAATCATGGTCCCTAAAAAGACAGGTGCAAAAGCAGCAGTCAACGTGTGAGGGCGCGTCAGTTGCCACCAAACTCGCCAGCCAGTATCGGTTTCTATTGTGTGTTGCACGGGTAATCTCTCCTTATGTATATAATCATCATCTGATAGTATACAACAAAAACAAGCAGTTAGGTAAGAAGTGACGACTACAAAAGATAATTGTCGAATGCTCTTCAATATGGCGACAGCGAGACATTATATATTAAGTACAGCGTCCAATGTGCTAGAATAGAGGTACTTATCGTTCAGTGAAATGATATCTGAGCGTAAATTGTCGAAAAACATATTGCATGATGAGAAGGAGAGAGTGGGATGATTCGGAAATTGACCGATCGAGAGAAGACGGTTCCGGCAACAGGCGCTGAATCTCGTTTTTTTACGGAAACATTAGAAGTAGAAACGCTAAGTCCGCTTGCTTTTTTTGAAGCAGGCCTATCACATTATGGTGAGCATCGTTTCTTCTGGCAAAATGCAGACAAGACAGTAAAACTTGTCGGTTTGGGTCAGGCTACAGTTCTAACAGCGGAGAAAGATCGTTTTCAGTCGATATCTTCACAATGGGCAACATTGTGTGGAGGTTTAATTAAGGAAGAAAAAGATGTTGAACCGGTGTTATTTGGAGGGTTTTCTTTTGATCCCCACACACGCCAAGATGACGAGTGGAGTGCTTTTCCAGCCGCTTATTTTACTGTGCCTTTATTCCAACTGAAAATTGAAAAAGGTAAAACGTATGTATCGATTAATTATATTACGGATGAATCACAAACGGCGGCAGACTTTGAAGCATTGCGTCAAGAACGTGATCGCTTGATCCATATTGCACAGGTTGACGAATTCACGTTCCAAGGTCATCCGAGCGTGATCAAACAGACAGAATTGGCTACGGACCGCTATATGGATGCTGTTGAGCATGTGACATCGCATATTAAAGCGCAAGAGGCAGAGAAAGTAGTCATTGCACGTAAAATTAAATTAACGTTCGAAGAAGAATTCCAAAAGGCTGCTGCGCTGCATACGATTTCGAATGAACAGTCTGCTAGTTATCACTTTGGACTTCAAATTGGGAATGTAATGTTCTTCGGTGCAACGCCAGAGAGATTGGTTGAAATTTATAAGGGACATGTGTACTCGGCATGTGTAGCAGGTTCTATTGAACGTGGAAAAACGTCTCAAGAGGATCAGCGACTTGGCGAGGTGCTATTACGTGATAAGAAGAACCGTGAAGAGCATCAGTACGTAGTCGATATGATTACACAAGTCTTTTCGGAATTTTGCACATCATTGCAAGTAAACAAAACACCGAAGCTTTTGAAAGTGCGAGATATTCAGCATTTATTCACACCGGTTGAAGGAGAGCTCGCGAAGGACATGGATATTTTCCACCTAGTAGAAGCGCTTCATCCAACGCCCGCTTTAGGTGGAGTTCCACGTCAGAAAGCGCTCGAAATCATTCGTGAAGAAGAGCAAATGGACCGTGGCTACTATGCCGGCCCGATTGGCTGGGTGGATTCTGCAGGTAATGGAGAGTTTGCGGTGGCGATCCGTTCTGGACTGCTAACTGGCAATGATGCATATTTGTATGCTGGTGGGGGAATTGTAGCCGATTCTACAGCAACGGAAGAATACGAGGAAACATGGGTTAAATTCCGTCCCGTGCTACGCGCGCTCGGAGGCCGCTTACATGAATGATCACGAAATAGGATTAACGAGTTATGTGCTCCGCTTAACGGATGCTCTTATACGCCAAGGCGCGAAAAAGGCAGTAATTAGTCCAGGCTCCAGATCGACACCACTTGCGTATGCGCTAACGAACTCTGAGGATATGCAGACCTATGTGCATACCGATGAGCGTTCTGCAGCTTTTTATGCGCTTGGATTAGTGAAGGCGACTGGGCAACCGGTTGTTTTACTATGTACATCAGGAACAGCCGCATCGAACTATCATCCTGCAGTTACAGAAGCTTTTTATGCAAGATTGCCGTTGATCGTCATAACAGCGGACCGTCCGCATGAATTACGTGAAGTCGGCGCTCCACAGGCGATTGATCAAATTCGCATGTTTGGGGAGCACGTCAAAGATAGCGTCGATTTCCCTGTGCCAGAAAATCGGGAAGAAATTTTACGATACATGGAACAACGTGCTGTTAGACTTCTTTCCGTTGCGAAAACTGCACCACAAGGACCTGTACACTTAAATGTACCATTTCGGGAGCCATTACTTATTGATTTGCAAGCAACTGCGCAAGTCAGTCGATTCCAGCGACAGTTGGTAGGGGAATTGTCTGTTACGGACGAAATGAAAACTGTACTCGAAACGGCCATTACGCAATCGAAAAAAGGCATACTCGTTATCGGAGAGCAAACGACTACTTTAGATAAAGAACGTTTCTGGCAGTTTGCTAAAGCACTTCAGTGGCCCGTACTATGCGATCCACTGTCTAATCTGCGCTCACAAGTACCTGCAGATTGTGACGATCTTTGTATTGATCAGTACGATGCCTTGCTGAAAAGTGAAGTGTTTACCGAAAAGGTGCGACCTGATTGCGTCATACGCTTCGGTCCGCAACCCATCTCTAAACCATTGCTGTTATTTTTGAAGAAGACGTGTCCAGAAACCTATATTGTGATCGATGAATCACCGAATTATCGTGATCCGATTGGTCTAACTACGCATCATTTGCAAGTGAGTGCAAAGAGCATTTGGCAGCAAGTACATGTTCGAAACGAGCGAACAGAGTATACGGAACAGTGGTCTGAAGCCAATCGAATTTCCGCAGATGTACTGAATGAAGATCAACATTTTAAGCAAGATGAAGGTCATTTCGTTCGTCAATTCATCGCCAATTTACCAGATGGCTCGGATGTAGTCTGCAGTAGCAGTATGCCGATTCGTGACTTGGATACTCATTTCCAAAAGACGAAACGCGATATTTCATTGTTTTGCAATAGAGGGACGAATGGAATTGACGGCGTAGTCTCGACTGCCCTTGGTATTCAGGAAGGTCGTCAACGAAAGACGTATTTATTGATAGGGGATTTAGCGTTTTTGCATGATATCAACGGATTGATTATTTCCCGTTTACAGCAAACCGATTTGACAATTGTACTAATAAATAACAACGGTGGCGGGATATTTTCCTATTTACCGCAAGCATCTATAGAACACCATTATGAGCAATTATTCGGGACCCCAACAAATTTAACGTTCCATCACATAGCGGCGATGTATGAGGCGCAATATGATGCGGTAGATACGATACAAGCATTTGAACAAGCAATGCAAACCGATAAAATGACTAATCTCCGAATTATTGAAGTGACAACAGTACGTGAAGACAATGTGGAAGCTCACCGCTCTGTGTGGCGGGAAATCGCGAAGAGGGTGGAACGCATTGACGACTGAACTATTGACAATTAGAGGTATAGATACGCATGTTGCACGATACGGTAATAAACAGCTGCCGACAATCGTCATGTTGCATGGTTTCACAGGCTCGACAGCCACTTGGCAGCAAACCATTGAAGTACTTGCGGTGGATTATCATATCGTGGCAGTCGATTTAATCGGTCATGGCAAAACAGAAGCCCCTGAAACGAGTACTCGCTACAAAATGGAAGAGCAGATAAAAGATTTATATGAAGTCTTGCAGAAGCTTGAAATTGAGCAGCCGATCTTGCTTGGGTATTCGATGGGTGGGCGTGTTGCGCTAGGCTATACTGCAACGTATCCAGAAAAAGTAACGGGTCTTATACTTGAAAGCAGTTCGCCAGGTCTATGTACAACTGAACAACAAATTGCACGACGTACAGCTGATTCCAAGCTTGCGGATAGGATAGAACAACAAGGAATGATAGAATTCGTCGACTTCTGGCAAGAGATTCCGTTGTTTCACTCGCAAAAGAAACTGTCTGAATCACAACAACAAGCAGTGCGCAGTGAACGCCTTGATCAACGGCCAACCGGTCTAGCAAACAGTTTACGGGGGATGGGCACGGGCAGTCAGCCATCATACTGGCAGACGCTTGAGCAACTTTCATTACCTGTATTATTGATTACCGGTAGTGAAGACGAGAAATTCGAAACGATAGCGCAGGAAATGTTGAAAAGGCTGCCAAATGCCCGGCATGAAACGATTAAAGATGCTGGGCATGCAATTCACGTGGAAAAACCACAAGAATTTGCTACAATGATAAAGAGCTTTCTGAAAACAGTGTAAAACTCGAGGAGGAATTTATTATGACCCGTCAATGGGAAACGCTTCGTACATATGATGATATCAAGTACGAAATGTACAATGGTATCGCAAAAATCACGATTAATCGTCCGGAAGTGCGCAATGCATTCCGTCCGAAAACAGTAATGGAACTGATCGATGCATTTTCACGTGCAAGAGATGATCAACGAATTGGAGTTATCGTGTTAACTGGTGAAGGAGAGAAAGCTTTCTGTTCAGGAGGCGATCAATCGGTTCGTGGTCACGGTGGATATGTTGGTGACGACGAAATTCCACGCCTGAACGTTTTAGATCTTCAACGCTTGATTCGCGTTATTCCAAAGCCAGTTGTCGCAATGGTGGCGGGATACGCAATCGGTGGCGGTCACGTGTTACATGTAGTATGTGACTTGACGATTGCTGCAGACAATGCACGTTTCGGACAAACAGGACCTACTGTCGGCTCGTTCGACGCGGGATACGGTTCAGGATATCTTGCACGCATTGTTGGTCACAAAAAAGCACGTGAAATCTGGTACCTATGCCGTCAATATGACGCGCAAGAAGCACTCGATATGGGCTTAGTCAACACAGTGGTTCCTTATGAACAGCTAGAAGACGAAACCGTTCAATGGTGTGAAGAAATGCTAGGTAAGAGTCCAACTGCACTTCGCTTCTTGAAAGCGGCAATGAATGCAGATACAGACGGCTTGGCTGGACTTCAGCAATTAGCTGGAGACGCTACATTGCTTTATTACACAACGGATGAAGCGAAAGAAGGACGCGATGCGTTTAAAGAAAAGCGTAAACCAGACTTCGATCAATTCCCACGTTTCCCTTAAATAAATGAAAGCTGCCTATCTTGGGCAGCTTTTTCATTATGTTAACTTTAATTGGAGGAGATAGCTATGATGATCCCAAATTGGCTTGCGCAACGGGCCAAATTGACACCTGAAGCGTCCGCTTTAGTTACCGAACGAGGACACTGGTCTTATCAGGAACTATATGAGCAATCCCTTGAAATCGCACAACAACTTCATCATCTCGGTGTTCAGTCAGAGAGTAGGGTGGCGCTGCTAAGCCACTCCAATGAACAAACGGTACTATTCGTCCATGCATGCTGGTTATTAAGTGTGGAGGTAGTCTGTCTGAACAATCGGCTGACAGAACAAGAATTACACTGGCAAGTCCGCGATTCCGAAGCAAAACTTGTACTTGTTGATGATCACATACAGATCCATCCGAATGTAGATGATATCGAGAGCTTATCTTATTCAGCAGTTCGAAAGTCCGAACGAAAAGAGTTCGTCATGCTAGAACAGTGGACTGAAGATCAGACGCTATCGATTATGTATACTTCAGGCACTACAGGTGTGCCTAAAGGAGTTCGTCAGACAGCAGGCAATCATACGTCGAGCGCACTTGCTTCTGCGCTGAATCTTGGGTTGACCGATAACGATTCCTGGCTGTGCATGATGCCTTTATTCCACATCAGTGGACTTTCGATTGTCATTCGCGCAGTTATCTACGGAATGGAAATGCGCTTGTACGAAAAATTTGATGCAAAAGAAGCTGCTGCACACATTGTTGCGGGAAATGTAACAGCCATTTCGGTCGTTGCCTTGACGTTGGATCAAATTGTCCGTGTGATGGAAGCAGATCATAACAAAGCGCATCCTCAATTTCGTACTATGCTCGTTGGTGGCGGACCCGTGCCACTGGATTATTTGGAGCGCGCGACTGCATGTGGACTACCGATACTTCAGACATATGGTATGACTGAAACCTGTTCGCAAACGACGACACTTGGAAAAGCAGATGCAACGCGAAAGGTAGGTTCAGCGGGTAAACCGTTATTTTTTAATAAAATTTCAATTAAAGATGCCGTTCAACCAGGTGAAGTAGGAGAAGTGCTCATAAAAGGCCCTCACGTGACGCCGGGTTACATCGGAAGTCAAAGTACACGCAGTCCGCTGACCGAAGACGGTTGGCTTGCTACAGGGGATGCTGGCTATCTTGATGAAGAAGGCTATTTATTCATTGTGGATCGACGTGCTGATTTAATTATTTCAGGTGGGGAGAATGTGTATCCTGCCGAGATTGAAAATGTATTGCTAGCGCATCCTGCTATTAGGGAAGCTGGCGTATGTGGTAAAGAAGATCCGCAGTGGGGGCAAGTACCCGTCGCATTTCTCGTTGGCTCAGCTGACACGGAAGAATTAGTAGAATTCTGTTCCCAGCGTCTAGCACGTTATAAATTACCGAGTGAATTTCGCTTTGTGGAGCGACTGCCGCGGAATGCATCGAATAAATTAATGCGGTTCGAATTGAAAAAATGGTTATAAAAAAACAGTGGAGTTTGCATCCACTGTTAGTCACCTAATGCTTTTTTTAGTACGTTCAGATTCTGTTCCATGAGAGTAAAGTACGTTTCTTCCTTCTGAATATCTTCTTCAGTTAGGACACTCAAATTATGCAAAGTAAGAGCTTCGGCATTCAGTTCTTTTTTGATGACTTCAGCTAACTTCGAGCTGACGTTTTGTTCAAATAAAATATACTGGATGTCTTGTTCTTTTGCATCTTTTACAAGTGAAGCTAGTTCTTTTTGTGAAGGTTCATTCTGAGAATCAAGACCAGATACAGCAAGTTGCTGTAACCCGTAAGCGTCTGCCAAGTAGCCAAATGCTGCATGAGACACAAAGAATGTTTTGTTTGGCGCTTCATCTGCCATGGTTTTAAATTCGCGATCCAATTCTTCTAGTTCATCATATAAAACCTCAAAGTTTTTCTTGAATAACTCTGCATGTTCAGGCAATTCATCCGATAACTCTTGCGTAATTTTTTCCGCGAGCTTCGTGCTGAGATAAGGAGATATCCAAACGTGTGGATCCACCGTGTCTTCATGTCCGTGCTCATCATGCGCATCTTCTCCGTGTTCATGGGAATGTCCCTCTTCCAATTCCTCGAAATCAATATAATCAGCGATTGGAACAAATCGAACCTCTTCATTCTGCAATGTTTTTTCTGTTTTTTGCACAAAACCCTCAAGTCCAAGCCCAACATAGAAGAATAAATCCCCTTTTGCTAAGGTCATCATATCTTTCTGCGTAGGTTCAAACACGTGCTCATCTGTTCCAGGCGGATAGATGGATCTCACGTCAACATACTCTCCACCAATCCGCTCAGTGAAGTATTGTAATGGGTAAACTGTAGTGTAAACGAGTAATTGTTCGGATGACGTATCATCCGGTTCAGTAGTTGTACTATTGTTACAACCACTTAATACTAGCAGCAAAGTGGCTGCCAGCAGTAGTATACGATTTTTCATTCAAAAAGCCTCCGTGACGTAATCGGAATGATTACTATTTAGATTGTTTTCTCATCATACAAGATATGATGTATGTTTGCAACCTAGTACGGATTATTTAGTATCTGATTTTTTTGGAGGTACCGGATCAAATCCGCCTTTATGAAATGGATGACATTTTAAAATCCGCATTACCGCAAGCCAACTACCTTTGAGTGCTCCGTGCGTCTCAATTGCTTCCACTCCGTAGTGTGAACAAGTGGGATGAAATCGGCATGACGGCGGTGATAGGGGGGAAATAAATTTTTGGTAGAACCGGATCAGTTGTATAAATGCTTTCTTCACTATATCCATCACCTTCTGACGTAATAAGGTTTAGTTTACCTATATAAGTGGTAAATGAAAAGAGAGAAGCATAAAACGATTAGAGGAGTGTTTTTTTTATGTCTAAGGAACTAATTCAGGAATTAAACAAACAAGTATCTACGTGGTCGGTGTTGTATGCGAAACTTCATAACTACCACTGGTATGTAAAAGGAAATCAATTCTTCACATTACACGCCAAATTTGAGGAATTATATAATGAAGCAACAGTGCATATGGACGAAATTGCGGAACGCGTACTGACTTTGGGCGGTGAACCAACTGCAACATTATCGCAGCATTTATCCGAATCTGTGATCGACGAAGCAAAAGGCACAGAAAAAGCGAATGAAATGGTGCAAACGTTAGTAGATGATTTTGACAAAGTAATGAAATCATTGAAAAAGGGTATGGAACTTGCATCGAAGGATTCAGATGATATGACAGAAGATATGTTAAATGCAGTTTATCAGAGCGTGGAGAAGCATCAGTGGATGTTAAACGCATTTCTCGGTGAAACAAACGAGTAAAACCTTCAATTAACAAAATAGCAACCGATAGTAGGAAGTGAATACCAGGAAGGAGTTGAACGATATGGATATCCATTCAATTATGTCCAGCCAGTTGAGAAGCTTGCAATCAACCGTTCAAATGAGCGTTATGAACAAGGCTCTTTCAATGGAGACTTCTGCTATGAATGATATGCTGAACGGCCTTGAAAACCAATCTGTAGCGCATCCAACAAAGGGCGTTTCAATTGATATTAAGGCTTGAATGAAGGGCACACATCTTGAATAAGTAGAGATGTGTGTTTTTTTTATGGAAGTAGGCAGAAATACTGTAAAATATACTAAAACATAGTAGGGGGTATATTGAAGATGGCTCAAGGACAGTATTTGCGTAATTTAATTATCGAAACACCTTCTAAACCGGGGAATCTTGGCAAGGTAACTATGGCAATCGGTCAACTAAATGGAGATATTGGTGACATCCAGACGATTAAAGTAGGAACGCTTTCTACGATTAAAGAAATCGCGTTGCAATGTAATGACCAAGCACATTTGGCTGAAATCGTGGTGGCGATTGAAAACTTGAAACAAGGTATTAAAGTTCAAGCGATTACAGATGATGTATTGCAAATGCATGAAGGCGGAAAAATTCATATGAAAGCCACTCATGAAATCCGTTCTCTGGCGGATTTACGGAGAGTGTATACACCGGGTGTGGCAAGTGTTTGCAAAACGATCCAAGAAGACCCGGAACAGGCAAATTATTTCACAGGTATTTCTAATACAGTGGCAATCGTGACGGATGGTACGGCTATTTTAGGGCTTGGAGATATTGGTCCTGTAGCGGGTATGCCTGTTATGGAAGGAAAAGCTGTCTTGTTTGATCAATTCGTCGGTATTAGTGGGATTCCCATTTTACTTGATACGAGCAATCCCGATGAAGTCGTAGAAACGATCAAACATATCCATCAAGGATTTGGTGCAATTTTACTAGAAGATATCGGGTCCCCGCATTGCTTTGAAATCGAAGAGCGTTTGAAAAAAGAATTACCGATCCCTGTTATGCATGATGATCAGCACGGTACAGCAGTCGTAGCATTGGCAGCAGCGCTCACAGCATGCAAGCATGTTGAAGTGGATTTGGCTAATGCTTCAGTTGGACAAATTGGTTTAGGCGCAGCAGGCTTAGCAATCAGTCGTATGTTTATGGCATATGGTGTAGCGGAAATGAAAGGAACCGATCCTAATCCCCATGCGAAAGAGATGTTAGCGAAGCACGGTGGGACCGTCGTTGAAACAATGGAAGAAATCATGGAGACATGCGATGTAGTCATTGCGACAACTGGTGTTGCTAATCTCATCAAGCCAGAAATGATTCGTAAAGGTCAAATCATTTTGGCTTTATCTAACCCCAACGCAGAAATCACTCCGGAAATCGCTTTGGAAGCAGGCGCAGCCTATGCGGCGGATGGTCGTCTAGTCAATAACGTCCTAGGCTTTCCGGGCATCTTTCGTGGCGCATTAAATGCAAATGCGAAAGCCATTACGTATCCCATGCTGATCGCTGCAGCATTGGCCATTGTCGATAGCACTAAGCGTGACGATTTAGTCCCGCATCCATTAGATCCAAACGTACACATTAACGTGGCGTTGGCAGTTGAAAAAGTAGTGTATGAAGAACAAGATCAAGGAATTTAATTTTAAGGAGGCTGGGACACAACCTCAAAAGATATGAAGGAGAAGACACTTTCATACCTTTTTTAATTCACTAAAATGTATTTATAAAGTTTAATTCGTTAGTAATCAAGAGTGTAGCGTAGAGGAACGGACTGTTTTTTAATGTTTTGTCCCAGCCTCTTTGTTGCAGAATATTTTTTTCTTTATGAGGCATCCTACGTAAAAAAGAAAGTAGGATGATTATGATAGAAGAAAAATACCCGATGTATATATCACTTAATAACAAATTAGTACTCACAGATCCTCACTCTTCGACATGGGAATACAAAGTAGAAGTAACAAGAGAAGTATATCCTATATTCGAAAAATTATTTTCCCAAATGGAACAACTAGAATTCCAAAACTTTCTCCGCTCACATGTACCGTATGCGCAATATCACTATGATAAAGACAATGATAAATTGGATGTCCGATTGAAAAAGGTCTTTGCTTTGATTCATGAATTTACCGATGACGAGTCAAAACGTTTTATCGAGAAACTGCCGCTATTTCGTTGATTCCTCGCTTACCTTTCCGCTACACTAAGGGAAAGGACGTGATTCATATTGCTGAAATTTGAAGATTTACAAGGAGCCCATGTTGAATTGACTTTTGAACCTAATCCACATCATATTGAATCCCGCCATGTGCTCATAATGATTAAGGACGACAATCGTTGGTTATTGACCAAACATAAAATACGTGGAATTGAGTTTCCCGGTGGAAAAGCGGAATCAGGAGAGACAATTGAACAAGCGGCTATTCGTGAAACGATGGAAGAAACAGGAGTCACTATAGAAAATATTCATTCATTTGCAGAGTATGTTGTCTTTACTGACCCACCTTTTTGCAAGACCGTTTTCACAGGAGATATAACACATGTAGAAAAAGACTTTACATTAATGGAAACAGAAGGTGCAGTATGGATGACAGACGCTGAACTAGATGCTTGTACTGAACTCAGCTTTCACATGAAAGACCGCGGAATGGGTGAACTTAGGAAGTGGGTAGAAGCGAATGATAGAACAATCTGATGGTAAAATCATACGGAGGAAAGACTATCCCTCCCCAAACCCCCATGTTAGATTGGAAGAAATCACGTATAGTTCTGACAACTTGCTTGTAAAAGGACTTTTGGCAACACCAAAAGCAAAAGGACGGTATGATGGATTGCTTTATCTACGCGGCGGCATCCAACATGTAGGGATGGTTAGACCAGCGCGTATCGCACAATTTGCATCGCATGGACTGGTAGTATTCGCTCCTTATTATCGTGGTAATCGTGGCGGTGAAGGAAAGGATGAATTCGCTGGAGAGGATCGCAATGACGCAGTGACGGGAGTGGAAGTACTTAAACAGCAAAGTGCAGTCAATTCAGATCGCATTCATCTATTTTCATTTTCCAGAGGCGGTATTATGGCATTATGGACAGCTATAATCCGCGATGATTTAACTTCTATGGTGACATGGGCTGGAGTTTCAGACGTGGTCTTCACGTACAAAGAGCGACAGGATATGCGGCGTATGATGAAACGTGTCATCGGTGGCACGCCGAATAATCAACCGGATGCGTATCGTGAAAGGTCGGCACTATTCCAGATAGAGAATATCGATATTCCGACACTGATTATCCACGGGACTCTTGACACGAATGTATCTTTCCAACAGGCAATATTGTTAGAGAATGCATTACGTGATGCGGATAAAGAGTTTGAAACTTGGTACTTGGAAGGCTATACGCATTATATTCCTCCTGAAATGAATCGACTGCTTGTGAAAGAAGCAGTAAATTGGATGAAGCGGCAATGATGAACATTTGCTAGCTTTTATGTGATTACAATAAAGACGCAAAAAGAGGCTGACCAGATTGGTCAGCCCCTTTCGTATGACATTATTTAATGACAGGTGGTCCGCCTTTGATTGCGATGTCTTCGGAAACATGAGAAAACTTCTTGAAGTTTTCACGGAAAGCATCAGCCAAACGGTTTGCTTCTTTATCGTATTCTTGTGGATCTTCCCAAGCATCACGAGGGTGTAGAACGTCGCTTGGCACACCTTCGATTTCAAGGGGCATATTTAATCCAAAGATTTCGTTCTTCTTTGTTTCTATATTATCCAACTTACCAGCGATTGCTGCGCGTACCATCGTACGTGTATAGCCTAAGTTCATACGTGAACCTACACCATAGATTCCGCCAGTCCATCCTGTATTCACGAGGAATACTTTTGAACCATGCTCATCTATTTTCTTTCCAAGCATCTCTGCATAGGTTGCTGCAGGGAGTGGGAGGAACGGTGAACCGAAGCAAGTAGAGAATGTTGGTTCAGGAGCAGTGATTCCACGCTCAGTTCCAGCAAGTTTGGAAGTGAAACCGCTCAAGAAGTGATACATTGCCTGTTCTTTTGAAAGAATAGAAATCGGAGGCAATACGCCAGAAGCATCAGCTGTAAGGAAGATGATGTTCTTCGGATGACCAGCAACAGATGGTGTCACGATATTATCAATGTTTTCGATTGGATATGCAGCACGTGTGTTTTCAGTTAATGATTTATCATCATAATCGGGAATGCGCGTTTCTTCATCTAGTACTACGTTTTCTAAAACAGCACCGAAACGAATGGCTCCGAAAATTTCAGGTTCTTTTTCAGCAGAAAGGTTAATACATTTTGCGTAACATCCACCTTCAATGTTAAACACGCCATTATCAGACCAGCCGTGCTCATCGTCACCAATAAGTTTACGGTCAGCATCTGCCGAAAGCGTAGTTTTACCTGTTCCAGATAGACCAAAGAACAAAGCAACATCGCCTTCTTCTCCAACGTTTGCTGAACAGTGCATGGATAGGATATCTTGCTCGGGTAGTAAGTAGTTCATAACAGAGAAAATAGATTTCTTCATTTCCCCAGCGTACTCTGTTCCACCAATTAAGACAATTCGCTTTTCAAGCGATAAAATGATGAACGTTTCAGAGTTTGTGCCATCCACTTTTGGATCCGCTTTAAATGAAGGGGCTGCCAAAATGGTGAATTGCGATTCATGTGCTTTCAATTCTTCTTCAGTTGGACGGATGAATAGTTGGTGAACGAACTGATTTTGCCAAGCTAATTCATTAATAACCTGGATAGACAATTGGGAGTCTTTATCTGCTCCTGCAAATCCTTTAAAAACAAACAATTCGTCTTTTTTCTTCAAATGTTCAATGACTTTTGTGTATAATGAATCAAAGATCTCCTCTGAAATCGGACTGTTTGTGCTACCCCAATCTACTTTATCCTTAGACACTGCATCTTCAACGATGAATTTGTCCTTAGGTGAGCGTCCTGTATATTTACCTGTACGAGCAGTGATCGCACCGTCAGCAGAAAGTTTAGCTTCGCCTCTTGCCACTGCTTTTTCCGTTAGTTCTGCCACAGACGCTTGGATCGTCACGTTGCTTCCACTAAGAAGACTTTTTAAACTATCATCAATTTTTGCAGATATCATGTTTACATACCGTCCTTTGCGTAGTCGATTTATTTTTATCTTACTAAGAATATCCTAATTCGTAAATAGTATAACACATTAAGAATATTAATCTATACTAATGGAAAACTCAAGTGATTTGGAAGAAATAATTTGACAAAATCCAAACTTTTTAATACGATGTGACATGAACGGATACTCTTATCCCGAGTTGGTGGAGGGTACAGGCCCTGTGAAACCCGGCAACCTGCAATAGACGTAAGTCTAACGCGAAGGTGCCAAACCTGAAGCAAGGTTTAATTCCTTGGACGATAAGAGTGAAAGGTGCTGCGCGTGAAATTTTGCCTTTTACTCATGGATTGAATATGAGTGGAGGGCTTTTTATATTGTCTAGCCCTGAATCCTTATGGTATATGCTTGACGTCTAGGCGTGGAACTTTACCAGGGACTTATGAGAGTACCGTATCATGATGCTTAATATAGGGGGAAATAACATGACAAACCGTCGACTGTTTACATCAGAATCAGTTACAGAAGGCCATCCTGACAAGATGTGCGACCAAATTTCAGATGCAATTTTAGATGCGATCCTAACGGAAGATCCAAATGCGCGTGTGGCATGTGAAACGAGTATAACGACTGGACTCGTATTAGTAATGGGAGAAATCACTACGACAACGTATGTGGATATTCCAAAAGTCGTTCGCGACACTGTTAAAGAAATTGGGTATGTTCGTGCGAAATACGGCTTCGATTACGAAACGTCCGCTGTACTTACTTCCATTGATGAGCAATCACCCGAAATCGCTGCAAGTGTCAATGTGGCACTCGAAGCACGTGAAGGCTCTATGTCTGATGAAGAATTAGAGGCAATCGGTGCAGGAGACCAAGGCCTGATGTTTGGATATGCATGTAATGAAACGCCAGAATTAATGCCTCTGCCAATCAGCCTGTCTCATAAATTGGCACAACGCCTGGCACAAGCTCGTAAAGAAGAACTTATTTCCTATTTACGTCCTGACGGTAAAACACAAGTAACGGTAGAATATGACCAAGATAATAATCCTGTGCGAATTGACACAATCGTTATTTCCACACAACATCACCCTGAAGCAACACTCGAGCAAATCGAGCAGGATATAAAGAATGTTGTTATTGATGCAGTCGTTCCAAAGAACTTATTGGACGAGCATACTAAATACTTCATTAATCCTACTGGCAGCTTTGTCGTTGGTGGCCCTCAAGGAGACTCTGGATTGACTGGACGTAAAATCATCGTTGATACGTATGGTGGATATGCCCGTCATGGTGGCGGGGCATTCTCGGGGAAAGATGCTACGAAAGTGGACCGTTCGGCTTCTTACGCAGCGCGTTATGTGGCAAAGAACATCGTTGCAGCTGGACTGGCTGAGCACTGTGAAGTTCAGTTGGCGTATGCTATTGGAGTAGCTAGCCCGGTTTCTATCTCGATCAATACATTTGATACCGGTATACTATCGGAGACTCAATTAGTAGAGTTCGTACGTGAATTATTTGACCTTCGACCGGCAGGAATTATTAAAATGCTTGACCTACGTCGTCCAATCTACAAACAAACGGCAGCATACGGTCACTTTGGCCGCACTGATATCGAATTGCCATGGGAGCAGACAGATAAAGTGGAAGCGTTGAAAGATCTTGCGAGTACAGTACGTGTGAAGCAATAAAGTAATGAGTGCAGAAAGAGGAATCATTTCCTTTTTTCTGCACTTTTTAATTCTTTGCCGGTGAAATACGAAAAGGAATCATTTCATAGTCTGCCTCTTCATAAGCCCTTTGCAATCCTTTATCCTCTATATCTTTTTTCAAGATTGTCTTCTGTTTTACTTCAATATCAAAAGAATAGCTAAATGGAAAACCCTCCACTTTAATAGTGTGCTGATCTGCAAAGTATATCCCAATTCGTCCTATCGGTAATGAAGGGAAAATACCAGTAGAAGGAATACCATCACGAAAGAATATATGTTCATTCGCTTTGTCGACACCTGGATCATTCACACAACAATATAAGGAAAAGTTGTCTCCAAGCTGAAGCAGAGCAAAATGCATTTCAAAAAGTTCCTTATCAAAACCTTCGACTTCTTTACATAATCGTTCACGACGATTCAGTTCACCCTCGATAAATTGCTTAGCTTCTTTTTTATCGTTACCCTGTATAAACTGTTCATAATGAAAACTACAAAGCATTGCTGCGTAGTGATCAAGCTTTTCTACTTCATCGATTCCTTGGCGATAAAGTACTGTTTTTGGAAGAAGTGGGTAATCTGTGAATCGAAAAGGTGCCGATTTCGCATCATTCCAAAAAGGTTGTTTATCAAAAGGAGCCCAGCCGATGTCGTGGTTACGAATGGCAGTTAATACGGAATGACGCCATTGATCATCAGGAAACATATCCTTTTTCCAGTGTTCCATTAATTCTCCAGCAAGTTGTCCATGATGATGTTGTTGGACGAAGCTGAATGACTTCTCGTGTTCACGTACAATCATTTTACTTCATCCTTTCTTGTCAGGTGAGGAACTATCGTTTTGTATGATTTCTTCTTTAATTTCTTCTTTTACCTTTTCAATTTTATCCATTTCTTCTTGATACATTTCTTCCGCCTCTGTCGTGCCGAGAATAAAGGGGTCTTCATTGAAGTCAATTCGTTTGCCATATCGTAGAAGTTCATAAATAATCATACCGTTATTCGGTTTCCCATTTACGGTTTTCATGGGAATGGAGTCAAATAAAACGAAATAGAAGGCGTAGAATATAAAACGGCTCCAAAATGTTTTGGACTCTTCAAAAAAACCATTTGCAATGAGCGCATTTATTGTGAGCGCCACGACAACGTTAATCAAAATCGGCCCAGCATATATGCATATATAAGCAAAATTACTTTTTCTCTTGACTGAATCAAAAGTAAACCAGCTATTTATATGATAATATTTACGTATATCAAATACACCGAATTTAAAGAGCCTGGGTCCAGACCCAATGGTCAATCTGGCATTATTTACACCGAAAAGACCACTAATAATAAAATAGCCAGCTTCCCTTATAAATGTAACGACAGGTAAAATGATGAAACAAGAAATTACCAAGCTAAGGAGATCTGCTAAACCGAACATATCACGTCGACTCCTTCTATAAATTCTTCTATGTGTAATAATTCAATAGCTTAAACTGTAAAATACCCATTTACCACAAAAAAAAAATCGTTTTACTATTACTATTTTATAAACATATCACAAGAAGCCATGTTTAATTTAAGTAAGAGCGGGAAATTATAAAGTATTATCCAAATACATGTAGTATTTTGAGGAGGAATGGAATATGGCGAAAATAGCTGTAGAAGTACCATTTGACGATGTGAAACAAGCACTAGAGGAAAAAGGACATGAAGTGACGATGTTCGCAAGTGATGAACGTCTAAGCGGCTATGACATGGGCGTAATCCGTGCCTTGAGCGACGTCAACATCGACCAATTCGACTTTCCCGTGGTGAGCATTGAAGGCAATTCTGTACAAGACATCGTAGACGATGTGGAAAAAAGATTACATCGCTAATAATTGAATACAATTTATTTAGGACTGAAGAGCAAGCCAATAAAGGGGGTTCTTCAGTTTTTCTATTTGCCAGGTAGTAGTGGCGGGGGTTTACCAATGCAAATGGGATTTTACTAGCTATTCTATTTGTTTAAAGTGTTTCTGTCAGTTAGAAAGCTCCGTTTAATGTGACACATAGCATTAACGAGCAAGAGTGTAGAGAATAGTAAAATACCATTGACTCTTTTTGAATAAGAGATTTTGTTCCTGATGATTAACATTAAACCACTCGGCCAGGTAAATCCTATTCACAATGGTCGTGTGATTGCTTAGCGTAAATGAAAAGGAGACATGCCATATTTGGCACGTCTACTTTTCATTACATTTGAATGTCAGTTTGACCGAATGCTTCATATTCTTGCATTAATAATTGAAGCGGTAATTCGTACAGTTGTTTCCCATCAATTTTAAATACCCCATTTGAAACGAGCTCTTCAATCATTTTGTCTCGCTTTGATTCACTTACTTTTTTGTTTGTTTTCATCGTGCATTTCCTCCTTGATTCCCCCTCTAAATATAGCCGTTATGATCTCGAATTAAACCGTATAAACCATAGTTGGAACTTTCGGACTGCTCTACTAAATGTGTATATCGTTTTGGCAGTGTAATAGGGACTTATGCTTTATAGTACATTCTTAATAACTTGATAGTGGAATGGCAAAATGAAAAAGTGAATAGTTCTATTCGTAACGGCTTTTTTAAAACCAATGATGCTTAGGGGTACCATTATGAGGTAAGAATAGATATAATCTAGTTCGTGCATTAAATTGTTATTTACCAGAGGAGGTCGCTATGTTTTTCATTGAAGCAAAACGAGTGACGGTAGTTATTTTTGGATCGCTACTTATGGCTCTATCATTAAATTTCTTTCTCATCAATGCAAATGTCTATGCGAGTGGATTTGCGGGTGCAGCCCAGTTAGTATCAAGTGTTTTAAAAGACCACTTAGGCATGACAATTAGTACAGGTATTTTATTATTACTGTTCAACATACCGGTCTTTATTCTGGGTTGGTTTAAAGTAGGAAAAGGTTTCACTATTTATAGTATATTATCCGTTGCGTTCACTACACTATTCCTTGAATTATTGCCACTGCGTTCTATGTCAGAAGATATTATGCTGAATGCGGTATTTGGCGGGGTACTGGCAGGTGTTGGTGTAGGGATATCCCTAAAGCTAGGTGCATCTACTGGCGGAATGGACATCGTGGCGATGATTCTTTCTCGCATGCAGGATAAACCAATCGGTGTATACTTTCTAGTGTTAAACGGTATTCTTATCGTATTCGCTGGGATTCTATATGAACCGGAAAACGCACTTTACACAATGGTTGCGTTATACGTTACTACGTCAGTGATTGACATGATTCATACGCGACATGAAAAAGTAACTGCGATGATCATCACGCACAAAGCAGACGATCTTCAACAAGCAATCCATCGTCAAATGGTGCGTGGAATTACTATACTCCCCGCTAAAGGTGCTTACTCTAAAGAAGATAAGAACATGCTGTATGTCGTGATCACAAGATATGAACTATATGACTTGGAACGGATTATCAATGAGACGGATCCGCAAGCATTTACCAATATCGTACAAACAGTAGGTATTTTCGGTTTCTTTAGAAAGGAAAATGAGAAACTGGCTTAGAACAGAAAATTGATCGTGTATTTTCACAGGAAGACGAACTCCGTTAAAAGAGTTTGTCTTCATTTTTATATACGAAGTCTCACTGTAAACATATTCACTGTGTAATCCTACTCGATAATCATGTATTATTTTGGCGAACGTCAACAGTAAAGATTTGTTGAATTCTTGTGAAAACATTGGAATGTACAGAGAGTTTGTATATACTTGAGTGTGACTTATATTATTTAAGTCATCATGAACGTACACCATAACCGCCATCGGGCGTAGTAAAGTTGGTATTATAGTATATGAAAACATCTATATGGCTAAGAGAGATTCGTCGTCGGGCAAATAGCTGGTTCATCATTACAATGCTTGGTGCACTCGTCATTATTATGCCGGTCGCCTATGTTGTACTGAGTTTCTTCCAGCCGACAGGCGAAAACTGGGAACATATTAAAGAATTTTTGCTTGCTGACTATGTAAGAGGGTCAGTGATTTTAGTTGGATCTGTCGGGTTCCTCTCGACGACCATCGGATTAGTACTGGCCTGGATTGTCGCGGCCTATGAATTTCCATTACGGAAACAGTTTAAATGGCTGTTGATTATACCTTTGGCTATACCGCCTTATATAGCGGCTTATACATACAGTACAATGACAAGCTATACTGGCGTCATTCAATCGTTGTTCCGTAATTATTTTGATTATCAATTCACACCGGGCACGATCGAGATCATGTCATTGCGTGGAGCGGTTTTTGTTCTCACATTATTCCTTTACCCGTATGTGTATATGATTGCGCTCAATTATTTTGAAAAACAAAGCGCATCGTATATTGAGAGTGCTAAAACTCTTGGATTGAATGGTTTCCAAATGTTCTTCCGTTTGGGATTACCTATTGCGCGACCTGCCATCATCGCAGGATCGATGCTCGTCATCTTTGAAGTGTTAAGTGATTATGGCGTAGCCAGTTTCTTTGGCGTACGTACGATTTCCACGGCGATTTTCCAGACGTGGTTCGGGATGTATGATATCAATGCGGCTATGCGTTTAGCTGCTTGGTTGCTCGTCATTATATTAGGGATTTTCATGCTCGAACGCTTTTTACGAAAAGGTCGGAAGTATGATACAAACGTGACACAAAGCAGACCACTCGCACGTAAAAAATTACGTGGGTGGACTGCTTGGCTAGCATTCCTTTCTTGTTCTATTGTATTCCTCAGTGCCTTTTTAATTCCTTTTGTTCAACTGATCTATTGGTCACTAAAAACATATGAAAAAGTATGGCGCGCAGACTTCATCACTTTAATAACCAATAGTCTAGTGGCCGCCCTCATCGGTGCATTGATTATAAGCTTCTTTGCGATTTTGGCTGCCCGTACGATTAACTTGTATCCATCCGCTTCGTCAAATTTACTTGCGCGTATTATGACGTCCGGTTATGCGGTGCCAGGAGCAGTCGTCGCAATTGGCGTACTTGCTTTATTTATTACGCTAGATGAGAAACTGGCATTTATTTATCCGAAACTGTTAGGTGTAGAATCGGGCTCACTCGTATTAAGTATGTCGATCGCTATGCTGATCACAGGATACGTTATTCGGTTTATGGCGCAAGGATTCAACTCGGTTGAGTCAGGTTATACAAAAGTACCGCCATCTTATCGTGAAGCTTCATTCTTACTAGGACGAAGTATGACATACACATTTTGGAAAGTAGAGTTTCCATTATTACGCGGTTCGATCTTAATTGGATTTGCGTTAGCATTCCTTGAAATTATGAAGGAACTACCGCTGACCTTACTGTTGCGACCTTTTAACTTTGATACGCTCGCGACACGGACCTATCAATATGCAATTGATGAAAGAATATATGAAGCTGCACCATCCTCTCTGTTATTAATTTGTCTAAGCATCTTGTCGGTGATTATAATTTTAAGATTTGAGGAGAAGTGAGAACAATGTTCGTAGACATTCAAAACTTATCATTTCGATATTCAAAAAAACAGCAGCCTGTCATTGATCGCTTTTCATTTACGATTAAAAAAGGGGAAATCGTAGGGATTGTAGGTGCGAGTGGTAGTGGAAAAAGTACTTTGCTACGGTTGCTTGCAGGTTTGGAAGATCCTACGGCAGGCAGTATCGAACTCGATGGCAGATTGATTGTAGGAGATAACACATATATCGAGGCAGAGAAGCGCGGTGTAGGCATGGTGTTTCAGAACTATGCACTATTTCCACATCTGACAGTCAGCGAAAACATTTGCTTTGGCTTACACAAGATGAAGCGTCCTGAGAAAAAGAAGCGTTTGGATGAAATGTTGGAACTTGTTCAATTGCAAGAGTTTGCCAAACGTTACCCCCATGAACTTAGCGGGGGACAACAGCAACGTGTGGCATTGGCAAGGGCTTTGGCGCCTTCACCTTCCATCCTGTTGATGGATGAGCCGTTTAGTAATCTGGATACGAATTTGAAGTCATTGATTCGAATGGAAGTTCGCGATATCTTGCAAAAGGCAAATATTACATGTCTGTTTGTCTCGCATGACCAAGCTGATGTGGACGCAATTTGTGATCGAACGATCTATATTGATTGTGCAACGTATATTGGATCGGACAAAGAATCAATACCTGTTTAACTTTGTACTAGAGAGTATCGGATATATTTCCGATACTCTCCTTTTATTTATAGAAATAAAAGAAAATGAATACTAGACTTATACTCGATATTGTATTACAATTTCTTTAGTACTGAAAATGATTCTCATTACCGTTTGGAGATATGCAACGTATATGAGAAAACAAGGAGAGAAATCAATGTGAAGAAATTTTTATGGGCATTCGCTCTATTAATGCTTGCAGCAGTTCTAGGGGCATGTAACTCAAGTTCCGATAAAGTGGAACAAAAGGACAAACCAGTAAAAGAAGAGACTCCTGCTGAAGATACAACTGATGCAACAGAAGATAAGAAAACGGGTGGAGAAGTAAACGTCTATACGGCTAGACACTATGACGTGGATGCAGTTCTTTATGAAGAGTTCACAGAAAAGACAGGCATTAAAGTAAATGTGATTGAAGCGAAAGCGCCAGAATTAATTGAGCGTCTTAAGCGTGAAGGACAAAATACACCTGCTGATTTATTTATTACGGTTGATGGCGGGATCTTGAACACAGCAAAAGAAGAAGGTCTTTTGCAGCCCATTGAATCTGAAGAAATTGATAAAGCAGTACCAGCAGAGCTTCGCGACACAGACAACGAATGGATTGGACTATCTACTCGTGCGCGTGTGATTGTCTATTCAAAAGATCGCGTGAAGCCTGAAGAATTATCAACTTATGAAGACCTTGCAACAGACAAATGGAAAGATAAATTACTTGTTCGTTCATCTGATAGCTTGTATAACCAGTCATTGATGGCATCATTGATTGCAATTGATGGCGAAGACAAAGCGAAAGAATGGGCTCAAGGTATTGTAAATAACTTGGCGCGCGAACCTGAAGGTGGAGACCGCGACCAAGCGCGTGCAATCGTTGCAGGTGTTGGTGATGTTGCGATTATGAATAGTTACTATGTAGGTCACATGTCTGTTTCAGACGAAGCAGAAGATGTGAAAGTGTTCGACCAGATTGGTGTGTTTTTCCCGAACCAGGAAACTACAGGAACACATATTAATATTAGTGGTGCTGGCTTGATTAAACACAGTAAAAACAAAGAAAATGCAGTAAAATTGATTGAGTACTTAACGACTGTGGAAGCTCAAGAACAATTCACGGCAGAAAACTTTGAGTTCCCAGTTAATAAAGAAGCGAAATTACCAGAAGTGATGGCTGAATGGGGTACATTCAAACCACAAGAAGTGGACTTCGCAGATTACGGTAAGTATAATCCGAAAGCTGTAGAATTAATGAATGAAGTAGGCTGGAAATAAGTTCAACAAAGAGCAGCTCTCGGGCTGCTTTTTTTTATATAAATAAACGCCAACTAGTAATTTTATAAGTAGATGAAACATTTCTGGTCTATCATAAGTAGTGTGAAAAATTTTAACTGGTCAGAATAAAGATAGTAAAACTCTTATCCTTTATAAAAACAGTCCAAACGAAAAGACTTTCAAAATATGATATGTTAGTGGAGTGTAGAATTTATGTATATAGTGGAGAAGTAGATGTATAAGCAACGACATTCGAAATGTCCGCGAAAATTTAGACGATATTAAAATAAGCACCCGCTAATTACGGGTGCTTCAATTAATTCTCTTCTTGCAAGGCTTTATATAATTGACCTTTACGTGCATAATCATTGACGATTCTTGTCATATCTGCGCGATCTTCATCAGTCAACTCACGAACAACACGAGCTGGAGAACCGATTGCTAATGTGTTAGGCGGAATCTTCTTGCCTGGAGTTACCAAGCTACCAGCACCGATGAATGCCCCTTCACCAACCTCAGCCCCATCGAGAACGGTAGCGCCCATTCCGACAAGTGCACCGGTTTTAATTGTGCAACTATGGAGCATGACTTTGTGACCGATCGTCACATTATCTTCAAGAATTAATGGGTACTTTGGGCTTTGATGTAGACAGCAGAAATCCTGTATATTTACTCTTCGTCCTATAATAGTAGGAGATACATCCCCACGTATAACGGTATTGAACCATATAGACGATTCAGGACCTATAGTTACATCCCCTGAAATCGTTACATAGTCCGCAATATAGACGGATGGGTCAATCTCTGGTAATTTACCTTCGTATGGATAAATCAATCAAATCTCCTCATTTCTAAATAATCATGTATAATTTATCGTAACAAACATTTAGTATTTGTGAAACATAAGAAAGAAATGGATAGAATAAGCTAGTCAAATAAGGAGTGGTAACTTTGTGGAAGTGGGAAGCAGAAGGTAAGGCGAAAGGTGTTATCGTTCTTGTACATAACGCATATGAACATCATAGAAGATATGTATGGCTCATACAAAAATTTCGAAGTGACGGCTTTCATGTCGTAGCAGGAGATTTACCTGGTCACGGCAAAGAAAATGTTGAAGTGCATGCAGAGGCATTTAGAGATTACCGGAGATTTATCAAAAAAATGATCCGTAGCGGTTTAGATGATAATTTGCCTGTGTTTTTATTTGGACATGGATTGGGTGCTACGTTCTTGCTTCGTTTATTACAGATGGAACGAATTGATTGTGCAGGAGTCATTTGCACATCGCCTTGGCTACATCTGGAACATCATCCGCCGATCCGTGCGAAAATGTTTACAAAGTGGTCTCAAACGATGACATTGGATCATGAAATCACGCCTGAACTTCTATCACGCAATCCTGAATTCTTGGAGCAATATGCGGAAGATCCAATGTATGTATCCATTGTGACGGGCGGCTGGTACCGCGAGTTACAGACGCTTATGAAATCAGTTATGCAACCTGATCTAATTATCCAGGACGTACCATTATTACTGCATACGGGGGAAGCGGATCAAATCACCAATACCGATTACACACGCAAGTGGGCATTCGCACAAAATCTATCTGAACTGCAATGGAAACGATGGAAAGATGTTGAGCACGATGTCATCCAAGCACCTGAGCAAGGAGGGATCTATTTATATACACTATCATTCATCCATAATGTACTTCACTCGCTAGGATATATTATCGAATGAAATAAGGTCGTGAACATATGAGAGAACGTATGTACATAGGTGTGGCTGGAGCTTTTGGAGCGAGCACAAGGCTGCTGATCGGTCACCTGTTGATCGTCAGTGCTTCTTTTCCTATCGCTACATTCTTAGTGAATATGATGGGTACGTTTATACTTTGCTACATAGTGGAACGTGCCCGTCTTTTGGGTAGTCTTAGCTCTCTAGCAGTGACAGTGATAACTTCAGGATTCCTTGGTGCATTTACGACGTTTTCAGCGGTCAGTGTAGAAACAGTTGAATTGCTAAGTGATGGATTTTTTGGACTTGCTGTTGCCTACGTCTTTAGCAGTTTATTAGGTGGACTAGCTATGGCGGCGCTTGGCTTTTCATTTGCTAGGAGGTTAACGGTATGATCTGGCATTTCATAGCAGTTGGTTGTGGCGGATTTATAGGGGCGCTATTGCGTTTTGAGGTATCTTCCAAGCTCAATCGAAAACGTATGCCATATGGAACGCTACTTGTTAATTCAATTGGAAGCTTCTTCATTGGTTGGATTATAGGTTCAAATCTTTCACTCAGTTGGACGTTGTTCTCTGCAACCGGTGTGGCTGGCGCTTTAACGACCTATTCTACGTTAATGAAAGAGATTTGGACGTTCTGGGCTGGAGGTCAAAAGCTCCAAGCCATTTGTTATACACTTGTAACGTTCATAGTGGGGATAGGCTTGGCCTTTTTAGGTTTTAGCTTATAGAAAAGAGGTCCTGATGAGTAAGAAAACGACATCCAAAGTGAAACAAAATAAACGCAAGAAAATGATTACATCATTCTTGATTGCTTTAGGGGTTGCGATAGTTGCAATATATTTCCCAGAACTATTTGAGGATGAGGAAAAAGAACCGAGTCGTCAAGGTCTTATACCTGTTGAATTAGTCAAAACAATTGACGGTGATACGATCAAGATTATGTATGAAGGTAAAGAAGAAAATGTACGGTATTTATTAATTGATACACCAGAAACGAACCATCCCCGTCTTGGCAAGCAACCTTACGGGCAGCAAGCTAAAGTGCGTAACCAAGAGCTACTGCAAAAAGGACGTCTTGAAATCGAATTTGATGTAGGCGGAAAATACGATAAATACGGCAGATTATTAGCGTATATTTACATAGACGGCAAGAGTGTGCAAGAGCAGTTATTGAAAGAGGGATTAGCGAGAGTCGCTTATGTGTATCCACCTAACACACGGCATCTGGATGCATTTGAAAAAGCGGAGCAACAAGCCAAGAAATCAGGCATAGGGATCTGGACGTTGGAAGATTATACAACAGACCGAGGTTTTGATAGTGAGAAATATCCCGCTGATTCTGTGAAGATACCTGTCTATGGTGAAACACAGGATTTTAAGAATTGTACAGAACTGCGTAAAGTATATCCGAAGGGCGTTACGAAAGGACACCCTGCATATAAAGAACATCTAGATGGCAATAGTGATGGACAAGCTTGTTAAGAATAGAAATACGAAGTAAGTACAAGGAACGCATTGGCGAACGCTATCCATTTACGGGTAACGGGCGTAGCATTTTTGTATATACATGTTAATAAAAAAGAATGAAGGCAAATCCTGTTTATTAAGGAATTGCCTTCATTCTTTTTTTATCAAAACACTTCATTATAATTCGTAAACTCCCGCAATGCACGTTCTTCAGCGGGAATGCGAACGGACAGCATCCAGATGTTTAGTATTAAAAATAGACCCGCTGTGAAGTATGCACTGAATAGTAAAGGTAAGACAATCAGTTCAGTTGTGACAATGACATAGTTCGGGTGGCGGATCCAGCGGTAAGGTCCTATTTTCCGTACGTTCGCTCCTGGTAGTATGAGAATTTTAGTGTTCCAAAACTTCCCTAATGATAACAGACACCAGACACGCAGAACTTGCATCAATAGGAAGACTGCAACAAAGGCACCTGAGAATGGTGATAAGGGACGATCGAATACAAGAACTTCGATTAGCAAGGAAATGAAAAATGCCGTATGCATCAGAACCATCCATTTATAATGGGATGCGCCGATTTCTATTGCGCCTTTACTGCGTATCCACTTTTCGTTACGATTAGCGACGACTAATTCTACTAATCGTTGCATAACGACGATGATAAAAACAAACAGGAAGAGCCTACCCATTTCACTGCCACTCCAACAACAGTAGTTCTCCACAGAAGCCTGGACCCAGTGCTGCCATTAACCCGTATTCCCCTTTAGCAGGCTGCTGCTCGATGAAATCCTTGAGTACGTAGAGCACAGTAGGAGACGACATATTCCCATGATATTGCAATACTTTTTTCGACGTAGCGGTTTGCTCTTGATTCATATCCAAGGCTTTTTGATAAGCATCCAATACTTTTTTACCGCCTGGATGGGCAACGAAATGCTGTACGTCTTCCATTGACAAATCATGATCTTCTACGAATTGATGCACGAAGGGTCCTAACCAACTCTTGATAACGTTTGGAATACTCTTTGAAAAGACCACATGCAAGCCATCATTTTTAATGTCCCAGCCCATCACGTCCTCTGAATTGGGCATGAAACGTGAAGATGTTGCACGGATATGCGGCATCGGACGAGTGCTTTTAACGGTAGACTGTTCTCCAGAAACAAGTGCACAAGCAACACCATCGGAAAATAATGAAACACCGACCAAGTTACTTTTCGACACATCATCCCGTTGAAACGTTAAGCTGCAAAGCTCTATAGCCAGAACGAGAACATTCGATTCAGGATAAGCTTTACAGTAATCAAAAGCCCGACTCATACCCGAAGCCCCACCTGCGCAACCAAGACCCCAAATAGGGATACGTTTAATATCATGTCGAAATGGTAATTCATTAATAAGACGGGCATCGATACTTGGTGTGGCAATACCACTACTTGAAACAAAGAATATCGCGTCTATTTCAGCAGCATGCACCGGACGTTCAAGCGAAGTCGTATTGGTGAGACATTGTTCGACTGCTCGTTTGCCAAGAGTCACGGCGTGCTGAATGTATAAGTTGTTTTTTGTTTCAAAATCATGTGGCTCCGCATACCATTCCAACGGCATACATACTTGTCGTGAATCAATTTCACCGTTTTGGAACACTTTCAACAAGCGATCGATATCTTTAAATGAATCCGAAAATAAAGAGCGGGCAAATGTCATAGCCTCTTCCTGTGGTAAATCAACAGGCGGCCTAACGGTACTGACAGATTGAATAATTGGCATAGGGTTACCTCCGATAAAATTAATAGCGTGCGCGAGCAGTAAATTATGGCGTAGCTTCTCGTAAACTATATGCAATGGAAGTGAAGGACTTGTCTTAAAGATAGAATTAAGTATAGTAGATTAATTTCCTATTACATCTGCAGTACTTCGACCATCCAAAATGGATTGGGCGTTGTCATGCTATCCCACTATTCCCCTTTTAAGGTAGCAGAAAACTATAAAGTGTTAGATGCGTTGTGCAACCACTAAGGAATCATGCCTGTTTCTATTACGTATCACTTTTATGGTAAACTGAAATCGTATAAACTGATTATGCAAGAAACTTTGAAAGGGGAGAGAAGTTATGAATGTAATCGATACTAAGAATCAGCTAACTGATAAGAAAAAACATATTGAAAAAGTGGCGGATGTCGACAATGCAATCTTGATGAATATTCAATTGCGTGCAGGTGAGGAAGTGGCAGAGCATGATGCGAATAAAGAAGTATTCATCATCGTGCGAAAAGGAAAAGTGCGGTTCACAGTGGAAGGCGAGCCGATTGATGTAACGCCAGATAACGTCTTGCATATGGTGCCGCTAGAAAGACATAGTTTGCATGCGGTAGAGGATTCAGACGTTTTAGTTATTCAAGTAAAGCCGTGAAGATAATAAACAGAGACCGCAAGTAGTACTTGTAGTCTCTGTTTATTATGTAGACTAATTTAAGGCTGAATTGTTTTACATAATTCACGCAAACTGGAAACGAATCCTTCATTCTGTTCAGCAGTTCGTTTTTTGGGGCCGCGTAAACGACCTCCTGCTCGGCGGATTTTCTGTGCTTTATGACGTGCTGCAAGTAATTGATCAATATTGTCATTGGTATACCATCTACCGTTCTGATCAAGAGGCAAACCTTGTTTCGCCAACGCCATAGCAGCCAATCCATAATCTTGAGTGACGACGATATCCCCCTTTTTTATACGGTTCACCAATACAAAATCGACTGCGTCGGCACCTTTGGAAACAGTAATCGTCTCAGCGCCTTCCCGATGCATTTCATGTGCAGTGTCACATATTAATACACAAGGTAGGCCGTATTCTTTCGCAATTCCGATCGTTTCATTAATTACCGGACAGCCATCTGCATCCACTAAAATCGTTGTCACGTTATCCCTCTCCTCCTACTTCTCTTTGTAGGTTTAGTATAGCAAATATCGGGAAAGATAAGTAAAAACATGAGGTTGAGGTGATGTAGTGGCTGATTTATCAAAAGAACAACAGACAACTGCAGAACAACGTGAGCAATATGGACGTGAAATGGATGCAAAGAATGCTGCCATGGAGAACGTAGAAGTGCCACTTGAAAACAGAGTATTGGCAGATCACGAAATTCCAACACCGTTAACAGAAGAAGAAGTTAGAGCTAAGGTCGGTAATCAAAACTACCGAAATGCGACTGAGGATAACGCACCGACATCAATAGGTAGCTAATAAATTCATGCAAAATACTAGGGACATCACGGATGTTCCTTTTTTTTTGCGTTAACCGTTATTAATGAAACTAACCTGTTAGGCAAATCGTATGTATACGATACAACTACATAACGGGGTGATGAAAAATGAATGAAGGATATTTCGTAGGATGGGGGACATTAGCTTTAATCAATGCCGTATTGGCTCAGGGGAAAAACAGAAGTGGATTGAACTGGTTTATACTTTCTTTATTTTTAGGACCGCTGGCCACTCTCTTCTTAGCGCTATCAGGTAAAAAGTGATAAACTATTTAGGAAACCGAAATAGTGAAGGGAGCTAGTATAGCTATGCAAATTAATGTAGAAATTTTATTCTCAACAGATGGACAAATAACGAAGAACCTCTTGGTGAAGCAATTTGTCGACAATCAAGCCGAAGAATTTTCCACGTTTGTACATGAGGGAAAACAGTTAGTCGTTATAAAAAATAAAGAATGGAAAGCAGTAGATGCAATTCGCAGTATTGCAGGTGAAATCTCTCGCAAGCTTGCGGCACAAAAGGTACATTCTGCTTCGATTCAAGCAGATCAGCTAGCGCAAAAATGGTCGTCTGTAGACGAAGCAGTCACGGCTTTCGTTGAAGGATGGCATCTTGGCGCCTATAACTTTGATCTCTACCAATCTAAAAAGGCGGATCCTGTCACTACATTAAATGTAAAAGGTGCAGATCAAGCAGCAGTCAAATCAGGAGAAGTACGTGCTGCCGCTATGGCGTTTTCTCGAGATTTGATGAATGAACTTTCTGATGTATTGAACCCAGAGACATATCCAGAAGTATTAAAAGACCATTTCAAAGGAACAAAAGTGAAAATCAATGTACTAGGTAAAAAAGAAATCGAAGAACACGAAATGAACGGCGTATTAACAGTTTGCCGTGGCAGTAAGTATGAGCCCTCATTTGTTGAGATGACTTTGCAGACAGATGCGTCAAAACCACTCGTGGCTCTTGTCGGAAAAGGCGTAACGTACGATTCAGGCGGTATTAGCTTGAAGGGCGGACGCGATGATAGTGACATGCGTATGGATATGGGCGGTTCAGCAGCTGTCAGCGGTGCATTATCACTATTAGCTCATTCAGATGCGAAAGTGAATGTAGTCGTGCTGATTCCAATGGTTGAAAATACACCTGGACCCGACGCTGTAATGCCGGGCGAAGTGATTCAATATAAGAACGGCATCAGTGTACAAGTCGGTAATACAGATGCAGAAGGACGTTTGATTTTGGCTGATGGATTAATTCGAGCAGGAGAATTACATGCTGATTACACAGTCGATATTGCTACATTGACCGGGGCGGTTGTAGCTGCTCTAGGTACAGAAGTCGGTGGAGTCTTTGGTGATGAGGAGTTGTCTTATAAACTGAAGAAAATCGGCGATCAAAACGGCGACTTCGTTTGGCCACTTCCACTAGTGGATGAATATGAGGAATCACTTGACAGCGCCTATGCTGATTGTAATAATATTAGTTCTTTAACTGTGGCAGGTTCGATCACGGCTGGTCTCTTCTTGCGTAAGTTCGCTCCGAAGAATAACTGGTTGCATGTGGACATGGCAGGTGTCATGGATAAGCAGAAATCGAAGGGGTATTACACAAAATCTGCGACAGGCTACGGAGCACGTTTGCTTGCGGATTATACAGTGTCATTGACTAAATAAGTAATATTTAAAAGGATGTCCTAACTGGGCATCCTTTTTTGTGTTGGTTGGGAGTATTGGAAGAGGAGCGCTAAATAGTGTCTGCGAGGGGATGGAAGCTCCAGTTGGCGGACGCTTCCATCCTAATTATTGAGTGGTGGTACTTAGATCACTCACTGAAGCTAATATGTAAGTTATTATTGTGTCTAAACTTATTTGAGTTCAAGTTCAAAATAGTTTACAATTCTAACTTCAATGCACAGCAAAAAGTATCATACACTCGCAATTGCAAGGGATTGGTGCGTAGGGCAGCTTTTGCGAGTAAAAGTGAAGTATTAGGATAACATCTTTGCACTCAATCTTCATCCCAACACTTACCTATTCTATCTATCTAGAATCTGCAAATCATGTAATTAAGAACAAAAAAGTGATCGAAGTCATAAAACCACGACTTCGATCACTTCTTTTCAAAGACTCATAAAAACAAAGCAGGGGAGGCGATTCCTGAGAGGATGATCAGTAAGGATACCGACGCAATAATGGCTGGCTTCATAAATGCAGGCTCTTCCTGCACGAGCTCCTTGATCGCATAAATTATAGAAATAACAAAAACGAACGGCCAGACGAACCATGTCCATAAATAGAGAACACTCAAAAGCTTCATAATACTAATAAACATAGACTTCACTCCTTGGATAGTAATAAGAGCTCCTGTATAAAAGAATGACGTGATAGATAAATGCTCTGATACTTTTGTTTCCCCTATTTTACAAAATTCACACTCTTCTAATAAAAATTATAAGTAGAATATCCAAGTCAGTAGAAACTATTACACTTTTTTACGGTTTTCGTATATTTGAACGAATGGGATTATTTCTCTTTATTTGTTGAAATTTTATTATGAGGAGGCAATAAGAGAAAAGTGTGAAAATAAATATTCGCTGCCATGAGACCAATACCGGCATATAAGACAATCAGCGACGCTGAATTCAGTCCGGGCAGTAGAATCAGAGGGAATAGTGCACCAATTAGAAGACCAGCCACTGAATAAAAAACTAGCTTCTTTACATACTGCAACTTTTTATTTTTCATTAATTTATCAATCATGATAGATAAGGGAATTCCAATCAGTAAAAAGATTGGCCCTGCGTATAACATAACGAATATCATTGTTTCAGCGAACCCAAAATAATAGGTATTCGGTTCGCGCTGTGATTCAGGTACATAGGAAATGGCTGAATAAATAATTGCGAATAAGATAGCGGCTATAACTGCTGATATAAAACGTTTCATAATCGTACCTCCAATCTGTCTTTATCATATTTCAGAAAATAGTTATACACAATGAAAAAGACGAGTGAGAGAAAAACTCACTCGTCTTTCATTATTTACATAGGACAACTTCACGCGAAAACGTACCTTTATGTGCAAGGCAACGATCTACTATCTCAAATCCAGCAATTTCGAGCATTTCGTCCATATTCTCAATGGTGATAATTAAACAGCTTTTTGAAAAACGACGAGCTTCTTTCAAAATCTCGAGTTGACCTTCTGCAGTAATATGTGTAAATAAATTATACGGCATGTCAATGATCGCCACATCGTATGCTTCAACGACATCGGCAATTGGACCTATTGTGACATTGCCTTTCAGACCGAAGTAGTCGATATTTTTTCGCGAACCATAGACGACAAGTGGATTAATATCACGACCTTCAATAGGTATCCCCATAGATAGTGCTTCAACAAGGACAGTTCCAATTCCACAGCAAGGATCGATGACGCGTTTCCCTTCAGGGTGTGGCACTGCGATATTGACGGCGGCTCTAGCTAAACGGGTACCCAGCGCAGTAGAGTACATGTGCGGCTTCTGTTGGTGCACATGCCAGTCAGAAGAACTATAAAGTAATTTCCCTGCGTACCAGTGATTATCCAATTTCATAATGCCAATGAACATTTCTGGATGATCGAGTTCTGGTTCACCGTTAATCTGTAATCCTATGGTGCGCTCAATGTCACGACGAGTATCATGACCAATTTTAGCTGTTTCCGCAAGCGTTATATCGTTCAAGCAGACTGTTTTAAATAATTGATCGATCTCCAATTCAGAAGCTTTGTCAGCTAGCAATTCCAAGCTGTCCGCATCCAGTAAGACTTCGAGTCGTGTTTGTATGAACGGACTTCGTGACGGGTCAATCGCAATATCACTTACGATCACGTTATCCTTTACGTCGTGGCCGAAAAAAGCCCGCATTTCCATCCGACATAATTCTTTTTCATCACGGTGTCGAATATACGTGTAGATAAACTGCGATGCCATCAGCTATTTGCTCTCATTTTATGCAAATCATCCAGTACTACGTATAGAAGTTGTAATGCATCTTTTATGGACATCGCCTCATCAAATCCATTAAGAGAATCAAACGGAACATTCAATTCCCAGAAACCTTCGTTATCCGAAAACGAAATACTAAAACCATTTAAGTTGTGCTGAAGTTTTTCCTCAATAAATGTACGAATTAGTTCGCCTTCTTTTTTCTTGCCTCGTAAACCAAATAACGCCATATACGTTTTGAAAATATCGTCCACTTCAAGTGCTAGCGAATCAACTTGGATTTCATCAAATTCAGGTGACTCGACAAAAAGAAACTCAGCTATATTAGATTTCAAATACGAGATGGGTTCGTGTGAAAAACGTTCATCCGCAGTGCGTACTATTTCCTCCGTTTCCTTTACACATACTTCTATTGATTTAATTGTTATTGTACTCATTTTTTCACTCCTCGTTAGTAAGTATACCGGATTGCTTTTCGGGATACCACGGATTTAAGTGAATTAACACTTCGTCGACATCTTCATTTTTTGCCATGATCAAATTACGTAATCTACTCGAAATAACATGACCTTCTTGTATAGTTAAATCACCACTGACACCGATACGAATATCCACCAATACGTAATGACCATGTTCTCTTGCACGCAAGCGATCAATTCGTTTCACTTCTGGAATGGAGTGAATCAATTCTTCAAAAGCGACTAATCGTTCATCGCCTACACTTTTCTCCATTAATATATCAATACTTTCCTTACCGATATCGATAGCAATTTTTAAGACAAGAATCGAGACGATAATACCTGCAATGGGATCACCGTATGTGAGTAGCGGCAATGCGTAAGCATCTCCAACTAAAGCAAGTCCAATTCCTACCACTGCGGCAAGTGAGGCATAGACATCTGCCAAGTGATCATAGGCCGTTGCGATCAGGCCTTTACTGTTCTCCGCGGTACCGATTCGAATGGTGTAGACATAGAGTATATATTTCCAAATTAGAGACACAATCGCAGTGATTAAGGCAATTTTACTCGCTTTAGCAGGATCTTCGAATAAAGCCATTATAGCTTCGAAAGCAATATAGATTGCGGCTAACCCCAAAATAATAGCGACTATGCTTGAACCAATGACTTCCGCTTTGCCGTGTCCATACGGATGATCTTCATCTGCAGGACGTTTTGAAATTTGCATAGATGTCAGTGCAGCGGCAGAAGCTACCACATCACCTGCGTTGTGGAAACCGTCTGCTAGTAAAACAGGACTTCTAAAAACAAATCCGACTACCAGTTTCAATACAGTCAAAATGATATTACTTAATAAACTAATCCAGATAGCTAAAATGGCAGAAGTAGAATGTTCGCGTATATGAATTGTCATAAAAGTTTCCCTCCTCTAAGAGTGTTTCCTACAAGCAACAAAAAAACCTCGCTTAGCTTAGGCGAGGTCATACGTAATTTTAATTGTTGGATTGGGACAAAGTTTCTCATTGTCATCACTCATTCATTTATTGTTCAATTATTATCCCATAAATATACGGTTTATGCAAGCGGACACAACATTACTCAAAGTAGAAAAAATTCGTCCACTGTGTCAAAATAAAAGAATAGATCTGATGCAAGTTGGCGATAGGGATAATCAGTATACAGAAATACGAATAAAAATACACGTTGAGAGGAATGATGAATAATGAAACTTTGGGGCGGTCGTTTTAGTAGCAAAGCAGACAAGATTATGGAGAAATTCAACAGCTCTTTGCCTGTTGATTATCGTCTATTCAGAGAAGACATTGCAGGTAGTATTGCACACGTAACGATGCAAGTACATTCAGATTTACTGTCACCCGAGGAAGGCGAATTACTTGTAAACGGCTTACAGTCGATTTTAGCGGATATCGAATCGGGTGAATTACAAATTGAAGGTAATTATGAAGATATTCATTCATTCGTTGAAATGAATCTAACAGAGCGAGTAGGAGAGACAGGCAAGAAATTACATACAGCGCGTAGTCGAAACGATCAAGTAGCTGTCGATATGAGGCAATATGCGAGAAATCAAACTTCTGTCGTCATAGACGCGCTTCAGGTCCTAATCGATTCACTTGAGTCAAAGGGAAAAGCAAACAATGTTATTATGCCAGGCTACACACATTTGCAACGCGCACAAGTTGTCACGTTTGGACATCATTTGGGCGCTTATGCACAAATGTTCAAACGCGATAAGAAACGTGTGCAAAATGCTGCTGAGATTTTGAATGAAAATCCACTTGGCTGTGGTGCATTAGCTGGGACGACACATAATATTGATCGTCAAGTGACGACTGCATTACTAGGGTTCGATAAACCGGTTGATAACTTCCTTGACGGGGTCAGTGATCGCGACTACTTAGTAGAATTGATGTCCGATTTCTCCATCATAATGATGCATATGAGCCGTTTAAGTGAAGAACTGATTCTTTGGAGCAGCCAAGAGTTCCGTTTCATCACCATCTCAGATGCCTATTCAACAGGAAGTAGCATCATGCCACAGAAGAAAAATCCGGATGCAGCAGAACTGATCCGTGGAAAAACAGGACGTGTATATGGCTCTCTATTCGCTTTACTCACGACGTTGAAAGGATTGCCATTAACCTATAATAAAGACATGCAAGAAGACAAAGAACAATTCTTTGACGCACTTGATACAGTTCTGGATTGTTTGGAAATCATGTCTAAAATGATCGATACTCTACAGGTAAATGCAGATCAAATGAAAGCAGCGATTAAAGGTGGTTTCCTAAATGCAACAGAAGTGGCAGACTATTTAGTCGCAAAAGGAATGCCATTCCGTGATGCTCATGAAGTGGTCGGAAAAATTATTCTTTATTGTGAACAAAAAAACAAAGCGATTGAAGATCTAACAGTGGGGGAACTTAAAAAGTACAGCGATCATATCGATGAGGATATCTACGAATACATTGATTATGAAGCAATTATTTCAAAAGGTAACAAAGGATTGATGAAAGAACAGTAATTCTAGCAAGGAAGCCATTTTTTTACTAACACTAGAGAGTACTTCCTAAGTAAAACTAAACAATAATTAGCATGTAAAAAGCCTACGGAATATAAAATGTACCCTATACGATAGACACTTTGAAAAAAGTCTATCCTATGGGGTACTTTTGTTTATAATTAAGAAAAAAGATGTGGGAGCGGATAAATATGACTGAACGATTGTTTACCACAAGAGAACAAGAACA
>NZ_PDYO01000003.1:0-227246 GCF_002743065.1 Sporosarcina sp. P16b | reverse complement strand
GTCTTCTCACTCTCTAGACTATTGGCATTCGTCACACTGACTTGAACTTTTTCGCCTGTCAACTGCGCTTTTAAGCTCACGACGACATCACCTGCTTTTAACGCGACTGCGGAGCCTAGTAACGTTTTTCCATCCTCCGCGTACACTTTCACTACGTCTTTGATGGCCAAGTCTTTCACCGTGACGGTATCAGCGATACCTACATTGTTTGCTACCGTGATCGTATCAGCGACTGGAGCAGCTGTTTCTTTCTCAGCGACAATTGTAGCTTCGGTCTTCTCACTCTCTAGACTGTTGGCATTCGTCACACTGACTTGAACTATCTCTCCTGTCAACTGCGCTTTTAAGCTCACGACGACATCGCCTGCTTTTAATGCGACTGCTGAGCCTAGTAACGTTTTTCCATCCTCCGTGTACACTTTCACTACGTCTTTGATGGCCAAGTCTGTCACTGTGACCGTATCGGCTACCCCGACATTATTTGCTACCGTGATTGTCCCCACTTCCGGTGCCGGTGTCTTCGCTTCTGCAGCTACTTCTGCTTCCGTTAGGGGACTTTCTTTACTATTTGTGTTCGTTACACTGACCTTAACCTTCACTTCGTCCAGTGGAGCTTTCAAGCTGACAACTATCTCTCCATCTTTCGCTGCGGTAGCTGTACCTAGTAACGTTACGCCATCGATTTTATAAACTTTTACTACATCTTTTGCAGTTAAGTCTTTTACCGTGACCGTATCGGCTACGCCGACATTGTTCGCTACCGTGATTGTATCAGCCTCTGGAGCAGCTGTTTCTTTTTCAGCCACAATTGTAGCTTCGGTCTTCTCACTCTCTAGACTGTTGTCATTCGTCACGCTAACTTGAACTTTCTCGCCTGTCAACTGCGCTTTTAAGCTCACGATGACATTGCCTGCTTTTAATGCGACTGCTGAGCCAAGTAATGTTTTTCCATCTTCCGCGTACACTTTTACTACGTCTTTAATAGCCAAGCCTGTCACTGTGACCGTATCAGCCACCCCGACATTATTCGCTACAGTGATTGTGTCGACCTCTGGAGCAGCTGTTTCTTTTTCAGCCACAATTGTTGCTTCGGTCTTCTCACTCTCTAGACTGTTGGCATTCGTCACGCTAACTTGAACTTTCTTGCCTATCAACTGCGCTTTTAAGCTCACGATGACATCGCCTGCTTTTAACGCGACTGCGGAGCCGAGTAACGTTTTTCCATCCTCCGTATACACCTTCACTACGTCTTTGGCCACTACCCCTTTCACAGTAACTGTATCTGCAATTCCCACGTTGTTCGCTACAGTGATCATTTCAGCGTCTGGTGCCGTAGTAGCAGTTTCATCCGGAACATCCGCTATAATTTTACTACTCTCTAATTTGTTATAATTAGTTAGGCTTACCTGAATTGTTGCCTCCGTAAACTGTGCTTTAAGAGAAACAGTCAAATCGCCATTTTTAGTAGCAGTGGCACTACCTAGTAGTTTTTCTCCTTTAGAATCATAAACTTTCACTACATCTTTGGCTACAACACCTTTAAACACTACTGTATCTGCCGCTCCTACATTATTGTTTACCTCAATATAAGATTGTGTAGCTGCATTCACACTACCGATTGGTGCTACTACGCTTGCCGTTACTAAAGCTGATGCAATTAGAGTAGAATAAAGCTTTTGTGATTTACTTTGCATAATAATTATCCCCTTTTAAATTGTATTCTACCGACTCAATCTGTTAAACAAAAGCAAGCTTCTAAAATATTAATCGCCAATAAGGAATAGGTATTTTGGAAGGTTTCCTTTGTACTAATTGATATATCGGTTCTAATTTACAGATTTATAGATGGAAAAAAAATAAAATATGCTGATAATAATTAGATATATAACAAATTCCACTAGTGTCAGAATATAAAATATTTATTTCAACTTATACAATTGTCGTAAATGTGGAATTTAGTTTACACGCACAGATTTGCGGATAATTATTCGGGGACTGCTGTCTGACTACACAAGGAAATAGAAAGCCAAGATTTTAATTCAGGTATCGAATTGGGGATGCTGGCCGGGCGCAATATTGTTATAAACTCCTGCAAGGTTCCTGGCCTCTATACGCCTTCCTACTCGAAATTCACGAATCCGCACTATAGTTAACAATGCACAAGTGATTTCAACTTTAAATTATACAAATCAAAAAAGGAGCTGAATAGTTGCGCATCACTATTTAAAGCATTACTCAGATATTGAGTACGGATAGATTCAATATTTAGGTATTAGAAAATTAAGTTGATTTTTCTAGCAATTTATATATAGCTATATAAATAGGAAAAGGGGGAGTAGTTAATATGGCAATATCCGAGGAAATGGCAGAACTACAATCTTTATACTTCTTACTTAGAGAGAATACTTATGATGTTCTTGATAGCTGCGGATCAACAAATAATGACCCTATTATCATGCAAATGCCTGGAATAGATGATGAGTTGCTTGAAGATATGATAAACAATTTGGAAAGTATCAACGATGAGCCCGAATCTAGCCTATTAAATAATATCATAGTATCCCTAGATCCAGATTCAACAATAATGGAGTATGTTAATTTTGATGAAGAATTATTTCAAATGGATTATATTAATGACATTTCTGATGGAGACGAGGAAAATCTTAGTATATACCAAAACGAGGCTGCTCAGCTTTCTGGAGATAGAAAATTACAACTACGGCATGACGCATATGACGATTTCCAGTATTTAATGGAAACACTTTTTCCGAGGCTGTTTGATGTATCAGAAAGCATATAACTAATAATAATAACACTTAGATCCTACACATTACCTGTAGGATTTTTTGATTTGTTATTAATTATATTGAAGTAAGAATAATCTATTAAGATTAAGATCACAAATAATTCCGCAAGCACTCAATCACCGCCCTATGCTCTTCTATCTGCTTCTTCAACTCCCGCTTCCATTTCCCCACGAAGCCGATACTTCGAGGGATACTCCGCAATCCTCTCATCTTAAACAACCGCTTCCCTATCTCTTCTAATATCCGATCCTGCTGTTTAACCTGCTCTAGTTGTTTTTCAACTGCTCCAGTTCTTCTTAGTTATCCTACATTTACTACTCTCCCTTTACACTTGCACACCAGTTCAATTAAACGATTATAATTAGCTATTAACCGTCCAATATTATATAATAAGAACATACATTCTTATCTTGTAGGAGGGATCACTATGACGATTGGAAAATTGATATACTCTACGAATTCACGATCTTACGGCTTTTTACTGGAAGATGGTAAAGCAGCAAAGGAACAATACACTACCAATTGTAAGAACAGCAACCTGAAAATAGATTCACTGTCTTCTTCTAATGAAAAATCAAACAGCCTACTCTGCGCATTTCTGCTTGGCAGTGGACGTATTATTTCTTCTGCAACTAACAACAAGTATTTCCGTTTCACTTTCAATACTAAACACAGTGAATGGGCTCATTCCTGCTATCAACAGTTACAATTGTATGTATCAGAATTTCTTATAAAGAAAGAACAAACTACGGATACACGGAGTAAATTCGGCTTTACAGAGCGCGTAGTCATTGAATCTGCTCCTTGTGCTGCTGCTGAAGCATTATACTGCGATTGGTATCGGAACGGCTCTAAAGGCATACCTCTGGAGTTTGTTGAACAGCATATGACCGCTCAGACACTCGCGTGGTGGTACCAGGAATGCGGTCACTTGAAAGTGAAAGAAAACGGTACACTGGAGAAACTGATTCTCTCCACCGAGCAATGGACTGAGGACGAGCTTCGGTTACTTCAATATGTAGTAAATATCAAATTTAATTTCCTGTTTGCGATAGACGGTCAACGAAGACTTATTCTGTACGACCAACTGCAAATCAAATACTTTCTAGGTATGGTTGCACCTTGGATCCATCCTGTGTTCTCCTATAAAATTAAGATTGTAGAAGTTCGCAAATGCGTTGCGAAACGGACAACTATACGGCTTCCCAATCAGATATCTATTCCCTCTCCTACTGAAGAAATCAATCAAATGATTCGACAATACGCTTCCTCTATTAAAGTAACAACAGAGAACTTTCAAAGATTCAACTATGCCAGGCAAGAGAACAATGAATCCAAACGTTATCAAGTGAACCTTACTGAAGAAAATCGAGACATTCTTTGTTCTATCCAATCCTCAACAGGTTTAACTTTAGGTGAAATTGTGCAAGAATGTTTTCATCAACAGAATAGCATATCACCGCGACCACTAAATACATTGGATGACCTTTCCACTACACAGCAAAATATTATGCTTGGTTCTATTATTGGAGATGGCATGCTGACACATATACCTACGAAATCTAAAGGGATTAGAAGCACATATAGTGAACACTTTTCTATTAAGCAAAAAGACTATCGGGCTTGGAAGGTCATGAAGCTAGCACCGTATCTTTCTTTCAATCAAAAAGGTAATGTTATTAGTTCACGAGTCGATGATCTGTGGAGCAATCTAGAAGCAAACTTTTATAGCGATAAAGCTCAAGGTATATCAAGAGTTAAATTATTACCTAAAAACCAAATCTTTAATTTGAATGACGTTCATGGCTTGGCAACTATATATATGGACGACGGATCTTTATTGTTAACCACGCGGGTAAACCATAATTACAAAAAAATTTATATCACACCGCATATAGCGCTTTATTTGCAAAGCTTCACTTTTGACGAATTGACATTGTTAAATGAACAAATCAAAAAATTAACTGATGCTGAGTTTTCCCTTACTAAACTCCCGGGTGGTAATGGATATTATTTACGAACTAGCCGAACTGCCGATACGTTATTGTTCCTTCAGGACATAGAGCGAGTTACTGTTACTTGTCCTTCAATGGGTTATAAAACTAACTGGCATTATCGTTTCTATATCGAGAAACAAAGATGGCGTAGCAAGTATTCTGACTACAAATTAATAACCAGCTCTAGAAATCGAATGCGCGCTTACACGCCCGTTGAAATTAAAACTCTTAAAAGTATGAAACAATCTGGCAATACTGATCAACAAATAGCAGACGAACTTGGAAGAAGCTACTGGTCAGTTGTTTATAAAATTAGTGAACTACGTAAACTAAAATTGTTATAGAAAAAGAGACTTCTTAAAAGAAGTCTCTTTTCATGGTTCATAGGCACTATTAACGTAGTAGTTGTAGTACACCCTGAGGTTGTTGGTTAGCTTGCGAGTAGTCCTATTGTCTCTAATAGGCTCAGACTATATCTCCATCCTTGCACCTAAATACCTAGGATGCTGGGCACTTCGAACGTCAAATGACGCCCTACGGATTTCATCGTCATAGCAATTTGCCTTAGACGGTATATCCTAGTCGTTGAACCTTCTCCAGAGTTTCCTCACAGGAGCTTGGCTGCTGATTGTCCAATTCCACTTTTTTTCAACCGTTCACGTTTGCCGTTTCCAGCTGCGTTGTCGGAAAGTGGACTTCAGGAGGTTCCAGCAATTCACCCAGTTATGCGTCCTATCCGTTACCGAATAGGCGTCCCTGAACCACTTACCGTAAGAGTTGTAGTACTCCCTGCGGCATTTGATTCGATTGAGAAAGCATTGCTTGAGCTGCTTGAGTTAAGATGTTGTTCTTTGTAAAGTCCATCATCTCTTTCGCCATCGTGCGAACATTAGCTTTCACTAATGACTAGACTATATCTTCACCCTCCTCTTTCGGTAGGGGCCGGGCACTTCGGATTCACAAGCTACTCAGTCTTGTGTTTCCTACGGATTTCATCACCATAGCTTATTGCCTTAGATGGTTTATCCTAGTCGTTGAACCTTCTCCACTCTTTCGAAACAGGAGCTTGGCTGCTGATTGCCCAATCTATTCTTTTTTCAAGCGTTCACGCTGACCGTTTCCAGTTACGTTGTAGCAAGAACAGTTTCAGGGGTTTCCAGCAATTCACCCGGTCGTACTCTCTGACCGTTACCAGTCAGGACGACTGTGTCTGTTACTGCTTACGCAGCTAAGACATAATCCACGTCGCGGATACGTGATTCCGCCGCTGTTAAGTTTTCAGAAGATGTATTTAAGTTATTTATCGTATGCTCTAAACGATTTTGTGTAGATCCTAGGTTAGATCGCTCTTTTGAAACCGTTTTAATAGCCTCATTAATAACATCTATTGCATCGTTAGCCGCGCCTTGTGAAGTTACATCTATTCCCGTTCCAGTTTTGCTATCTCCTGAACCTACTTGAAGTGTTGCTGCATCCATATTAGAAATATTTAATTCTATATTTTGATCTTTATCTGAACCAATATGGAAAGTCAATGGGTCAGCATCATAAGCACCTGCCATCAATACTTTGCCATTGAATTGAGTAGTCTCAGAAATACGTGTGATTTCTTTAGCTAACTGATCAACTTCTTTTTGGATAGCATCACGATCATTATCATTGTCATTTGTATCATTAGATGACTGTACTGCTAATTCACGCATACGTTGCAAAATATCATGAGTCTCATTTAAAGCACCTTCAGCCGTTTGAATCAAAGAAATTGCATCTTGTGAGTTTTTAGATGCCATATCCAATCCACGAATCTGTCCACGCATTTTCTCAGAGATTGCTAAACCTGCTGCATCGTCTCCTGCACGGTTGATCTTTAGACCAGAAGATAACTTCTCGATGTTGTTAGCTGCTGCTGCGTTGTTTGAACCTAGTTGACGGTGAGTGTTCATTGCTGCCATGTTGTGATTGATAATCATTGTATTTTCCTCCTTGAGTGTTTGTTGGGTACACGTCCTTGTGTCCCTTATTTGTTTTACGGTTTTGAGTGCCGGCCGGACGCTCTCTGCCGCTTACACTACTAGTATCGGATGGGTGACTAGAGTGTTTAGTAGTTTAGTGAAATCTTTTCTATTTATTTGAAATGTGGAGATCACGTGTCTTGCACTCACTTTTTGATTATCTATTTACAATTCATTTTTTATCTTTTAAGTTTTTGTACCAGTCAATATCCAACGTTAATGATTCGGCATTAGTTTCTTTAATAGACTGAATCAGTTCCCCCCGTACAATATCCACGGATTTAGGTGCTTCAATTCCAACCCTTACCGTATCGCCTTTCACTTCCAAAATTTTCACTTCTATATTATCTGCGATTTTGATCGTATCGCCCGCTTTGCGTGAGAGTACTAACATATTATTCACTCTTTCCGCTAGTTGTTTTTACTTTCATTTCATCCGATTTCTTTTCATCGATTGGATGTTTGATAAGATAGCGCTTATCATTCAGTACCATTTGTTTGGCTTTTCTGTTGTTTGTGTGGAACAGTAAAGGTGCTTGTAAGTTGATTGTGGATTCTTCAAATGGTTCTTTAATGAAGACAATACCGAGTACCATCAAATCTTCTGGACTTTTCACTTCCAGTAAATCAACTGTTGGATCATCTATTTTAAAATCATACTCTTCTACAATTTTATATGGATTCGCTACAACGAATGCGACAGCTGTTTCATTCGTAGACTGCAATACTTGAAATTGTTCATTCTCTCCGATCGGCAATATGACGAATTCTTCTTCCTCTTCAAATCCGGGAAGTCCTCTTGGGAAGTGCCATGCTTTCGATAAATCTACTTCTATTTTACCGTGGAACTTTGTTGTAATTTCTTTTAGTGGTTGTGTCACTAGGTATCTCTCCTTTTCAACGTTTTGCTAGTTTACTACTCATCATTCTTTTTATTAAACTTTCCAATCAATTTGTATTGATCCGTACTGTTGCATCTCTACAGATACTTTCCCTGGTGTGTAATTATGGATTGGTTTATTTATTTGCGCATCGATTTTCGGCTTTTGTGGAGTTATGTTGATATCCAATGAACCTTCAGAAAAACTCATTTTGATTTTGGTACGGTCGCCTACGAATTTCACTTGAAGTTCAGCCATCGGTTTCTCCGTATTTTGTTTCACGATATCTGCTATCGTTGAACCGTTTTCAATTTTCATGAGCTGCTGGCCTTCTTGCGCCCGACGAGCTGCTCCTTCTTGCATTTTTCGCATGCCGTATTGTGCATTTTCAGCCGTACGACGAAACACACTTTTCAAATCGATGTCGGCACGATTCTCTGTTGTGTCGAGTGATAGTTGCGGTCGGGTTGTTGATATTTCTAAAATGGCTGCTGGTTGTTCAATACTCAGCGTCGCTTTCGGTTGCTGGATTTCTTGAACAGGTTCCGTCACTTGCATATCAATCTTGGCCGGCGTCGTTTGGATTTGAAGCTGTGGAATGTTCACGTCAATCACTCCCTTACTTTCTTATATAAAAATAGCGGACACTTGCTTAGTGTCCGCCACATCTTTTAGCGTAGGAAATCCATTAAAGAAGGCTGCATAATTCTAGCGCCAACTGACAATGTTGCACGATGGATCGATTCTGATGTAATCAAGTCCGTAATCGTTTTTTCATAATCTACGTCTTCGTTTTGAGAACGTTGCTTCTTCGCAGCACCTTCTTGCATTTCCAAGCGATTATGCATGAGTTCTGCACGATTGGAACGGGCACCAATGTCTGCACGTTTAGATAATACAGAATCCAACTTGCTGTCAATAGAAGTGATTAAGCCACTGAAGCCTTCTCCCGTCGCAATCATACCCTCAACTTCTCCAAACATATCATCAATCTCTTTAAACATTTTACTTACATCTGTACTGACTCGTAAGTTTATGCCGTCGAATACTTCGATTTCTACATGTTTAGAAAAAGAATCCCCATCTTCAAACAAACCCGTTTCTTTATTAAACAGTGGTTGATCCGTCATACTGCCGCTGAATATATGCTTGTCGCCTACTTTGGTATTGGCGACATCACGTAAGTGTTCACGCAACTGATTCATTTCTGTTCCAATCGCTTTCCGGTCTGTCTCTGTCATCGTACCGGTATTTGCAGCATTTGTAGCCAGTTCTTTCATTCGATGCAATACTTGTCCTACCCCATCCAGCGCATCATCCGAACTATCCAGCCAGTTATTCACTTCGCCCATATTCTTTTGGTATTGCTCCACTTTGTTCACTTGCATGCCGTAGCCCATGCCTTTCATGACGACTACGGGATTATCGGATGGGCGATTGACTTTTTTCCCTGTATTCAATTGTTCTTGTAGTTTTCCCATATTATTATAGCTGCTTGATAAGTTCCGCAGCATGTTTTGCGATAGCATCGATTGTGTTACGCGCATGAGAATTCCTCCTTAATTATCTGCCGACTGTACCCATTCCGTTAATGATTTTGTCGAGTGCTTCGTCCATCACGGTGATCATGCGGGCAGATGCGTTGTATGCTTGCTGGAAGCGGATCATGTCAGTCATTTCTTCATCGAGTGAGACGGAGCTGATGGAGTCACGACGGTTCGATACCGCTAATAGTAAAACACCTGAGCTTTCCGTCATTTTGATTGCTTGTTGCCCTTCGACTCCAAGTTGGCCAATTACTTGCGCATAAAAACCTTGAACGCTTGAACCATCCAGTCCTACCTCTTTATCAAAGAATACATCACCGAGGTTTTTAGCATTTTGTCCATTACCTACTTCAGCGCCAGTTGTTGAGGTCGATGCTGCCAGTTTATTTGGATCTTTTCTGAATGCGTCATCTACGGCAATTGTACTTGCAGTAAATTTCCCTTCACTATCAGCATTAACAAAGAATGGAACGCCTTTATCGCCTTTTAAGTCCGTTCCGCCTTCATGTACTGTATTAAATGCTTTTGCAAATGCATTCGCCATTTCATCTAATTTCGCCATCATCTCTGGATATAAACCTTTTACGCCAGATGGTGTGTTATAACCGTAAGAGTCTACAAGTGATCGCAATTCACCAGTCTTTGGCATATTGTCTATTTCTAAGGCAATTACTTTATCTGGATCGTTTACAGCTGGTTTACCTGAAATGTGAAAGTCATCTATTGCATCTGGAAATTTACCTGTTCCAGATGTATTTATTGAAATCTTGGAACTTTCTCCGCCTTTCACAACAGTAATCGCCGCAGTTGTAGTCGTTTTAATTTTAATCGTCACGGTACCCTCTGCAATAGCAAGCGCACGTCCGCCCGATTTCTCATAACTCGTTTCAATCGGTACATAACTAGACAACTTGTCCAGTAAACCGTCACGCGTATCATAGAGATCGTTTGGCAAGTACCCATTTGGTTCCACATTGGCGATTTGTTTGTTTAATTCTCCAATTTGAGTTAGCAACGAGTTAATATCATTTGTACTAAAGTCAATTTGGTCGCCTAGATTTCCTTTAATTTCAGAAACAGACTTGTGAATATAGTTAAACGAGTCAGCTACCGCCACCCCACGCTCCACAACGACCGCACGCGCCCCGCCGTTTTCTGGACTCGTCGCAAGCGTCTGCAATGATTGCCAGAAGTCGCTCATTGATTGCTGCAAGCCATACTCGGAAGGTTCGCCTATCGCGTCTTCCATTTGTGCAATGGCATTCGTACGCGATTCCCAGTACCCAAGTTTCGTTGATTCACTACGAAACTGATGATCGACAAATGAATCACGAATCCGCTGAATGCTCCCCGCTTCTACACCTGTCCCGAGAAATCCTGGAACCGTTCCCGCGTTCAGTCCAACGCCTGGAAAACCAGACGTAGCCTGCATGTTGACACGCTGGCGTGAGTAACCGGGTGTGTTCGCGTTCCCAATATTATGCCCTGTCGTATAAAGAGCGGATTGCTGTGTGTACAATCCGCGTTTGCTAGTTTCTAGTCCCATGAATGTCGAGCGCATGTTGTGTCCTCCTTAAGCTTGGGAGTCGAATGAGGAGAGCTTGGTTTTGGCTCCGCTTTGTGACTGCCCTTGTACTTCGTTTTTCGAATAGTTGACGGTTTCCGGACGCGGACGGACCATGTCCAGCGATAGATTCACAAATTGAAGAGATTGATAGGTCAGTTGCTGATTGAGTTCATTCTGCTGTTTCAACTCATGAATCGCATGCAGGAGACGGTCCCTCGCCTCTGCTAACTGTTCTTTGTCCGGAATGTTTGCTAGTTCGATTAATTGCGTCATCGTCGGTTCAGCAGGTATTGCACGTCCTTGTGCGGCGATATACTGCTTCACTTGCTGTAGACGCTTTTGGTCCATTTGCATAATAGCTGCTAAGTGAGCTTGCTCCTCCTTCAACAGCTGGTCAATCCCGTCGACGTCGCCGCTTTTTAGCAATGCGGTCTTATCGTTCGACAGACGGAGCAAGCTCGTATGCAGTTTTTCCAGGTGATTGAGCGTTGTCAAAATTGGTTCAATGGACATGTGGAACCCTACTTTCCTTATAGCTTATTGAAATACGACAGCATAGTGGAAGCGAGTTTGCTCGCATCTACTTGATATTCTCCAGATTGCACTTGCGCTTTTAATTCCTGTACACGTTGTTGTCTTACCGATTCAATCGGTGAAGTTGCGGATAACTTTTTTGCCTCTGATGAAATCTCGAGCTTATCCGTTTTCACTTGTGCTGCTTGCTTCGTTTGATCGACTTTCATTTGTTGATTGCGGTACGGGTTGACGGCTTGTGGTTTAAATCCTTCTATTTTCATACGTCTCGCTCCTTTCGATTCTTATGTTGGATTTGGGTCCTACTCTTTACTTCGGCAGATTTCATGAAGTTTTTAGAGGCTTTTGTACGAAAAAACGAGCAGTACGAACTGCTCGTTTCGTATTTCATCATCTACCGTCTTTTTGCGTGTAGTATGTGCCTCTATCTTGTGCTTTGATCGCTTCACGAAGCTCTTGCGCCGCGTCAAATGTTCTTAAATTGGATTGAATCTCATCCGTACATTTGGCGCAGATCTTACCTGTCGATGTTAATGCGCCACATTTATCACACGGATAGCCGAGGTTCGGGAACAATGCGGGTTGCAGTCTTCCTTTACGAACCCAGCGATGCAGTAATTCCTGTGTCACGCCTGTTACTTCCACAATTCGCTCGATATTCGCTGCTCGGTTCTCTCGTTTACGTAAAAATCGATAGACTGTTTCATACATTTCCTCTTCCGCTTGCGCGCACGTGCCACATACGTCCCGAAGTCCTGTGTAATTAAACATACTGCCACATGTCGGACAATTTCTAACTTCCGCCATCTCCATCACTTCTCTCTAATAGGTCTAAATAACGTCACTGCTTCCACTCGGTGTACGCCGCGCTGTTTCAACGCTTCCGCGGCGTGACGCAATGTGGTGCCGGTCGTATAAATATCATCAACGAGCACGTACACTGCTTCATTATAAGGTATATCGGCTGGTACGTGGAATAGTTCAGTCATTGCGAGACGTTCGCTGCGAGATTTTTCACCCATGACGGATTCCGTTGTTTTTTCAAGTACTGATTGATACGAAATATTCGCCGCTTCTAGTAACGCATCCACTTGCGAAAAGGTTCGTTTCTTTTTATTGAGAGGATGCATCGGGATCGGTACGACGATCTTTTTGGCATCGTTTAGTACGTTACGTAGTGTGGGCGCAAAGATTTGTGCGAGCGCGACGTCTTGCATGAACTTGAACTGATGCAAGTACTCTCTTGCTGCTTCATTATATGCATAGAGGGAATGAACAGAATCAAGTACATCGTCTTGTAAACTACTATCGATCCGTTCGAATTTTTCCAGACAGATTGGACAGGCGGAAGTGTCTTTTTGAATACCGAGGAAGTGTTGCCAAGTGGGCTGGTCGTGCAGTGGTTTATCGCATAGTAAGCACGTCATTGCGGCACCTCTGTGTTATTTAGCTTGCGAATTTCTCGCTTCGCTTCGTCCATAGCATATGTGATGCCTTGATGAAACAGTACGAAGTCGCCTGACGTGTTCGGCACAGAGCGCCCCACTCGCCCACCGATTTGGATGAGTGCGCCTTTATTGAAAATCGTTTGCTCCGCTCCAACAACCGCCACTTGCACATTCGGAATGGTAATGCCTCTCTCAAGGATCGTAGTCGTCAGCAATCCAGGGACTGCTTCTTGTCTCAGTAACTGCACCCGCTCTTTGCGGTCTTCATGTTCCGCATGGACTGCACAAATTCGCTCATCGAGTTTCTGGAATAACGGTTCTGCGATTTCCATCAGTTCAATCTGATGAAAGAAGATAAGAAACGGTTGCTGTTTAGCAAGACATTCGGTTGTCCAGCGCAGTAATTTCGCTGGAATCCGCTTCTTTTTCAGCTGTTTCTCGTAATTCCATAGCGCAACGCTTCGCGGTACCGGTAACGGCTGACCATGATAGCGACGTGCGAGGACCGAAATATTGCCTTGCTTTTTATTCATAGCAAGCAACTGACTAGAAGGCGTTGCCGTCACGAAATGAATCGGTGCGTTCGGTTTCGCTGCTTTCCTGACGGCTTGCTGCAACGTTTCATCCGCTGTATAAGGAAAAGCATCCGCTTCGTCCACAAAGACCGCATCGAACGCCTCATGAAAACGATAGAGCTGATGAGTCGTCGCAAGGATTAGCTGTGCGTCAAAGTGTTCTACTTCTGCCCCGCCATATAACGCTTCTACTTTCGTATCAGGAAAAGCAGTCGTTAACCGCGGCAATAGTTCTAAGATGACGTCCACACGAGGCGCCGCCAGACAAACTCGCTTGCCTTCTTGTAATACAAAATGAATCGGTTGAAACAGCATTTCCGTCTTGCCCGATCCGCACACTGCGTAAAGTAAATGAGATATGCCTTGTTTCGTACTTTCCAACAATTCACTCGTTGCTTTCTGCTGAGAAGGCGTCAAATTCCCTTGCCAGTTCATACGGTGGCTTGTCGGGAAAGTCGGTGGTGTGCCTGTCCACGTGAGTAAATTTGAACAACACGACACCCGTCCCATGTTGAGACAATTTCTACAGTAGGCGCAAGGTGCTTCGCATTGAGCGCATGGGAAGACGGTAAAACGCGCTTGATTTTCATTATGGCAACGCTGGCAAGCATAGTGTGTACCATGCCACGTCTTTTTTGTAGTAACACCTGGTTCTATATGAATATCGCCTTGACGAATCGCTTCATCAACGACTTCTTCCGAGAATGGCAAAAGATGACGCAACCAAATGCGGCCCGCCAAAAATTGCTTAAGTTGGTCTCGTTCGGACATGCAGTTCCCCCTGTTCAGGTTCCGCGTCGTTTCACCCAACCGAGTCCCATGGCCCCTTCACCAAGATGCGTGCCGATCACCGGACCAAAGTGGCTGATCGTGAAATCGACGTTCGGATGTTTTTCTTCTAATTGTTTCTTCCATTCTACTGCGTCGTCATAGCGATTCGCATGGATCACTACTGCGTCGAGCAATTGATTTTTCGCATCTTCCGACAGCAAGTCCGAAATACGTTTCATCGCTTTTCTAGACGTACGGATTTTTTCGAACGGCACGATGACTTTGTCTACGAAATGCAAAACCGGTTTCACTTGCAACAATCCGCCAACTAGCGCTTGTGCACCGGATAAACGACCGCCACGTTGCAGATGCGATAAGTCGTCCACCATGAAATAGGCCTTGACGTCTTTCTGCATGTCTTTTAATTCTTCCATGATCGCCCGCGGATGTACGCCTTCATTCGCAAGCTGTGCTGCACGGATCGCGTAAAAGCCTTGGGGATAGGCTGAAACTTCCGAATCAAACGCCAGCACTTCGAGTTCCGGCACGAGCTCGGCAGCCTGTAACGCGCCCATATACGTTCCGCTAATGCCGCTCGATAAGTGGATCGTAATGACCGCATCATAGTCTTTTGCCAGTTCGCTAAATAGCGCTTCGAAGTCACCGATTGCGGGTTGTGAGGTCTTCGGTAGCGGGCCCTTGCCGCGTACCATTTCATAGAATTCTTCGGTCGTAATGTCGGCATCTTCTTTGAATTCTTTGCCGTCGATCGTTACGAGTAACGGGATCGTGTGAATCCCGAGTTCTGCTTTTATGTCATCCGGCAAATACGCCGTCGTGTCTGTCACAATCGCTGTTTTCAATATGATCAACTCCTGTAACTTATTCTACCTGAAATTGGTGGAGTTGGCATCTGTGAAGAGGTGATTGGTGAGGATGAATTGCGGGATATGGGGGGATAGGGGATAGAGCGGATGAATGTCTTCATAGAGCGGTTAAGTGGTTGGATAGAGCGCCCACAGTAAAGTATGAGCGGATAACACGCTACATAGGGCGGCAAACAAGCTGGATAGAGCGGATCTCGACCAACTATGAGCGCGGCTCAGCCACCGCCCCTTTTTTTAGTGAAGCAAGTGTTTTCAGGGATCATGTGAGATAGTTCGGGCTTCACAGCGTGGTCTATAGAGCGGATAAACGTCTTCATTGAGCAGTTAAATGATTGGATAGAGCGCTCACAGCATAGTATGAGCGGGTAACACGCTACATAGAGCGGTAACCGAGCTGGATAGAGCGGATCTCGCCCAACTATGAGCGCGGCTCAGCCACCGCCCCTTTTTTTAGTGAAGCAAGTGTTTTCAGGGATCATGTGAGATAGTTCGGGCTTCACAGCGTGGTCGATAGAGCGGATAAACGTCTTCATTGAGCGGATAAATGGTTGGATAGAGCGTTCGATCGGAATGATAGAGCGGAAAACTCACTTCATAGAGCGGTAACCGAGCTGGATAGAGCGGATCTCGGCCATCTATGAGCGCGGCGCGGCCCGACCCAGCCACCGTCACCCCCATAAACAACAAATCCATCCAACAGCATGAGTATTTCAATAAAAAAACCCTTCCGAATCACTCGGAAGGGTTTTTCATATTATCACATCGTGGGTTTTTCCCAACGATTCCCGCAGCCCACGCGACTTTCGTCAAGATGGCAGTGGCCCCTTGACGGTCGGCTTCGTGGACGGCACGGATGTACGCACTGTTTGCTTCATCAACGACATATTGAGGTTTTACATTATTCAACGTCATCGCGAGTACGTCGTTCAAGCAATGTTCGCATGTACACGGCAAATTCAACTCGTCTTTATATTTGGATATCACGTCGCGTTCCACGACTTCCATAATATTATGCACTTTCATAGTCGAATACTCCTTTGCGTCACTACGCAGGGTTTACGGATTGGTGACATGAGATAAGTAGAGACTGCACATACTCAACGTTGATTTCAATGTGTAGTTCACTAGCCCTAAATTTCTCTATACTAAGCCTAGCACGAAAAATTCTAGTACATTCAATGAGTGTCTTCAGCTATCCACCTAGGGAATGGGGCGTAAGACGGGCGACTCCCGCGGGAATAGCAATTACTTCTGCGATTAAAAGCGAAGCGTTATGAGCATGAGCCTTGAGATCCCGCAGGTAGCGAAGCGGACGAGGAAGCTCAAGCCATGCCCGCAGGAAAGCGTCACGTCTGGAGCCCCATTCCCAGAACCACAATCCCAGCCTTACTTAGAAAGAATAATTTTCTTCTTCAACAACTCTTTACCCGAAATACCAGGCTTTGTCATCTCGAATGGATGCAAAATCGTATCCAACTCTTCTGTCGACAAGATATTTCTCTCGATACAAATTTCACGGATCGACTTGTTCGTTAGCAACGCTTCTTTCGCAATCTCAGACGCCACTTCGTACCCAACGTGCGGATTGATTGCCGTGATAATCCCAATACTCTTCTCCACATACTCCGACAAGTGCTCGACGTTTGCCGTGATTCCATCTAAACAATAATCGCGGAATGCACCGAATACGTTGGTCATGATTTTCAGTGACTGTAGCAAGTTGAACACCAGCACTGGCTCCATGACGTTCAATTCGAACTGCCCCGCTTCCGATGCCAACGCAATCGTCATATCGTTACCCACTACTTGGAACGACACTTGATTCATGACTTCTGCCATAACCGGATTCACTTTTCCTGGCATGATAGATGATCCTGGCTGTCTTGCAGGTAATGCAATTTCAGATAGACCTGTACGTGGACCCGATGCCATCAAACGCAAGTCATTACAGATTTTAGACTGGTTCAGCATCGTGCCGCGTAGTGCTGCGGATACTTGCACGTACGAATCCGTATTTTGTGTGGCGTCCACTAAGTGTGTGGAAGACTTTAATTCAAAACCACTGTTTTCTGACAGGTAGCTCGCCACTTTTTTAATATAGAGTGGATCAGCATTCAAGCCTGTTCCGACAGCTGTTGCGCCCATATTGATTTCGTACAAGTAGACGCGTGATACACGAACGCGTTCAATGTCGCGACGTAACACCATTGCGTATGCTTCAAATTCCTGTCCAAGACGAATTGGAACAGCGTCTTGTAAGTGTGTACGGCCCATTTTCAAGACTGATTGGAATTCAATGGATTTTTTCAAGTATGTTTTATGAAGGGATTCCATCACGCCAAGTAGCTTATCTACTTTCATTAGTGTGGCGATATGGATCGCAGTCGGGAATGCATCATTTGTCGACTGTGCCATGTTGACATGCGTATTTGGGCTAATGATGTCGTATTCACCTTTTTTGTGACCGAGAATTTCGAGTGCACGGTTGGCGATGACTTCGTTTGCGTTCATATTCACTGACGTTCCTGCTCCACCTTGGATTGGATCCACGAGGAACTGATCGCGCAATGCGCCATTGATCACTTCTTCAGACGCCTGGATGATTGCTTCTGCAATGTTCGCGTCCAATTGACCGATGTCACGGTTAGCTTGTGCTGCAGATTTTTTGACGATTGCGATCGCACGGATCAAGTCGCTATTGACGCGGTAGCCTGTGATAGGGAAGTTTTCCGCTGCGCGTAGTGTTTGTATACCGTAATACGCGTCTTGCGGCACCTTCTTTTCTCCGATAAAATCCGACTCTATTCTGTACAGTAATTGTTCTTCCATCATGCAGAACCTCTTCTCAAGTAGTTTTTATAAGTTTAATTCGTCTATCATTATACACACAATATTTCTCATGTATAGCCGTTTAGGCATACCTTCTCATCTTACCTTATAGATACCGTTTAAACCACCCGGTAATCTCTTCTAATCTCGCAATTCGCAGATTCGGTTTCCCTGTTCTCGACATATTATGATCGGATTCTGGGAAGCGAACAAATTCGGTTTCTTTGCCCAAATCTTTTAGTGTAATGAATAATTGTTCGGCTTGCTCGATGGGACAGACGAAATCACGTTCGGCATGAAGGATTAATAGAGGTGTTTCGATGTTCACTGCATACTTTAACGGTGACTGATTCCACAGCGTATCGACGTCTGTCATTCCAGCCTTTAGGTGCCAGTCAGTGAAGTAGTAGCCAATATTGGAGACACCGAAGAAACTAATCCAGTTGCTGATCGAGCGTTGTGTGACGGCTGCTTTGAAACGGTTCGTATGCCCGACAATCCAGTTCGTCATGAAGCCACCGTAGCTACCACCCGTCACGCCAAGGCGCGTTTCATCAATCCAGTTTTCGGTTTTCAGTACTTCATTTAGTCCTACCATGATATCTTCATATCCACCGCCACCATAATCGCCACGCACTGCGTCAACAAACGCCTGACTGTAGCCGTGACTGCCACGTGGATTGACATAGAGAACGCCATAGCCTTGCGCCGCTAACACTTGCATTTCATGGAAATACGTATAGCCATACATCGCATGCGGTCCACCATGAATTTCCACAACTAGCGGATAGGTTTTACCTTCTGTAAAGTTTGCAGGCTTCATCAGCCATCCTTGGATATTTACAAAGTCATTCGTATAATGAATCGTTTCCGGTTTAACTAACTCGACTCTTTTCAACCAGTCTTCATTGAATGAAGTGAGTTTTGTCCGTTCACCAGTCGCAATCGTTTGGCGATACAGTTCTCCGGGATTCGTCATCGTGCTAACCGTGAGCAACGCAAATTCCGCGTCGCCCGCGACATCATACCCGTAGACATGCTCCTCTTCACCCGTCGCAGGATAAATCGCGCCGTCAAGTGTAGCCGCATACAAACGCACTTCCCCCATACTCGATAATTGGAAATACAATTGCTCGTCATCCGTCCAAACTACGCCTGGCGCAATCACTTGTTGCAAGTGATCGGAAATACTTTCGTCTCCAATCGGCGCGTCAATTCCCGCTGTCAAATTCATCGTCTGATCGTTAGCCCGGTCATAGACGAAAATATCTGCCTGCGTAACGTTTTGGAACGTCATGTCATACCCTGTATACGCAATATAACGGTCGTCTTTAGAGAAAGCTACATTGCCGAAAAAGCCTTGTTCATCGAGAATGACCGTCTCTTTTTTTGTCTCCACATCCAACAGCACGAACGGCGTACTGAAATCATGATCCGTCTGCTCATTGCGATTGACTCCGATTACCAATTTCTTGCCGTCATGTGAAACCGCTTCTAGTGAATGATCAAATGGTTCCATTGTGAAATTGCAAATAGTACACGTGGCCAGTTCAACATAACCGATTTGAGTATATTCATCTTGCGGTACTACACCAATGAAATCTGCTTTGTATTTCATTTTCGTCACACGGACCGGTTGCGGAAATCCTTTTTGCTTCTGTACCGTAGTAGAAAATGTTTCGCCTGTTTTCAGCGTGCCTGTAAACCAAATTTTCTTACCGCACGGCGACCATTCGAATGAATCGATTCCTTTTTTACAATCCGTTAGCGCATAGGCTTCCCCGCCCGCCTTTTGCATGATATACAGTTGATTTGTTTCGCTGCGATTTGATAAAAATGCTAATTTCTTGCCGTCAGGAGACCATTTCGGCGCACTGACTTGGTGCTTACCATATGTCCACCGCGTGACATCACCCGTTTGTAAATCGATATGATGGATAGCTGAGTGGTACGCATTGTCCTTTTTATTTAATTCCGTCACCGTAAACACCGCTTCTTGATCGTTAGGTGCCAATACGGGATTCGTGACAGATTTCGTTTCAAATAAATCTTCAATCGTTACAACTCGTTTATTCATCTCATACCTCCTGTTTTCCTACTATTCTCTCTAAACCATAACAAGTCAGCACTTGCTTTGGCAATACATGCGTAAAAAAAGAGTGACGGGTTATAATTCCCATCACTCCTTTCCACTATCATTAACTCTTAATTTGATCTTTCAATGAACGTCTTAAAATCTTACCTGTCGTATTTTTCGGTAATTCATCCAAGAACTCAATAGACTTTGGTACTTTATACTTCACGAGACGCTTCCCACAATAATTAAGCAGTGAATGTTCCGTAGCATCCGAACCTTCCTTCAACACCACATATGCTTGTACTTCTTCACCGAAGTTCGCGTCCGGCACGCCAACGACTGCTGCTTCTACAATATCACGGTGGCTAAACAGCACTTCCTCTACTTCCCGAGGATACACGTTGAATCCGCCGACGATGATCATATCTTTCTTGCGGTCTACTATATAAAAGTAACCGTTTTCATCTCGTCGCGCTAAGTCGCCAGTATAGAGCCAACCGTCACGTAGAACAGCCGCAGTTTCTTCTGGCATTTTATAATACCCTTTCATGACGTTGGGGCCGCGTACAATTAATTCACCGACTTCATTGACAGGAACTTCTTCACCATTTTCGTCGACGACTTTATTCTCGACATTCATAATATTTGTTCCGATCGATCCAGGCACACGTTCACGATCTAACGGGTTGAAACACGTTACCGGTGAGGCTTCTGACAAGCCATACCCTTCCGAAACACGCACATCGAATTTCTCTTCGAAATCATGAAGCAAAGATACAGGCAGTGAAGATCCACCTGAAACCGCCAGTCTGATGGATTCAAAGTCTTCTGTTTTACCTTCCGGATATTGATAAAGGAAGTTATACATAGTAGGAACACCGGCGAATATCGTGGCCTTTTGTTCACGAATTACGTGGAATATTTCACCCGGACTAAAGCGTGGCTCAAGTAATATAGTAGCGCCTTTGACGAGTGGTGCATTCGCTACAACCGTTAAGGCAAATACGTGGAATAAAGGCAATGTCGCCACCACTTTATCATTTTCCGAGAAGCCTAAATAGTCTCCTACGTCACGTGCATTGGAGTAGATATTCTTATGTGTTAACATCGCCCCTTTTGGGTGTCCCGTTGTTCCTGATGTGTAAAGTATGACAGCGCTTTCATCTTCGTCAACTGCTACCGCTTCCATCATCGGTTTCGATTGCTTGATGAGCAAGCTAAATGGATGCACTTTTGCCTTCACTGAGCCATTCAGCGCAGCTAATTTCTCTCCTGCATCCGGACTCATTTCACAGATGACATAGTTCTCAATCGTCGGGAAAGACTGGCTGGCTACTTCTACAAGTGGTAATAATTGATCGATCGCAATAACGGCTTTGGCTTCACTGTTTTCTAAAATATATGAAATCTCGTCAGGTGTATAGAGCGGATTGATCGGTACAGCTGTTGCTCCGATGCGCATAGTTGCGTAGAGAGAGATCAAGTAATGCGGCGTATTACCAAGTAAAAATGCCACTTTGTCCCCTTTGTTAACCCCTAGGTTTTGTAGCGCGTTGGCGAACATGGATACGGACATATCGAACTCTGCGTACGTCGTGTCTTTTCCCATAAAACGATAGGCAATTTTACTTGGCTTGCTCTGTGCTGTCTGTTGAACACTAGAAACTAAATTCATGCTTTCATCTCCCTAACAAGTGAATGAATAACCATTCAGTATTTCGTTCATTATACTGACAAAATAATTAATTGGCAAGAGTTTACTGGGAATTTTGTTTATTTACTTTATTAGGTTAGGCTGACGGGGTGTTGGGTTGGGGATTAAAGCTCCAGCTGGGGACGCTTTCCGGAGGGCGTGGCCCGAGCCGCTTCCCTCACTTCGTTCAGTCCAGGGTCTCGAACTCACGCTGATCCTCCCGTCGCCCCAGCTTCCGCTTCAATCCCTACGTGGAAAGTGGAAATATTTAAAATGCTTTCTGGTAGTAGCGTTTGAATTGGTGCTATGTTTGAACTCATTCAAGTTCAAAATTATATGCAAATCAATTACAGGACCAGCTTTAATGCACAACAAAAATTAACTTCCACTTACTTTGCAAGGGATTGGAGCGGCAGGCGGCGACTCTGGGAGGATCAGCTCGACAGGTGAGACAACTAAGAGAGCGCAGCGAACAGTTGGCTCACCGCGGGCCCTCCAGAACGCGTCCGCCTAGAGCGCAAATCCCCAACCCCTAGACCCTTACACTTTGAACTAATCTAATCAATTCCATTAAAAAAAGACACCCTAAGAAGTAGGTGCCTTAATATGTGAAATATAGCGCCAGCGGATGAGATAGAAATAGCAAATCTGCATCAGCGCGAAGCCCGCCAGCACAAGCGCTAGCTCTTTGACAATGGAAATCTCCGCAAGCGCATCCCAAATCACCTGCAACGCCATAAACGCAAACACACTGTGGATGAACGACACACCCCACGGAAAGAAAAACTGCGGAATCAATTGCCGGTTGACGATCTTCGTAAACTCCCTATCCGTCATCCCAATCCGCTGCAACACCGCATACTGCCGTCGATCATGACTAAGCGATGTATACAACCGGAAGTAGATGAAGCTGCCAGACGCAAGGAAAAACACACCTGCGAGTAATAATCCAATAAACAACAGCAACGAAAACGTCATTCGGATATGCGAATAATTCAACCCAGGATTCTCAAACTCGTAGCGCACGGGATCACGGTGTTCGAGCATGAGGCCCGCCAACACTTGGGCATGGATAGATAATCCGATTTCCCTCGTCTTCTGCCAATCCCTTACGTTAAACGCATAATAATTAAACGCCAGTGCATTGGCATGTGCTTGTTCTTCAATGCGATCGAAATCCAAATGATTCACAACGATCGTATTGAGCCCAAGTGCGTTTGGCGGAAACAATTTATACGGATACACGCCTTCAATCTCGAGTGAGACGCCACTGTCACCTAGTTCGGTGCTGACTGATTCCGTCGACAACTGATTGGCCGCAGCAGCTGTTGCGGGTAAGAACAACGCATGTCCTCTGTGTAATGAAAGTGGCTTTTCACCGAAAGTTGCGGCCAGTTCATTCAGATCAGACAGCTTGACGATATTAACTTTATTCTTCGTGTAAGAAGATTGCTGTTCAAGCACACGAAAACGTACAGCCCAGTAATCAAGACCCGCTTGATCGAGTTCATTGGTCAATTGTGCGATATGTGGGTACTCGAATTCATTATGTGGCAAACTTTTGTAAATGAGCCCGAGCGGATTTACTTCCCGATATTGCGAAGCGAATGACGTTAACGATGCCAGAATGCCGACGGACATGAACGCTATGGTCGAAACGAGCGTGACGATGAAGAACATCCGCGCATTTTCTTTTAACCGTACGATGCTTTCCGAAATCGAAATCATCCAAAAGTCGCGCCAGAAGATGTTCTTTTGCCGTCGCAATGCATGCAAGACGAGCGGCAAGGTATCGGTGAAAAAGTAATAGGTCCCGATTGTGATAAGTGGCGGTAGTAGGAAGAACAGACTGATGATGCTCGAACGGGATACGAAAGCCGCCATGGCGTAGGCGAGCAACAACAGCACCACTCCGAAGATCCCACGGCTTTTCGAGTACGAATACACCGATTGTACGGCCATATCCCCATGTAACAAATCCGATACTTGTCCTTGCTGAATGAATACAGGAGCGATATATGAAATGATAGCGAATAAACTGAGGAATGCCCCCATCGTCAGCACGAATGGTTTCCAAGATAAATAGAGCGGTAATACCGGAATTTGCACGATCGCTTTGACGATCATGAAAAAGAATTTCGAAAACATGAAGCCGAGGAAAATTCCACTTATGATTGATGCGAAGCCAAGCAACATCGTTTCGATGAAAATGAGTCGATGCAACTGACGTTTTGCCATTCCGAGAAGCAACAGCACCCCAAACTCTTTCGATCGCGCCTGCAAAAATGCACGCATCGAATAGAATAGGAAAAACAGCGTAAATATGAATAGGATGATTTCCGCTATTCCCATGCCGAGAGCTGAGATCTCTTTTAGAAAAGTGTTTTCAATCGATGGATGAAACAGCAGCATCGAGTAAAGGAAAAACACCATGACGGAAAACACACTAGCCATGAAGAAGGCTGCATAAACCCGGCGGTTACGAACGACATTACGGTAAGCGAACTGTCGAAAAGTCATTCACATTACCTCCAAGTAATGACAACACATTCAAGATACGCTGGAAAAATGTTTGCCGGCGTTCATCTTTATAGATTTCATTGAAAAACTCTCCATCTTTAATAAACAGGACACGGTCACAATAGCTCGCAGCAATCGGGTCGTGCGTCACCATAATAATGGATGTCTGTTCATGTTGGTTAATATGTTCAAGTAATTCGAGCACATCTTTCGCCGACGTTGAATCAAGATTCCCTGTCGGCTCATCCGCTAGCAGAATGCTCGGTTGATGGATGAGCGCCCGTCCTATCGCGGTTCGCTGTGCTTGTCCACCCGATAGTTCATCCGGTCTGCGTTCCAAAATATCTTCCAAATTCAACTTTTGCGCCATATCTTCTACTCGTTTTTTCATTTCTTCAACAGGTAGTCCATCAAGAGTTAACGGTAATACCAAATTTTCTTCCACCGTCAGCATTTGCAGTAAATTAATTTCCTGAAAGACGAAACCAATTTGCCGTCTACGGAATAAGGCGATTTCGTTTTGACTGAGCTTTTCCGGTTCCACGCCTCCGATGACAATCTTGCCATAGGTCGGAATATCCGTGGCCATCAATAAGTTCAACAACGTCGTCTTACCACTTCCGGACGGCCCCATAATTGCAACGAACTCCCCTTCTTGCACATCGAAGTCTAATTTATTCAATGCACGATGTATGACTTTTCCTTCATAGATCTTCGTGACATCTTCCATCTTAACGACCGGTTGCGTCATCTACTTGTTCACCCGCCTCTCCGTCTTTAAATAATAATGCGATTGTCGTGCCTTCTCCTTGTTTCGAGGAAATCGTCAGTTCGTGACCGAGTTTCTCACAGACTTCGGATGCGATATACAGTCCCATACCCGTCGATTCTCCAGATAATCTACCGTTTTCTCCTGTGAAGAAAGCTTTCGTAACTCGGTGTATATCAGATGCCGGTATGCCGATTCCCTCATCCTTAATTTCAAGACACAGTCCTTCTGGTAGCTGGACTGCATTCACATGTATTTTCTTACCTTTTTCAAATGTATATTTCACTGCATTCGTAATGAATTGATTGAGCATAAACTTGATCCACTTTCGATCAGTCGCGACGGTTAAGTGTTCATCAACATTCAGCACAGGAAACAGACCGTTCACAATGAAAAGTCGTTTGTTGTCATTCAGCACTTCCTGCAAAATTTGTCTCAGCAATAGCCGCTCAATTTGCATATCTTCTTCAAACGTTTCAAGCCGCGCATTGACAAGGACGATATCCAATCCATTTTGGATGCGTCCCACTTCCTGCTCGAGACTCTTCTTGTCCACTTCCTCTTCTTGCAATAATAAATTAATAACTGAAATCGGTGTTTTCATTTGATGCACCCATTGATTCATGAAATGTAAATGACGATTTTGTCTATCATATAATGTCTGGACCTCATGTTGGTACAGGCGATATAATTCACGCGTAAATGCCGTCGTCTGTCGGTGTTCGGGCGTCATAATGTGCCGTATCAAAGCATCTTCCATTTGCTTCGGTTTTTCGACGATCTTTGCATAATACGTACGTCGCATGATGAACTTCGCTCCCAAATAGCCCGCAGTAAGTAAAATACTCATCGCCACCGAATAGATGGCCGTATTCGGATTGCGGAAACCGTCAAGCCAAAACAATAGTAGTATGAACGATACGAGTCCGATCTGAAACAGCATGAATGATACATGCTCTTTAACGAACAGTGTAAATGCCTTCATTCGACTTCTGATTCCGGCATGAAACGATACCCCGCGCCACGCACTGTTTCAATCCAAGATTGTACATCGTAATCGGTCAATTTCTTGCGTACTCGGGCCATATTAACGTTCAGCGTATTTTCGTCGACGAATGACTGGTCATCCCACAGTTCTTCGAGTAACTTTTCGCGCGATACGACTTTCGGGGACTCGCCCATCAGCAATTCCAGAATGACGCATTCTTTCTTCTGAAGTGGAATTTCTTCTTTTCCTTTTTGTAACGTCATCCGTTCTATATACAACGTCAAATCGCCCGATACAATCATGCGTTCCGACTGATTCGGTGAATATTCGCCGAACGACCGACGCAAATGGCTTTTAATTTTCGCCAATACAATTTCATAATGGAATGGCTTCGTTATAAAATCATCGCCTCCATTTTCGAGAGCAAACACTTGATCCATATCACCTGAGCGCGCCGAAATAAAAATAATCGGACACATCGTATGCTGTCGTAGCTGACGGCACCAATAGTAGCCGTCATAAATCGGCAAGTTAATATCTAAAAGCACCAGATGTGGATTATACGCATTGCATTCTTCCACGACTCGATCAAAATCCTGTATAATTGCGACTTCATATTGATATTTCTCAAGCGTTCCCGCTAACAATTTCGCGATTTTTACATCATCTTCTACAATAAATATTCGATGTTTCACCGTGACCCCTCACTTTCTCATTATGTTAAGTATAGCGCATTTCCCACCACACATAAATGAATCCTCGTACACAAAAGCGCATGCCCCGCAAGACATGCGCTTCCCCTTAATAGATTACATTTACAAATTCTTCGAGCTGAATACCACCAAGGATTTTTTCAACGTCCATAGACTCCAGTGCGTCTGTGATCGCCTTGCGCTCATATTTCACACCTTTTAAACGATTTTCAATTTCTTGGACATCGCCCACACCGAAAAAGTCCCCGTATATATTCACGTTTTCTATACTGCCCTTTTCCACTTGCAAGCGAACGTCAATTCCACCCACAGGGAAACGTTTAGTCTGCTGCAAGTTGAACTTCGGTGAACGGCCGTAATTCCACTCCCAGTTGCCATAGCGCTCCGCAGACAATTCACGGATTTTTGTCCAGTCTTCATCCGTCAACACACGATACTCAATATTTTCTTCACCGTCGAACATCGAATTCAAGATTTCTTGTCTAAACTGTTCAATTGAAATAGGCTCTTCCAAGAATTCCGAAATATTCGCGACACGGCTACGAATCGACTTGATCCCTTTTGACTCAATTTTGTCTTTCTTCACTTTGAGTGAATTCACGACACCTTCCATATCTGTATCAAACAACAACGTCCCATGGCTAAACATGCGATCCTTTGTTGCGAATTGTGCATTTCCGGAAATTTTGCGTCCATCAATCAAAATGTCGTTACGCCCAAGCAACTCTGCTTTAATCCCCATTTTCGCAAGCGCATCTGTTACAGGCTCCGTGAACTTTTTAAAATTACGGAACGATTCCCCATCATCTTTCGTAATGAAACTAAAGTTCAAGTTTCCTTTATCATGATACACCGCACCGCCACCTGACAGTCTTCGTACGACGTGGATGCCGTGACGATCGACAAACTCCGTATTGATTTCTTCCACTGTATTCTGGTTTTTCCCAATAATGATGGAAGGTTCATTGATATAAAACAGCAAATACGAATCTTTGTCTACGTCCATCGTGTTGAGTACATATTCCTCAATCGCCAAGTTAATACGTGGATCTGTAATGCCTTGATTATCAATAAATTTCATATTTTCTTCTCTCCTCACAAAATTGTCACAATTTATTTTCAGTCAATTCTCACAATTGGAAGCACTAAAATAGCTCAAAAGCGCGTCACAATGGGCCTGAATCCATTTTAACAGAAAAATAAATGAAATGTTGACTTCTGGTATCTGTTATAATACAATGTGTATATACCAAATAGTTATACAACAAACAAAAGGGGATGGATGGATATGGTAGAAAGCATCGTAGAGTTTTTCAAGAACTTGCCGGCGAAGGTTTGTGCGACATGTGGAACTGAAATTGAAGAGCAGCACGAGTGTTACTCTAATCAATGTAATCATTGCAACGTAAAATAAAAAAACTTTCTTTCGGCGAATATTCCTATATTCGCTTTTTTTTTGCGTAGATACATAGATGTGGTATTTTTCGCAGTTTGCTAGGCAAACCGCGCCAATGTGGTGAAACATCGCGCTAAAATGGACGATGACCACGCTATTCCTCTGACAGACCGCGCCATACTCGCTGACAACCGCGCTATTCCTCTGACAAACCGCGCCAAACTCACTGATAACCGCGCTATTCCTCTGACAGACCGCGCCATACTCGCTGATAACCGCGCTATTCTCCTGACAAACCGCGCCAAACTCACCGGCAACCGCGCTATTCCTCTGACAAACCGCGCCATACTCGCCGACAACCGCGCCATTCCCCTGACAGACCGCGCCTCCCCCTCAAATCTACTTACCTTACAACATAAAAAATCCGTACAACGAGTGTTGTACGGATTTTATCATGTTACGTAAATAGCTTCGCCAGCACTTGATCTTTCGCTGCGACTCCTTGATCGATACAGTCAGGTAAACCGACTCCATTATAGGATGCACCCGCAAGCTCAACCATCGGGAACGCGGATTGCATTTCCTCCCGCGCGCGTAAGACTTTCTCTTTATGGCCAACGCGGTATTGCGGTCGGTCCTCTTTCCAGCGTGTTATGATACAGAAATCCGGTTCACCTTCAAGCTTGAGAATGTCTTCCAAGTCTTTGCGAACGATTTTCTCTATTTCAGCATCTGGTAAGTCGACAATCGCTTCTTCCCCAACGCGTCCGACGAATGCACGCACCATCACTTTTTCGTCAGGTGTAGTTGTCGGCCATTTACGGTCGACAAGTGTACAAGCCGTAATGGAATGATTGCTGCTGCGTGGTACTAAGAAACCCGTCCCATCAATATCGCTCTTCATCGCCTTTTTGGGGTAACCTAAAGCGATAGTTGCGACCGATGTCGTCGGAATCGTTCCTAGTTCTTTCAACAGACCATGTGGTTCAAACAAATGACTTGCTACGGTATGACTCGTTGACATGATTACTGCATCCGCTACGATTTGCTGTTGATCATTCAATGTCAGAACGGCGCGGTCGTCTTGTTTCATTATGCTAGTGACACGCGTACCTTTCATAACGTGGACATCTGTCAACTGTTCTTCGAGGGCTATTACCAATGAATCCAGACCATTTTTAAGAGTATGGAAAGCTCCCGTTTTCTTCGAACTATGACTGTTCTTTTGTGGCAGTTGTTTAGGAGTGGTCTTTCTCATTCCTAAAATTAAGCTGCGATGATTTTTTTCCACTTCATAGAACTGTGGAAAAGTTGATTCCAGACTCATATGATCGATATCGCCTGCATAGACGCCCGACAATAATGGCTCAATTAGATTTTCCACCACTTCAGTACCAAAGCGACGCCGGAAAAACTTGCCGAGCGACTGATCTCCAGTTATTTCAGAACGTGGTAAAACAAAGTCGCCCGCCGCACGTATTTTACCGCTCAAACTAAATAAACCGGATGTAATGAAAGGTTTGATTTCTGTCGGTACACCCATAACAGCACCTGCCGGGATTTTGTGCATTTGATTATGCAGATAGATATACGCTTGCCCTGTTGCGTTTCGAACAAGCTGATCTCCAATACCCAGTTCAGTCGCTAATTGGTCTACACTTTGTTTACGGATCAAAAAGGAGTCTGGACCGCGTTCGATTACATAGCCGTCTCGACGGACTGTTTGGATTTTTCCACCAAGTTCTGTTGATGCTTCGATCATGATGATATCTATGGGAAGTCCTTGTTCACGGGCATCTTTTTGCATATAGTACGCTGCAGCGAGACCCGTGATTCCGCCGCCGATTATGACTACTTTTTTTCGTTCACTCATGTCCTTTTTCACTCCGATCCAATTGAATTCATTTTGTTGCGTATAATTGATCCATTACAGCATCAGCCATCGCATCAATGAATAAAGGATCGGTATTCGGCATGGCAGGTCGGTGGTACGCTGCGCCGATATCGTCACATACTACTTTACACTCGTAGTCGTTATCGTATAGAACTTCCAAGTGGTCCGATACGAAACCAACTGGTGTGTAAACGAATGATGTATATCCTTTTGTTTCAAACAAGTCACGTGTTAAGTCTTGTACGTCCGGACCTAACCAAGGTTCAGGTGTTTGCCCTTCACTTTGCCAACCGAGTGCATATGTTTTAACGCCTGCTGCTTGTGTGATCATTTCTGCTGTTTCCTTCAACTGATCAGCATATGGGTCACCATTAGCCAGAATCTTTTCTGGTAACGAGTGGGCAGACACGATCAAGCATGAATTCTTACGCTCTGTCTCGTCCATCGCATCATAAGTTTGACGCAATTGGTTCGCCCAGTACTCGATGAATTTTGGTTGCTTATACCAACTTTCAACAGAAGTAAGTGTAATCCCGTGCTTGTCCGCTTCCTCTTGTGCACGACCGTTGTATGATTTAACGGAGAACGTAGAGAAATGTGGTGCCAATACAATAGATACTGCTTCAGTAATCCCGTCATCATGCATTTCTTGTATTGCATCTTCGACGAATGGCGCAATATGCTTTAGACCGACATAGACTGTAAATTCTATTTCGTCTTGTGCTTCATTCAAACGTGCGCCTAATGCGTCCGCTTGATCATCTGTAATCCGCGCAAGTGGTGAAATGCCTCCGATTGCTTCATAGCGATTGCGAAGATCTTCCACTTGTTCCGGAGCCGGCGGACGGCCTCTACGGATATGCGTGTAATACGGCACTAGATCGTCATAGGAGTTTGGCGTTCCATACGCCATAACGAGTAAGCCCATTTTCTTTTTCGTCATCATTTTCACCTCATGGTTGGATTGTTATTTCGAACGTAACTCTCTACTATAGTCATGTACGAAAGCCGTTAAGCGTTTCAATGTTGCAGGTTGTACTTGAGGGAATACGCCGTGGCCTAAGTTGAAGATGTGGCTACCGTGCTCTACACCTTGTTCAACAATAAGCTTTGCACGTTCTTCGATGACTGACCAGTCCGCTAGTAACATCGATGGATCCAAGTTACCTTGCACTGGTTTTGTTATACCGCGTTCACCAGCTTCTTTTATAGACAAGCGCCAATCCAATCCAACTACGTCGACTGGTAGGTCATGCCATTCATTCGCCAAGTGGCTTGCACCAACTCCGAATGTAATCAATGGAACATTTAATTTACGAAGTTCTGAGAAAATACGAGTCATAGTAGGTTTAATGAAGATTCGGTAATCCGATACATTTAAAGCGCCTACCCATGAATCGAATATTTGCACGGCTTTCACGCCAGCTTTAACTTGTGCTTGGATATAACTAATCGTCATATCAGCTAATTTATCCATCAATGCGAACCAAGCTTGTGGCTCAGACACCATGAAGGATTTTGTCAGGTTATAGCTCTTTGAAGGGCCGCCTTCGATCATATAACTCGCCAGTGTAAACGGTGCACCAGCAAAACCGATCAGTGGTACATTCAATTGTTCTTGTGTCAGCATTTTGATCGTGTCCAACACATAGGGAACTTGCTCCTCTGCTGAAAACTCGCCTAAGTTTGCGATGTCTTGTGCAGAACGAATTGGATTGGAAATAACAGGGCCTACGCCTGATTTAATCTTTACGTCTACTCCAATACCTACAAGTGGTGTAACAATATCTTTATATAAAATAGCTGCATCTACATCATATTGATCTACTGGAAGTTTTGTTACATACGCACATAGTTCTGGCTGATGCGTAATTTCTTCCAAGGAGTATTTTTCTTTGATTTTAAGATATTCCGGCTGTGAACGTCCTGCTTGACGCATGAACCAAACTGGCGTGTGTTCAATTTCCTCGCCTCTCGCAGCACGTAATAGCGTATCGTTAAAAGTTGACATATTCAGAGATACCTCTTTCCATATTTTTAATTTCTTTCACGTAACTCTTATACGTTCTCATGATAAACCGTTGACAGGTCAATGTATAGTGAATTGCGCCTTTGTCATAATTTTGTGCTAGGACACCCCTCACTTCTGCCATGCTTTAGACAATCATTCCTAACTTGCTTGCAATTAGTGTTTGATTCGGGAGATTTAAGGGAATTACTAAAGGTAGAATCATACACTGGTAAAGAGTGCTTTTAATCAAACTTAGCACAGACGATCGTTACTAGCCAAAGGAGGAATTTTATATGAATATTTATATGACAACTGGAACGATGGGTTTTATGGAGAAAATCAAAGACCAACATGCTGATGAGTCAATACTTTTAATGAATGGCGGCGGCAATACGCTGTTGCTACATGAGACGAACGGCAAAAGCATATTTCAAACGCCGAGGAAGTTCGAAGTGGTAGGTTCTTACGGTAACCTAACAGAACCTGGATTCTTCGCAATGGACAACGTCGCGGTGACAGATGAAGGCAAACCTATTTTCGAACATCAGTACAAGCACCTAGGCGAAAAACTGCAAAACATGCCCGGTTTCGTAGCATACCGCTTACTGCGTCCAATCGGATCAGATACGTATACATTGCTGACACAATGGACAGAGCGACGTTTGTATGACATCTGGTATAACTCCCCTGGTAATCAATTATCCGATAAGACGGTTTTCAAGGATGCAGGTGGTGCTACACAACATATCTTCACAAGCGCTCCATATACTACACATTATAAAACACCTACTGAGGAGGTTTGACGTTTTGACGTCAGACCTTCTTTTTTATGTTGAAAGTGGTCAACCCTATGATTTACACACTCTATTTAGTCACTTCATTTACCCAAAAGTTTAAAACACGTAGTTTGCGATGTGGCCTACTGCTTGCTATACTGAACGAGTTGATTGACTTATTTGTCTATTTGAAAGGGGTTTTACTAATGAGAGAACAATTATTTCAGAAACTGGAACAATCTTATGACGATATGGTAGAGATTCGCCGTTATTTACATATGAACCCCGAAGTGTCATTTAAAGAAACGAAAACCGCAGCTTATATCGCTGACTTCTATAAACGTCTTGGAGTAGAAGTACGTACTGGAGTAGGCGGCAATGGTGTCGTAGCAAGAGTCAAAGGTACAAAGCCAGGAAAAACCGTTGCTTTGCGAGCAGACTTTGACGCATTACCTATTCAAGATCAAAAAGATACATCATATGCATCCACTGTACCTGGTGTCATGCATGCATGTGGACACGATGGTCATACCGCCACGCTCCTTCAATTAGCAAAAGCTATGAATGAAATGCGTGATGAGCTTTCTGGCGAATACGTATTTATCCATCAACACGCAGAAGAATTGGCTCCAGGTGGCGCCATTGCAATGATCGAAGACGGTTGTTTAGAAGGAGTCGATGTCATTTTCGGCACGCATCTGTGGTCACTTTTCGAATCAGGTGTCATCTATTATGCTTCAGGCCCGATCATGGCTGCAGCGGATCGATTCAATATTACCATTCAAGGAGCTGGCGGCCACGGTGCATCTCCCCATCAAACGAAAGACGCTATCGTAATCGGTTCACAGCTTGTGATGAACTTACAACAAGTCGTCTCAAGACGTGTTGACCCCATCGAATCAGCTGTACTATCCATCGGCTCATTCGTCGCAGAAAACGCTTTTAATGTCATCGCTGACCAAGCTGTTCTGGGCGGAACTGTTCGTACATTCACCAATGACGTACGCAACCTCATGGAATACGAAATAAAGCGTGTAGCTGAAGGTACAGCCTTGGCTCACGATTGTGAAATCACTGTAGAGTACTTCCGTGGATATCCGGCAGTGGTCAATCATGAAAAAGAAACAACCTACCTGAAAACTGTCGCTGAATCCATTGCGGATCTAAGTAGTGTAGAAGAAATGCAACCACAAATGGGAGGAGAAGATTTCGCCTACTATCTTGAAAAAGTTCCGGGTACTTTCTTCTTCACAGGTGCCCGTCCGGCAGAAGCCTATCCTCACCACCATCCACGTTTTGACATTGATGAAAAAGCTATGATTGCAGCAGCGAAAACATTAGGTGCGGCAGCGATTGAGTATCAGAACTGAAGTGAAGTAATACACTGAAGATCACTCCTACGAAGGTATGGGTATCTTCAGTTTTTATATTTCACCACAACAGTGGTGGCTGAATTAAAATGAATGATTTAGGGTGAAGAGAGAGACACGCAGTTTGTATAACATTTTGATGTATTTAAGCGTAAGAAGCGCGTTGAGTTGTAGTTTTGCACGTGCTCTTTCTGTACGTATCTGCTCATCAGATGGTGGTTCTGCTGGCAATGGTAGAGAAGTTCATTGGCCCGTGGGGTCACACGCGAACGTGCCCGCTTGCAACATCAATTAATGTCGCTTCTTCCCCGCCCTACGATCATTCGATAAAATCCACCATGTTAATAGAATATTTACTATTTTCCAATATTACAGTTGATTTTAGTTTTTTCTATACTATAATTAATACGTATATGGTCCTATAAAACTGGGGGGAACAACATGGCCAATCCACATTATCTATCATCTTATATTGTTACATTCCATACTTTTGCATTACTTCATGGACAACATGCAAATCCGTACTATACAAAAGTAGTAGAAAGCGACCGGACTTTTATTGTCGAGAAAACACCACTAGAAATTATGAGAGATTCATGTGCACATTACCGTTCCAACTTTGAATCCATTATTAACAGTTCCAAAATGGATTTGAAAAATCGTCCAAAGCCACCGATCATGCTGACCCATTCAAATGACCGGCCTTTATTATTTTTTCCATTGCTGTCCCCCACTTTACATAAAAACTCATGGGTAGCTTATCATGCAGTAAAAGACGTTGTTCAACACGAGGACGGCGTGACCGTTATGTTAAAAAATGATACGCAAATGCAATTGGATACTTCGATAGCTACTGTTTATCGCCAAATGGCACTATCACATATTTTGTTTCAACGATTTGAAAACGCTCAAGAGGAATTGCGAAGTTCCTATTATATGATCATGGAGCCGAAGAGTTCTGATTCGACAATTTCCTAATATACAGATTCAGTAACTCTTCTGACCGGTTACGTAAGCGAACATTTAAATAACGACGCATATCTTGATAACCATCATATAAAAATACATATTCCGTAAATAGTTCATCTGTTGAATGGCGTATCACTCGCATTTTATGCTCTTGTAAATACAAAGCAGTGGTTCGTAAATCAGCAGAAACTGTGTTCATCGTTTCGTCTAACAAATTAAGATATGGACTTTTCAATTTAAACGGAACCTCCTCCAGTAGCCGACGGTCTCGTTCCATAATCGTCAATAACATAGGAAGGTAAATGTAGTTTTCCAAATATGGCATTGCCTCTGCGGGGATCAAAGGCATTGATATCGCCTCCCAATAGAACGTATGTTCTTAAATTGATTATAATTCCTTTAGCGAAGAAAAGCAAGCGCTATTAGTATGGCTTTTTTGCATAAAAAAACTCCCAGTTATACGAACTGGAAGTTTTGACACTCAATCGATAGTTAAAACAAGTTTATTCTTTTCCTGGTTCATCACCAATAAAGTGGATAGAGAACACTTTCCATGTCCCATCTTCTTTCGTCAAAACAGTTACTTGGCGACCTTCGGGTGCATTTTCTACTCCTGTCTCACTGTCCGTGAATGTCGTTTTCAACGTAGAAAATACCTGTGCGCTATCCTTTGAATATTTTACAATCGTTTCATTATCTGTTTCACGTTTCATCGTAGTATTCTCAAGCATTTCTTCCATAGCCTGACGCTCTTCTTCCAGATCATAGCCTTCGGTAGAAAGCGTAGCAAGATAACCTTCTACGTCTTGATTGTTCAATGTTTCGATATAGCGTTCAAAAGCCGCTAGAATTTCATCTTTATCTTCTTTTGGCACATCTGTAGCTTCTTCCACTTGGTCGCCTGACATGCTGAATCCTACTTTTTTATCGTCTACTCCATGATCGATAGCACCATTGCCCGGTGCAGCTTCGCTAGTTTCTGGATGGTTCTCGTTTGTTTCATCTGCGTTATTACATGCGCCTAATACGAGCGCTAAAGCTATGGACGCGACTGCCACTTTTTTCTTCATATGCTCCTCCTACGTAGAGAAAAAGGCCTTCTACGTACAAAGACCTTTTTCATTCTATTATTATTTTACTTCTACCCAACCATTTTTGATTGCTGTAACAACAGCTTGTGTCCGGTCATTTACACTCATTTTTTGCAAAATGCTGGAAACGTGGTTTTTCACCGTTTTTTCCGAGATGAAGAGCGTTTCACCAATCGTCCGGTTACTCTGGCCATCTGTTAATAATTGTAGAACTTCACACTCACGCTTCGTCAATAAATGAAGGGGGCGACGAATGTCGTTCTGCTGGAAGGATCCTTTATGTTCTCTCTCACTCAAACGTCGGAATTCTGTTACTAAATTATGCGTGATTTTTGGATGTAAGTATGATCCACCATTTGCTACTACTTTGATTGCTTGAATAATTGCGTCTGCATCCATTTCTTTTAGCATGTAGCCGAGAGCGCCTGTTTTCAAAGCATGTGTAACATAGGACTCGTCGTCGTGAATGGATAGCATGATAACGCGCGCATTTGGAAACTCTTTCACTAATTGCTCCGTCGCGTCTACACCATTCATGCGTGGCATATTAATATCCATCAGCACTACATCTGGCTCATACTCTCTATACAATTCAACTACTTCGACACCATCGTCGCCTTCTGCTACTACGTTAAACGATTCTTCAAAATCCAAAATTCGTTTAACTCCTTCACGGAATAATTGGTGATCATCTACTATCAAAATTTTTGTCGCTTCCATTTCCTATTCCTCCCAGTAATTACCTTACTTACAGATCTTCGTCCAATGGAATTTGAAAAAGAACCGAAGTGCCTTCCCCGACTTTCGAGGTGACTTTCATTTTTCCTTTCAATAACTCCACACGTTCTTGCATTCCAATGAGACCAAATGATTTCTCTTTTACTTCATTTGTATCAAAGCCGAGGCCTTGGTCTTTAATCAATATATTAACCGATTCACGTAACCATTCGATTTTCACCCATATTTCATCAGTTTTCGCATGTTTAATACTGTTATTTACTGATTCTTGTATGAGACGAAAAATACCTACTTCAAAATTGGAAGCAAATCTTTTTTCTGCTCCGTTACTTTGAAAATGAATGATTAGCGGCGCCTCGTATTCGCTAATGGTCAATAAATACTTTCTCAATGTCGGAACAAGCCCTAAGTCATCCAAAGCCATTGGTCGCAAATTATAAATGATACGACGTACTTCAGATAACGCTCCCCTAACCATTTCTTTTAGGTAAGATAGCTCTCGCATTGCTTCTTCTGGACCATGCTGAACAAACGTTTTTTCGATTAAACCGGAACGCATCAAGACATTGGCTAGCATTTGCGCGGGTCCATCATGAATATCACGTGATAAACGTTTACGCTCTTCTTCTTGGGCCTGGATAATCTGAATGGCAAAGTCTTGTTTATGGCGTGCAGTTTCCAGTGCTGTACTTACATTTTTCAAATCAGATGTTAAATATGTCATCACAGTGGTTACTTGGTTAACAAGCTGGTCTGCTCTTTCAATTGTAGAGAGCAGCAACATAAGTCGACGTTCAAGTTCATCCCGTCTTCCACGAAGTTGTTTCTCTTCCATTTTATTAATGGAGGCGCGTACAAGCAAGTCATTTGCCACACCATAAGCTTGTTTAACTTCTTCTTCACTATATGTTACAAAGTCTTTTGATACAGTAGCAAGACGCTTTCTAGAATGGCGTGATAGGTTCTCTAGAGAATCCCCTTCAGTTATAACATGAGAAATACTATCTTTCACTTCTGCTAACTCTGTTTGCATTTCTTCATAACTCCTGCGGCTTTGTTCACTAATTAAGAAGATATCGCTTTTTGAACGATCCATTACATTAACCATGTTGCCAAATATTTTCTCCATCTGTTGAATGTCAATTGCCTTGTCGCTCAAATAACTCCCTCCCGCACTTGTTTATGTGAAAATTTGCAAAGTGAGCATTATTGCAGTTTAGCCTAAATACTTATACACTTCTTATACAGTATATCATTTTAATGATGAAAAAGTATTATAAGTATATTACAAATGTAGGGGGAACGACAAATGCGAGCTAATTATAAAACCGTAAAACTGTACGGAGAGAGTGAATTCATCATCCAAAAATCCCGTTTTCTGTCATTTGTCAAGAGAGTCGAGACAGAACAAGAGGCATTGGACTTTATTCAGGACATCAAAAAGGACCATCATACAGCTACACATAATTGTTCAGCTTATATCATAGGAGAACATGACCAGATCCAAAAAGCGAACGATGACGGTGAACCTTCTGGTACAGCCGGCTTTCCTATTTTAGAAGTTCTAAAAAAGCAACACCTAAAAGATACCGTGATTGTCGTCACTCGCTATTTCGGTGGCATCAAACTCGGTGGTGGCGGATTAATCCGCGCTTATGGCAAAGCAGCTTCTGAAGGCATTGCCGCAACAGGTGTTGTGGAAAGAAAATTACACGCACTAGTTAAAGTTTCTATTGATTATACATGGCTAGGTAAAGTAGAAAACGAAGTAAGGCAATCCGACTACCCGTTAAACGACATCATCTATGAAGAGGACGTTGAACTCATTTTATATGTTCCTGAAGAAGATCAAGAGATTTTTGTGGAATGGATGATGGAATTAACGAACGGCCAGGCAATCATCGCCACAACCGGACATAAATTCCTAGAGTTCGACATCTGACTATACGTCCAATCGAAAAGCGGGTATAATGGTAGAAGGTGGATCCTATGAGCATTAGGTCTGATTTTGTTTGGTCACTATGGATTTTTATGTGAAGATGTGTAACTTATCACCAGAATCAACTTCCCATAGATTCGCCATTGACGGTTTTTTTCTGCCGTACACCCTGGAGGTTTAAAATGAAAAGAGAAGAATATCGGAAAAAGAAGGTTTCTAAAACGAAGCGCTTTTTAAAAATAGCATTTTGTACGTTCATTATCGCAGCCGTAGTTATTTCTACTTATGCATTCAAGCTTCATAACCAAGCAATGAATGTACTAGATCGTTCGTATGAACCTATCGCCAAGCAAGATCCGCCAGAAATATATGTAGAACCTGCAAAAGATAAAGTCTCGATTCTATTGATTGGCGTAGACGAAAGCGAAGCACGCCAGGATCGTGAAGTGCACGGAAGATCAGATGCTTTAGTGCTTGCAACTTTGAATCCTAGAACCAAAAGCATCAAACTCGTCAGCATACCTCGTGACTCCTATGTTTATATTCCACAGGTAAACTATAAAGATAAAATTACACACGCCCATGCGTACGGTGGAACGAAAGCTTCTATTGATACAGTTGAAGAACTATTTGATGTTCCAGTCAACTATTACGTCAAAATGAACTTTAATGCATTCATCGATGTTGTAGATGCACTTGGCGGTGTAGAAGTTGAAGTTCCATACGAGCGTATCGAGAAAGATGAAAATGATAAAAATGCAATTCATCTAATGCCAGGACTTCATCGCCTGGACGGGCGCCACACATTGGCTTTAGCACGTACTCGTAAACTAGATAATGATATCGAGCGCGGTAAACGTCAGCAAATGATTCTTCAAGCCATGATAAAAGAAGCGACATCGATTACATCCATTACAAAGTACGGGGACGTCATCAATGCACTTGGCGATAACATGAAGACCGATATGACATCCAAGCAAATATTGTCGTTTATTCAGTATATAAAAAGCGGACTACCAGACGTTGATACCATCACATTGACAGGCTATGACGATATGTCGACAGGTACGTACTATTACAAATTAGATGAGCAGAAGCTAGAAGAAGTAAAGCAGATTTTAAAATCCCACTTAGGGTTCATCCCTGACTCCTCTTCTTTAACTGAGCTAGACACGGATCAATCCTCCGCATCAGCTCAAACCGATTATCAATAGTTCATTCAGAAGCGATGTGACCATAACTGGTTTCATCGCTTTTGTTATAGATAGAGAAAAGGAGTAGGTTCGATTAAAGAGTGTTAATTAGCTAGTGGTTTGGGATTTACGTTCCAGGCGGACGCGTTCCGCGGGCACGGCTTCAATCTCCTCATCCATTTCGAGTGCAAAGATGTGCTCCTAACGCTTCACTTTTACTCGCAAAAGCCGTACTTCGCAACGGCTCTCCCTGCGGGGCTTTCAGCTCGCGCTGTTCCCGCTGGAGTCGCCGCCTGGAACGTAAATTCTACCTTGCGACTGTAAATAGTTTGATAGTACATTGAAGTTATTAACTGACGTAATTTTGTTTATCGAATCTATTTAAGTGCAAAATACAAGTTCAAGAAAGAAACACTAGTGAAGCGAAGTGCAAGGCGGCGACTCGGGAAGGATCAGCTCGACAGGTGAGACAACCAAAAGGAAGCGAAGCGACCTGGTTGGCTCACCGCGAGCCCTTCCGAACGCGTCCGCCTGGAACGTAGCGAAACGGTGCATTCCCCTTTCCACTCCCTACTACAAATTCACTATTTACGATCATAAAAAAAGCCCTCATCCGCTTCGCAGCAGACAAGGACACGTTTTTCTTATTTACCAATCATGCGTACTAAATTTAACAACGGACGATAATTCGCCCCTGCCAGACCAATCAATTCTACAAACAGTTCAATCACAATCAGCATGACGAAGACCAGAAGCAATGCGCCCCACACTGTTGCTTGTGAGAACAATACAGCGGCTGCTCCGAAAAGAATTGCAATACCATAAATCGTAAGCACAGCTTGTCTATGCGAGAAACCTACGCGCAATAAACAGTGATGCAAATGCGACTTATCTGCTGCTGTAATAGACTGTTTCATGCGAACGCGTCTAACAATCGCGAAGAATGTGTCTGAAATTGGAACACCTAGCATGATAATCGGAATAACGAGTGATACAACGGCAACATTCTTAAAGCCGAGTAATGCCAGTACCGAAATCATGAATCCGAGGAACAGCGATCCAGTGTCGCCCATAAAAATTTTCGCTGGATGGAAGTTGAACACTAAGAATCCAAGCGAACTAGCTGCCAATATGGAAGCTGTTGCAGCAACAAAGACATCTCCCATTAATAAAGCCATTACCGTAATAGCAATGAGCGCAATAGTGGAAACACCTGCTGCTAAACCATCTAATCCATCAATCAAATTGACGGCGTTCGTGATTCCGATGATCCAAATGATCGTGATCGGAATACTGAAATAACCAAAGTCGAGTTGACCTAGAAACGGCAAGTTGATGAATTCAATTTGTAATCCGCCCCATAGAACAACAACTAACGCAGCCGCTAGTTGGCCTAACATTTTTGCTTTTGCTGTGATTTCCAGCATATCGTCTAAAAAGCCAATCATGACGATCAGTACCGCACCGATTAGGATGCTTACTGCGTGCTCGTCTTTCGGCAATAATATAGCATATCCAATAATAAACGCTCCGAAGATTGCGAGCCCGCCGATTCTAGGCATGATTCTCGCGTGAACTTTCCGATAATTGGGGCGGTCAACCGCACCGATCCGATACGCGAATTTGATGACTAGCGGTGTTAGTATGATTGCAGCGACAAAAGCTACAGACATTGCAATGAATAACATGTCTTTCCTCCCCAAATAGCATTAAGTACATATCTCCTTGTAGTATAACATAATTTTTGCTAGAGTTCATCATTTAGCATGCATTACTCATCTATTCCCTTACTCGCTTACTTGCAAACCCTAATTAATACCGCCACAACAAGGATTTAACCATTTTACATGTGGTAAATTGTGATCAATCTATTGTTCTTCTCTATCTATATATAGATAGTCTTTTATCGATCCTTTTGGTAAAATAGATAGGAATCTCTCATTTAAGATAGAGATTTATAAAGGAGCGTCTAATTCATGTTAAAAATCTTTAAACGTAGAACTGGAACGAGTGAACGACAATTGCGTAAATACCGCAAAATTGTGGAGCAGATTAATTCACTAGAACCTAAATATATCGCTATGTCTGATGATGATCTATCTGGAATGACAGAGCAATTCAAACAACAGTTGGAAGACGGCGCAACTGTCGAGACCATTATGCCCGATGCATTCGCAGTCGTACGTGAAGCATCTAAACGGGTTCTCGGTATGCGCCATTTTGATGTGCAACTAATCGGTGGTGCTGTATTAACAGAAGGTAATATTGCTGAAATGCCGACCGGTGAAGGGAAAACACTCGTCGCTTCTCTCCCATCCTATGTACGCGCGCTTGAAGGTAAAGGCGTTCACGTCATTACAGTCAATGATTATCTAGCAAAACGAGACTTTGATCAAATCGGTCAAATTCATCGCTTCCTTGGATTGACTGTTGGATTGAATGTTCCGATGATGCAAGGACCAGCGAAGCAAGCCGCCTACGAAGCAGATATTACGTACAGTGTTGGAACAGAATTCGGCTTTGACTATTTACGGGATAACATGGTGCAACACACTTCTCAAAAAGTGCAGCGGCCTTATCACTTCGCTATTATCGATGAAGTCGACAGCGTCTTGATCGACGAAGCGAAAACACCATTGATTGTAGCAGGCAAAACGCAAGCCGATGCGGATCTTCACCATATCGCAGCTCGCCTAGCCAAACGCTTTAAAGTAGATGAAGATTTTGACTTTGACGAAGCAACAAAGGCAACTTCCCTTACCGAAAAAGGTATTGAAAAAGTCGAGAAAGCATTCGGTATTGGGAACTTGTATGATTTAGATCACCAAACACTTTACCACTACGTCATCCAGGCTGTCCGTGCGTTCGTCATCTTCAAGCGTGATGTCGATTACATCGTACGAGACGGAAAAATTGAATTGGTAGATATGTTCACTGGTCGCATTATGGAAGGTAGAACGTTATCAGATGGTCTTCACCAAGCAATTGAAGCGAAAGAAGGCGTCGATATTACAGACGAAAATAAAGCACAAGCTCAAATTACCATTCAAAATTATTTCCGTATGTATCCAAAGCTTTGCGGAATGACAGGTACTGCAAAAACTCAGGAGAAGGAATTCCGTGAAGTCTATAATATGGATGTAATCCAAATCCCGACGAACCGCCCACGTGCACGAATCGATGCGCCTGATTGCGTTTTCAGAACGACAGAGGAAAAGTATAAAGCAGTAGCAAAAGAAGTAGCCTCTCGTCACGCAAAGGGACAACCTGTATTGGTCGGTACTACATCTATTCTCCAGTCCGAAGCAGTCGCCAAGTATTTACGTGATGAAGGATTGAAGTTCCATCTATTAAATGCAAAAAGTGTCGAACAGGAAGTTTCATTGATTTCCGAGTCTGGACAAGCGGGCAATATTACCGTCGCTACGAATATGGCAGGTCGCGGAACGGATATCGTCCTAGGTGAAGGCGTGGAAGAAAACGGTGGACTATTTGTATTAGGTACAGAAAAACATGAAAGTCGTCGTGTAGATAATCAGTTACGAGGCCGTTCAGGTCGTCAAGGTGACCATGGAGAAAGTCAATTCTACCTTTCTTTAGAAGATGAAATGTACATACGCTTCTCTCCTGAAGAACTCGAGAAATTCTTGACGAAAGTCCGTACGGATGAGAATGGTAAAGTACTGAACCCTGAAGTAGATGAACTAACGGAACGCACACAACGTATCGTGGAAGGCGCGCACTTCTCAATGCGTGAGTATAATCTAAAATTAGATGATGTCATTAATGATCAACGTGAAGTCATCTATTCTTTACGCAATCGCGTACTTGAAGGCGAGGACATTTTCGATAAACTCAAGACGATGTTGTCAGAAACAGTGGAGTTCGTTGTGTTAGATAGTTGTCCAGAAAATGAAATTGCCGATAACTGGGATTTTGATCGTATCGAGCGGACTATGAACGCACTTTTACTGACGCCGGTAAATCTCCCCAATTCAGTAGATAGAACCGCAGATATAATGAAAGAGTACGATGAAGAAATGGCAGAGTTGTTTGCATTTATTGACACTTTCACTGATAATGAACAAGTGAGCCAACTGTTGCCACAAGTCATGTTGAGCTATATTGACACGATGTGGGTTAAGCATTTGGAGGTAATGACTCGTCTAAAAGAAGGAATTGGATTGCGTTCATACGGACAAGAAGATCCTATGCGTATTTACCAGCGTGAAGGCTTGCAGTTATTCGCCAAGCACTATCAACGCCTACGCCGGGATATTGCGTCTGAGATTATCGCATTCATGAAGCAACTCAATACAGAACAGGAGGTTTCCCAATGAAACTCTTCAATTTATTCAAAAAAACCGAAAAAACCGGATTGGACAGTACAGTTGAATCCGAAGAAATTTTAGAAAATGGCCATGCAGGTTCAGGCGATGAAGATATTGAAACAGAACTATCTCTTCATGACCAATGGAATCTTACACAGGAGCAGGAATATGTTTTTCGTTTCCTAGCAAATGAACTAGAGCCTTTAAAACCAAATCAAATCTCCTTATCAGGTATCGATATCGATTTGGAACCTGCAAACGGTAGCTGGTTAGTTAAAGCATTCTTCCGTTCTTCCCTTGATCAAGCGATCACTGTAGGCGAAATCGAGTTATTATTACTTGATGAAGAGGGCAATACAGCCGCATCTGCGGAGTTCGATTTGAATGAGTTAGGTGAAATCCCAGCGCGCAGCGCACGTCCATGGGTATTCGTTTTCGAAAAGAAAGATCAATTAGTAGAAGAAATCCCTGCAGCGAATTGGAAGCTTGCATTCAACGTTCACTCGATGATGCCACATCAATTAGAATTAGCACCAACATGGGAAGAACAACTCCCTGCTGAGCAAAAAGAAGCGTTATCAAAAATAGTCAACGATCTTCCGAAATTAAAGCCACGCGAAGTAAATATTGCCGGTTTCCAAATCCAATCACAAGATGAAGGTACGATTGCAGCATCCGTTTTTGTTCGTAACGGCCACTCCAAACAAATCAATATTGAAAAGTTACCGCTTGAATTGATTGACGCAACAGGAGAATTGGTAGCACGAGGAACATTCGACCTCAATCCTCCACTTTCCGTGAAAGCAAACAGCACGACTCCTTGGACATTCATCTATCCTAAGGAATTAGTGAAGAAAGAAGTACCGGATTTCTCTCGTTGGACAATCCGCGTTCCACAAGACGCAACTAACTAATATTTACTGGATAAGATGGGGTCTCCCCTTCTCTATCCGGTATTTTTTCGCAAAAAAATCGATCCTCCAGGTAGGAGGATCGATGTCTCTTCTATTAAATACCCGCAACACGCTTCGCACCTATATAGCGCTTGCCCCAATACGTATCATTTACTCTATCAACACGCACACCCTTTGATGTAGAAGCATGTGCGAACTTGCCATTTCCAACATAAATTCCAACGTGAGAAACACCGCGTCCTGTCGTGTTAAAGAATACTAGATCACCATTACGTAGATTTGATTTCTTTACAGCACGCCCTGATGCATACATCGCACTAGAAGTTCTTGCTACTTTTAAACCATTTTGCTTGAATACATACCCAACATAACCTGAGCAATCAAACCCTGCTCTAGTCGTACCGCCATAGCGATATTTGATACCCGTTAAACTAGTTGCTGTCTTTGTGATATTCGTTGTTTTAGCGGCTGCATCTGCTTGTCCCGCAAATGGCGAGACGATCAAAAGTGTGGAAAGTGCTAGGACTGAAATAACCTTTTGTAATAGATTCATAAGTTCCTCCATAATAGTATGTATTTTCCATTGTGTACTTGTTTATTTATGTATCCATATCTTAGCATTTTACAAACTCTATAATTATTACAGTAATGTAACAATATTATTTCAAAAAACAAACACTATGTTACGCTTGAAATATATGTGTCTAAAATTGGCAAAGCTATGTACTAGGTTGATTGTATTGTACAAAAAAAAAGACTACCCTAGAAGTCAGCTTGCACTTCCAGGATAGTCTCTAATAATACTCTATTCTACTTAATCAAGCTGTAAATCAGTGATCACAACTACATCCTTATGACGCAATAGCTTTGTAATCGGCCACTCCGTTGTAATTTCTCCAGCTTTTAATTTCTCCATCGCCGGACGCTTCTTCTCACCAAACGCCACCATGATCAACTTCTTCGACTTTACAATAGAAGAGATCCCCATCGTTAATGCGTTATTCGGAATCTTATCATCGTTTTCGAAGTATTGACTATTAACGCCCAGTGTAGAGTCTGTCAGTGTCGCAACATGTGTTACAGAATCAAATGGTGTTCCTGGTTCGTTGAACGCGATATGACCATTCTCCCCTACTCCAAGAAGTTGAATATCTAGCGGGTGAGAATTCAATTTATTCTCGTAATCTTTACACTCCTGATCTAAATCTTCAGCCATGCCATTCGGAATATGCGTTTCTTTGAACGGCTTTTTACTGAATAGATGCTGATTCATAAAGTATGCATAGCTATTCGGGTTGTCTGCGTCAATACCGACGTATTCATCTAAATTGAATGCAGTAATATTTGAAAAGTCTAACGACGAATTAGTCCATTCATTGTAAATCGGAATCATCGTGCTGCCTGTAGCCAATCCCAGTACATGCAATCTATTATTATGAAGTTCTTCAGAAATCAGTTTAAATACTTCTTTAGCCCCTTCATCGGGGTTTTCTACTGTTATCCATTTCACATTTTCCATTTCACACACCGGCTTCCTAGGTTTTACCTAATAATAGTATAATTTCAATTCAACAGACGGTCAACATGGAGTACATGTTACCTCACTCTGTATTCCCCCATTTACTCATTGTTACACGTAAACTTATTCGCGCATCTAACGAACTATTCCAACAGATCTTTCAACCTAGTTTACATCATAATACAACAAAGCGTGTATGACAAAAGCATGTAAAGTGGTTGAACATATTGTGAACATTACGTTTAATCTTCTATTCATAGGGATTTCCCTAATACTTTATTCCCCCGCTAGTATTATGATAAAAGTATGAATTCCATGTAGACGAGGAGGTGGCCGTATTGAGCAAGAAGATATCTTCTACAAATCAACCAAAAGAAGAAGCGAATTTAAAAGGTACCCTGATCATGGTGATGATCATCGGGATTGTCATTCTTGTCATGTGGTTCGGCGCTTACGGATTATTCTTATCTAGATAATAACTAGCAATAAAGGAGGAAACACTATGCATTTGCATAAGTATGAAAAAGTATGGATTGTGTTCGGTTTAGCATCATTGGTTTTATTCTTACTCATTATTGGTTTTGCGGCGTTCTGGAAAGGAACACATCCACAAAGTCATATCGAAACAATCGACCCACAAAATGTTGAAGCGAACGAATCATTCCAACCTGATAATCTCGGTTTGACAGAAGTTGCTGACGGTAAGTACGTTGTCAATATTGTCGCTTCCGCTTTTAACTATGACCTTGGTAAAGAAGAAGACGGAACCGCTACTAAGACGATTCGCGTACCAAAAGGTTCCACAGTTCTTTTCCAAGTCACAAGTAAAGACGTCGTCCATGGATTCCAAGTGGCAGGTACAAATGTCAATATGATGGTCGAACCTGGACACATCAGTCGCTTCGAATCAGTCATGAAAAACAACGGCGAATTCACGGTAGTCTGTAACGAATATTGCGGCATCGGTCACCATTTGATGTTCGGCACAGTGGAGGTGTACTAACCCATGGAATTATTTAATTTTTCAAAAAAAGAATCCAGATTGTATATGGCTTTTATGCACGTCACATTTATCTCTCTTTTAATTGGTGGATTGATGGGACTGCTTCAGACGTTAGTTCGTTCTGGTAAATACACATTACCTTTCAACATTGATTACTATACGATTTTAACGACACACGGTGTCATACTCGGTTTAGTATTGACTACGTTCTTCATCGTCGGTTTCCAATTTTCTCTTATGGGAAAAACAGTCGGTATTTCAGACAAACAATTAATGTGGGGCTGGATTTCATTCTGGGTCATGTTGGTTGGTACAATTTTATCTGCATGGATGATCTTAACAGGTGAAGCTTCTGTATTGTATACATTCTATACTCCGCTTCGCGCACACCCTATTTTCTACATCGGTTTGACATTCGTCATTGTAGGGAGCTGGATCGCCGCTTTCACTAACTTCCGTCAACTATATGTATGGAAGAAAGCCCATAAAGGTGAAAAGTCTCCTTTATTAGCATTCATGGTAGTCATCAATATGATTATGTGGTTCGTTGCAACACTTGGTGTAGCATACTCAGTCATCGTATTGATCTTGCCTTGGTCACTTGGCTATGTCGCAACAGTTAACGTATTATTGACACGTACATTATTCTGGTACTTCGGTCACCCGCTCGTATACTTCTGGTTGTTACCTGCCTACATGGCTTGGTATGCAATTATCCCGAAAATCATCGGCGGAAAACTATTCAGCGATCCATTAGCAAGACTAGCGTTCATTTTATTGTTGATGTTCTCGATTCCAGTCGGATTCCATCACCAATTGACTGAACCAGGTATTGACCCAACTTGGAAGTTCATCCAAGTAGTCTTAACATTCATGGTAGTCATCCCTTCTTTGATGACTGCATTCTCATTGTTCGCTACATTTGAAATTACAGGCAGAAGAAAAGGCTATACATCCCTATTCGGTTGGTTCAAAAAACTTCCTTGGAAAGATGTTCGATTCTTAGCACCTTTCGTTGGTATGGTGGCATTTATTCCAGGTGGAGCAGGCGGTATCATTAACGCTTCTCACCAAGTAAACTCTCTTGTTCACAACACGATTTGGATAACAGGGCACTTCCACTTAACAGTTGCAACAACCGTTATTTTAACGTTTTTCGGTATTGCGTATTGGTTGATCCCTCACTTGACCGGTCGTCGATTGACTCCTACATTGAATAAATTAGGTATCATTCAGACGTTCATTTGGGCAATTGGTATGACCATCATGTCAACTTCCATGCACATTCAAGGATTAATCGGCGGACCACGTCGTTCAGCATTCTCTGAGTACGCAGGTGGAGATCAAGTTTCTACATGGATCAGCTATCAAATGTGGCAGGCTGTCGGTGGAACCATTTTATTCGTTGGTATTCTATTGATGTTCTACATCTTCATTCAATTGGCATTCTTCGCTCCACGTGGTTACGAAGAATATCCAATCGCTGAAGAAGAAGTAGATGCTGAGAAATCACCGAAAATATTGGAGAACTGGTATGTATGGGTTGGTATTACAATTGCATTAATTTTATTCGCATATACGATACCGATGATCGATATCATTAAGCACTCTCCTCCTGGATCCATTCCATTTGACTGGCCTATTGGACGTTCTTAAACAGCAGAAAAGCCCTGAACAATCCGTCGTATTCTTCCGGATTTGTTCACGGGCTTTTTTCCATAATTTACACGATGCGATAAAATAAACCTCAGCAATTTCTTATAAAATATATAATCGTCATGAACAAGTAACAAGACTTCAGAACTGTTTCGGGGCCGCAAAAATAAATTTCAGGGTATTTACACACGCATTAAATCTAACTAACTATTAATCTATTGGAAAAGATAGTTCCAAAGATACGTTTAATATCCAATACTGTATTGTATGATAGGTTTATAGGTTTAATAACAAATTAATACTCTGCAGTACAAAGTACCAAATCTAGTCTACTAAAAGGAGATACGTCGAAATGAAGAAAATTGCCCTAGCCGCGATCGCCTCTTTTTTGCTTGCAACAAGCATCTCAGTTGGCAGTGTTGCCGCCGCATCGAAAACGCATGTTGTGCAAGCAGGAGATACTCTTTACAAGATTTCCAATCAGTACAAGATTACGGTAACCGAACTAAAACGTCTGAATTCTCTTACTTCTAATGATATCAAAGTTAAACAGAAACTAATAGTAGAAAATAAAGCAAACTCTTCAAAAACTGTTTCTTCTACTAATTCATTGGGCACATTATCATCTAGCAAGCCAGTGACACAGCCAAATACTTCCATTACTAGCCAGGCGCTAGGTAAAAAACTAGTAGATATTACGCAACCTTTGCTAGGAACACCATATGTATGGGCAGGTGTAACCCCAGCAGGATTTGATTGTAGCGGATTCATTTTTTATGCATTCAACGAAGCTGGCGTTAAAGTTCCACGATTAGATACAATCGGTTTCTATAACCGTTCTCTATTCATAAAAGATCCGGTAGTAGGAGATTTGTTATTCTTCCAAAATACATATCGCCCCGGCATCTCACATATCGGTATTTATCTCGGAGACAATAAGTTCATTCATGCGGGGACGAAAGCTATTGAAGTTGCCTCACTAGATTCTTCCTATTGGAACGCACATTTCATGGGCTTTAAACGCTTTGTAGACGTAAAATAAATAACGGGTTGTCTTGTAAGTCATAATGACTTGTAGGACAACCCGTTTTATTTATTGTTTTACTCAACGTGCAGAATAACCACCATCAATCACAAGCTCTGCGCCTGTAATATAAGACGCTTCATCCGAGGCCAAGAAGAGTACCGCATTCCCCACATCTTCCGGTTGACCTAAACGCTGGAGCGGAGTCATTTTAATCAACATATCAAGTTGAGCCTTAGACTCTTCAAGATTTGCAACCATCGGCGTTTCGATAACTCCCGGGAACACCGTGTTTACACGGATTCCTACCTGTCCATATTCCGCCGCCGCTGCTTTAGAAATTGCACGTACCGCACCTTTAGATGCAGAATATGGATTCAAGCCCATACCAACCAACGCAGTATAAGAAGAAATATTGACGATTGCACCTTTTTTCGCTTCTTTCATATATGTTGAGGCATGTTTCATACCTAGGAATGTACCGAAGCTATTAATATCTGAAAGTCTGCGCCAGTCTTCAATCGTGATTTGATCTACAGTTTTTTCAGTTGAGATCCCGGCATTATTCACAAGAATATCAATTTTACCGAAATGATCGACAGCCTTTTTCATAGCATCTTTCCACTCTGCATCTTCCGTCACATTCAATTGGATAGGGAGAATATCGTCTTGACCGCCCCACTTCTCTTCAAGTGCTGCTGTATTGATGTCAGCCGCAATTACTTTCGCGCCTTCTGCCGTGAATTGCTTTACCATCATTTCACCCATACCGGAGGCTCCACCTGTAATGAATGCTACTTTGTCTTGTAATCTGCTCATCTTATATCTCTCCTTTATTGTTGTTGCTAGTATATACTTTAACATTAAAGTATATTGGATTCAATTATACGATTTGATACTATCGTCTTCAATGACGGAATATTTATACATCCCCTTTTTTATACACTCCTTGTATAGACCTTATGCATACGGTATAATTAGTGTTGTATATATACTCTAAAAATGGAAGAAGTGAACAAACATGTTCAAAGATCCACGTTATTTACATTATAATGCAGCGGGCTTCCGGCAGGATTTAATTGCAGGGATTACTGTTGGAATTGTAGCCATTCCACTTGGGATGGCTTTTGCAATTGCTTCCGGTGTGAAACCGGAATACGGGCTTTATACTACAATTATTGCTGGACTTTTAGTCGCGTTGCTAGGCGGTTCACGTTACCAGATCGCCGGCCCTACTGGCGCATTCATTCCCATATTACTAGCTATTGTACTGCAATACGGTTACGAAGATCTTCTGATTGCCGGATTTCTCGCTGGTATTCTTCTGGTCATTATGAGCTTTCTCGGTGTCAGTAATCTCATTCATTTCGTCCCGCGATCGGTGACAATCGGATTCACTGCCGGTATAGCAGTGATTATTTTTACTGGACAATTCCAAAACTTCTTTGGATTGACGGGAGTAGAGAAAAAAGAGTTCTTCCATGAAAGCATGGTGGAAATCGCTCGTCAATTTCATACCGTCAATACCTTTAGTATCCTGACTGCCGCAATCGGTCTCGTCGTCATCTTCCTATTACCGAAAATCGCTCCCAAAATTCCGTTGCTCCTTATTGCGCTGTTGGTTCCTACTATCTGCTCGATGTTGTTCTTCCCAGGTAAAGTAGAAACGATTGGGACAGCATACGGTGGCATTCCGCAACATCTGCCAAGTTTTCATTTTCCTGAAATCACGTTCGCTAAACTAGTGAATCTATGGCAACCCGCTCTAATCATTGCTGCACTCGGTGCAATCGAATCGTTGCTTTCCGCAGTCGTTGCAGATGGAATGAAAAGTAAGGTACCCAAGCATGATTCCAAGAAAGAATTATTCGGTCAAGGTATTGCCAATATCATTACACCATTATTCGGTGGAATTCCAGCTACAGGTGCCATCGCACGTACCGCCACAAATATCGGTTCTGGCGCGGTCAGTCCAATCTCTGGTGTTGTGCAAAGTTTATTTGTCTTAGCTTTCTTATTACTATTTGCACCTTATGCTTCTTATATACCGTTGGCTGCAATGGCACCCATTCTAATGTTCGTCGCGTGGAATATGAGCTCACGAAAAGCCTTCGCCCAAATCGCTTCGTTACGCTCAGGAGATTCACTTGTGTTACTGACAACTTTTCTTTTAACCATATTCGTGAATCTAACAATCGCAGTCGAAGTCGGAATCTTGCTTGCCGCCCTGTCATTCTTACGCAAGATGAGCGGCTCATTGGATATTAAAAAGAGTAAACTATCCGAGGTTGAAAAATTCAAGTTATCTACGGGAAATGAATCTGAGCTGATCAAATTCAAACTCTCTGGTCCTCTGTTCTTCGGTACAGCCAAACATTTCGAGGATCGATACCCTGAATTATTGAATCTTGACCAGAAGACGATTATTTTGGACATGAATAATCTGACAGCTATCGATGCCACTGGTGAGGCAGCCCTTTCCGCTATGCTCGACGAAGCAGACCGCCAAAACAAGCGACTCATCTTTAAAAGAGTACCCCCTGAGAAAGTGAGCTTGTTCAAACGTAGTGGTTTATATGACAAAATTGGTGAAGATAACTTCTTTATGCAATGAGTCTTGGATTTGAGCTAGTAAGTGGTCAGTATTTCGGCTGTGGTTCTGCCAACACAAAAAGCTTCCACTCAACTGAGTGAAAGCTTTTTTCATATCATTACAACTTCCATTTAAACCGAGCATACCCCGCAAGTAGAAGGAAGTTCACTGCTGCACTGATGACAGTACCATATGCAATGGCCTGCGCACCCATCTGATCAACAAACGCAAAAATAATACCAATATTAATTCCAAACACGCTGATCAAACTAAAGATAATAGGTGTGATCGAATTACCTTTTGCATAATAAAAACGAGTGACATACGTATTGGCCGCTAAGAAAAACATCGACAAAGCGAATACTTTGAACACCGGCACCGTCAGCATAACGGAATTCTCATCGAAATTCCCATAACCGAATACTAATCGGATGAGCGGCTCGGCTAGGAAGTAGCAGAACACCGTCGCTGGCAATAGTAACGCGACCATGTAGAGCATGCCTTTCTTGTAAAGCGCCTTGACCGTATTTGTATCCCCCTCGCCTTCTTTCTTCGCGAGCATCGGATAGATAACCGTCGTCACAGCCGTCATGAGAATCGCTTGTGGAAAGCCCGTTAGTTTCGATGCGTAGTTAATAGAAGAAATCGCACCTTCTCCTAATCCCCCCGCCGCAATACGGTGAATAATGAAGTAAAACTGCAATGATGCACCACCGAATAAAATGGGCAGGGCGAGCCACCACATTCTCTTAATATCCGTCGGCATGCCGAATGAAGGTTTCAGAGAGGAAAGATCTGCACGTTTAATACCCCAATACAAGAAAAGCCCCATTAGGATTGCACTGACCATCGCGCCCACGCCATAGGATTCGGGACCAAGCCATTTTGTTAGCGCAAAGCCCACCGCAACAAATGCTGCGTTATACAATAAGATAGCGAGACTTGATAACTGAAAGCGGTCATTGATATTTAATAATCCACTCATCCATGTTGACATGACCAATACAATTGAAGAAGGCATCATCCAAAGGAAGAGATTTCTTACTAATGTGTAGTCTTCATCACTTAACTCTTTAAAGAATAGATTCAGAATTGGATTCGTCAAGACGATAATTCCTAGTGTAACGAGTGTAGCGGTCATGACGACTGTCGTGAATGCTTTGCGTACAAATAATGGTCTATCCATATTCGACGAATGGTAGATCGATATAAAGGCAGTCGTCAACGCTCCACCGAGCACTAGATAAATGAAGTTCGGAATCGTATACGCTGTCGCGATAGCATCCGCCACTGTCGAGGTACCATATTGTATGCCAATTACGACTTCACGTCCAAAGCCAAACAATCTGGCGACAATATTAATGATGGCGACAGTGCCAATGATCTTAAATAATTTACTCATTTGGAAGATCCCTTTCCATTCTGTTCATACATATCGTTCAACCTTTTGACGATTACTCTTGAAGAATGTTGCTGAATCACTTGTTGCATGACTTCATGTTGCTCTCTTGTCACTTCATTCGCAAGTGCTTCTTCGAGTCCAGTAGCCAAGGCTTGTGCGTTACGTGGCTCGACTAACGTTCCGACATCGTCTTTTAACAAATAAGGAAGGCCTCCCACATTCGTTGCTACGACTTTGGCTCCCGAGGCAAGTGCTTCGAGCGCCACCAAGCCAAAACCTTCATGATAAGAAGGTAACACGAGAACATCGGTTGCTGACATCCATTTCGCAAGTTCAGTCTGGCTGACAGGCTCTTTAAAGCGAATGCCTGAATTGTTGCCGACTTTTTCTTTCGCTTCCGCTGTAAAACGCTGGTCCTTTTGCGAACCTACTATATATAGAAGAAGATCGTCATAGGTCTCTTGTAATTGTGTAAATGCATTGATCAATTCCATGACACCTTTTGCTTCAATAACGTTTCCTACAAAAAGCACTACACGTTCATTCAACGGCACGTCCAGTAAAAGCCGAACTTCCTCTTGAGCCATTGGCTTGAAGACACTCGTATCCACACCCATACTCATGATTTCTACTTTGCTAGGGGCTATTCCATAATCTGTAATGACATCATTTCGCAACTTCTCTCCAACGGTAATCACCCCTGAAGATTCTTGTAAAATGCGTTTCGTAAATTTTGCGATACGTTCACTTTTTTTTGCCATTTTATCTAAATCTCCACCATGCACCGTCACAACGTACGGGATCTTCCATAATTTCTTTGCAAGCAACGATACTATTCCAGTAGGAAACGCGTAATGCGCATGTGTGATACTAATTTTCTTTTTATGCTGTAAAACATATAGAAGGGATTGTATTCCCCATGAAAGATAGTTGGTTATCTTCCCGATCTTTCCTATACCGGGATCATGTATGGCGATAACTTTCACATCTACGCCAGCATTTTTTAATTGTTCCACTTGGTTTCTCACAAAAATTCCATAGGTTGGATGCTCCGTGGAAGGATACATATTACTAAATACTACTACTTTAGGCACGCATAACTCATCCTTTATTACTTACTGTCATAATCTACTAAGCACTTTGATATGTTGAATGATTATACCACATACTACGCGTATATAACGTCATAACGTCCATAAACTGACTATCTTATTTATTCTGATTAAGGGAAATGTCGTGAGTTATTCATATGAACATTTCCTTCATATGTCAGCGTGTAATTTTCTTGTAATATAAATGTAATAATTCCCATGTTTATTCGTGCTAACATATTCCTAGAATACAAAGCGCAACAGTGATTGCGTGAAAGGGGAATTTGAGCACAGCATGAAACGTCTATTAACTCTGATCATGGCAAGTCTACTATTCTTTTCATTTGTACCAGAACTTGCTTCTGCGAACTCACCAACATCATTAGTAAGCACAGCAAAAAAATATATGGGAACACCTTATCGTTTAGGTGGGACAACCCCAACAGCTTTTGATTGTTCAGGATTCACGCAATACGTATTCAAAGAAGAAGGCCTTTCTATTCCGAGAACGACTGGTCAGCAAATGGCAATCGGCACTCCTGTTACTAAAAGCGAACTAGAAGTTGGAGATTTAGTATTCTTTAATACATCAGGTCGCGGCGTATCACACGATGGCATCTATATAGGTAATAATAACTTTATCCATGCTTCTGTGAGCCAAGGCGTCATGGTATCATCATTGGATGATCCATACTACTGGAAGAGTCGTTATATCGGTGCACGTCGCGTTGCGAACTTCACTGATAATGTAGGTAAAGAAGATAAAGTGGCTGCTTCTGCTCCTGTTAAAGAAATTGTGTATGCCACTCGCGGTGAAATTGCACAGGTACTTGCAGAAAAGTTAGATCTTGATATGACAACAGTTAATCTTACATTTAAAGACGTAGATGAATCAAATCCTCACTACAAAGCAATATCCGCAGTCGCTGAAGCGAATATTTTCTCGGGTGATGCAGGTAACTTCAATCCAAATAAAGAATTAACTCGCGCTCAAATGGCAAAAGTTTTAGTGGGAGCATTTGAATTAAGAGGTTCTGCTATTGCGAAATTCTCTGATGTTCCCACTGGACACTGGGCAACAGAATATATCAACATCTTATTCCATCACGAAATTACAACTGGATACGGGGATGGTACATATGGTTTGTCAGATAAAGTATCAGTTGGACAACTAAATAAATTCATCGATCGTATCAATAATTGATGATCCTACCGAATGTTCAAACTCGAACATTCGGTTTTCTTTGATTTCAACTCTATTCCCCCTTATGTACCACAATCCCTTAAATAGTAATGAAGAATCATAGTAATAATATTGCTAATTTACGAACCATGACGAAAATATCTAGTAATTAGTTTTCATAACTGGTAAAATGAACCTATGAGTCTAGTAATACATTATATATTAAGGAGGATCTCATGAAACAAATTAAATGGGCAACAGTCGGTCTGTTGCTGCTAACTATCTTAGCTCTCTCACCTCTCCAGTCATTTGCAAGCTTCAAGTTTTCCGACGTCCCCGCCAACAGTGAATATTCCAAAGAAGTCCATTACATAGCGGAAAAAAATGTTATTAATAAAACACCTAAATTCAATCCTCAAGATAACTTACGACGTTCACATGTTGCGAAGATGCTCGTCATGGCAACTGGTACACAAAATACACAATTAAAAAACATGGAAATTAACGGACTGAAGCCGACTAGTGAACAATACAAGTTTGCTAACATTGCCCTTCAAAAAGGATACTTCCCTAATACTGATGCAAACAGCTTCAAACCGAACGAAGAAATTAAACGCGATGAAATGGCCTACGCGATGTCAGTGGCGTTTAACTTATCCGAAAAAGTAACGAGCCAAAAACCTCTAGGCATGGATGATGTGAAAAATCACAAATACGCTGATCGTATCAATGGTTTGTATTATGCAGGTATTACACAAGGCGACAATAAGAAATTCTTACCGAATAATTTATTAACACGTAAACAATTCGCATTATTCGTTGCACGTGCGATGGACAAGCAGTTTGCATTGACTGTTAAAACTCCAGACCAACAATCCAGCGTGAAGTATGTGCGCGTAGCAACTGGTGATGATACAGATCCATTGAACGTGCGTAGCGCACCTTCCGAGTCTTCTGCTATTATCCATGTGTTGCCTAACGGTACAGTAGTAGAAGTAACAGGCAATCAAGGCATTTGGTTGAAAGTAAATATTAATGGTGCAGAAGGTTATATCCATGAATACTTTACGACAACTAATCTAAATGAAACGAAACCGAATACACCAGTAGCAACAACACCGCCTGTTACTACGCCGAAACCAACACCTGTTGCGAAAACAATGGGTAAAGTGACTGTAAATAATTTAAATATGCGTTCTGCAGGCAATTCCAGTGCACCTACTGTCGGTAAGCTTCAATCAGGTCAGAAAGTAGAAGTCTTGTCCGTTTCCGGGTACTGGGCAAAGATTCGCACTGGTAGCACAACCGGTTATGTGCACAAAACATATTTGAAATTGTTGAATCAAACAGGTAATCCATTGAAAGATCGTATCATCGTTATCGATGCTGGTCACGGTGGACATGATCCGGGCGCAGGTAAAAATGGCCAATCCGAAAAAACGATCACATTGAATGTTTCAAAGAAAGTCGAAGCGAAGTTAAAAAATGCTGGTGCTAAAGTGTTAATGACGCGTTCCAATGATACGTATTATTCACTCCAAGCACGTACGGATTTCGCCAAGAAGAATTTTGCAGAAACATTCGTTTCCATTCATGTGAACGCAGCAGGTTTTGCTGCAAAAGGAGCAGAAGTTTTCTATGATTCTTCTTCTAACGTAAATGCAACAGAAAGTCGCGATTTAGCTTCATTCATCCAGCGTAATATTGTGCAAAAGGCGAATATGTCTGATCGTGGTGTAAAGAATAAAGGTTTCTATGTAATCAAAAATAATAACGTAGCTGCTGTGCTTGTGGAGTTAGGCTTCATTACAAATTCTCAGGACTTTGCGAAGTTGACAAGTGAACAGTATTTGAATATTTATGCTGATGCGATCTACACAGGTCTATATCAATATTACAGCAAGCAATAATGTCATCCACCTCCTAGATATATTCTGGGAGGCTTTTTATATGTTACTATTGTTGGACGACTGGCGATTCTGTGCTAATATGAGCCAAGTTATGGTTCATTACCCAACTCCTCACCCCACTTCTCAAGCAAAAAAACCGTTATAAGAAGCAAGCTCCCCATAACGGATCATTTCATTAGCCAATCAGCTGATTAACCTCTTTAGCAAAAACATTTTGCGCCTTAGAAATATCTACTTTATGACCCATCTCGTTCAATGTTTCACCAATTTGCATAACTGCTTTCTCTAACATATCCGCTGTTGTATTCCCCATATGTCCGATACGGAACGCCTTTCCAGCCAAATGAGCGAGTGAGCCCGATAGAACCGTGCCCTTGTCCGCCATAGCCGACCGGAACTTTCCGTCATCAATACCTTCAGGATACAAAATACAGCTCAATGTTGGTGCCGCTACTTCTTCTGACGCAATCGCCTTCATACCATAGACTGCTAGACTCTGTCGAACAGCACGACCGAATGCCTGATGGCGTTGAATACGTGCGTCTAGCCCTTCTTTTAATACGATACGTAGTCCTTCTTCAAGCGCATACACTAAGTTTACAGCAGGCGTCGCGAAATATTTTGAAGGATCGTGCATGATTGGAATCCAATTATAAATATCACAATAGTAAGCTTGCACACGCTCCATAGCCGCACGAGCTTCCAAAGCTTTCTGATTAAACGCGACCAGCGCAATGCCTGGTGGAACGCCAATGGCTTTCTGTGACCCTGTCAAAACGATATCAATTGTGTTGCCTGCTCCACCGTATTCCTTACTCATGTCCTCATCCATCGCAGTAGTTGCACAAACACCGTCTACGATAACAAGAGCGCCATGCTTCTTAATAACGGGCACAACTGCTTCCAAATCAATCCTTACTCCAGTCGAAGTATCTGCATGTGTTAAAGTAACCGCTTTATACGTACCTTCAGATAATTTCTTGTCAATTTCTTCAGGAGAGACTTGCTGACCCCATTCGGATTGCAATACATCCACTTGAATACCGAATGCTTGTCCCAATTTTATGAAGCGGTCGCCGAAATATCCTTGGCTAACGACGAGAAGTTTTTCCCCTTCTGCCACCGTATTAACAATTGCCATTTCCATTCCAATCGTGCCTGAACCAGCGACTACAAATACCTCGCCGTCTGTATTAAAGATTTCCCTCGTCTGATCAATAGTATGTTTATAGATTTTGACAAAGCGCGGATCCGTATGCGACCATGTCTCACTCGCCATTGCATCATAAATAGAATCCACTACTGGCGTGGGTCCAGGGATTAACAGCATGTCTTTATTTCTCATTATTTAATTCCTCCTCTTAATGAAGTACATATCACTTATACTATACAAACTATCCAAATTTTTCAAATAAAAGAAAAGGAGGGAATTGGATGTATATATCCAATTCCCTCTACATTTCACTCCATCTGATGAAAGATGAGGTGACCCCGTTATCATATGAATACCCCTTTGTTGCAGCGAACGAAACTTTCTCCCAAAAGTCACGTTCGGTAAAGCAATGGTGCTATTAGAACTGTGCTGTTTCAGTTGAACCAGACATAGCCGTTGTTGAAGATTGACCTTCAGAGATAACTTGTGTAACCTCGTCGAAGTAACCTGTTCCAACTTCACGTTGGTGACGAGTAGCAGTATATCCTTTTGATTCATTTTCAAACTCAGCTTGCTGAAGCTCTGAGTAAGCAGCCATTCCGCGAGTTTTGTAACCGTGTGCCAATTCGAACATGCTGTGGTTTAATGAGTGGAAACCAGCAAGTGTTACGAACTGGAACTTGTAGCCCATTTTACCAAGTTCAACCTGGTACTTCGCGATTGTTTCTTGATCAAGATTCGCTTTCCAGTTGAATGAAGGAGAACAGTTATAAGCAAGCATTTTTTCAGGGAATTTCGCGTGAATTGCGTCAGCGAATTCTTGAGCTTCTTCAAGTGATGGGTGAGAAGTTTCACACCATACTAGATCAGCGTATTCAGCATAAGCAAGTCCGCGTGCGATTGCTTGTTTGATACCTGGTGTAGTTTTGAAGAATCCTTCGTTCGTGCGCTCACCAGTGATGAATGGAGCATCAATTGGATCGATGTCGCTAGTTACCATGTCAGCAGCGTCAGCGTCAGTACGAGCGATGATTACTGTGTCAACACCTAGTACGTCAGCAGCTAGACGTGCAGCTGTAAGGTTACGAACTGCGTTTTGAGTTGGAAGAAGTACTTTACCACCCAAGTGTCCACATTTCTTTTCAGATGCTAATTGGTCTTCCAAGTGAACACCAGCAGCTCCAGCTTCGATCATGCCTTTCATCAGTTCAAACACGTTCAATGGACCACCGAAACCAGCTTCCATGTCCGCTACGATTGGAGCGAACCAATCAAATCCGTCTTCACGGCCTTCAGCATGGTCGATTTGGTCAGCACGTTGAAGTGCTTGGTTGATGCGTTTAACAACTGCAGGTACAGAGTTTGCTGGATATAAACTTTGGTCAGGATACATTTGTCCTGCAAGGTTTGCATCAGCAGCAACTTGCCATCCGCTTAGGTAGATTGCTTGTAGACCAGCTTTAACTTGTTGAACTGCTTGGTTACCCGTAAGTGCACCTAGTGCATTAATGAAATCTTCTTCATGAAGAGATTTCCAAAGGCGAGCAGCACCCTTTTCAGCTAGTGTATTTTGAATTAGAAGTGAACCTCTTAGTTTAACTACGTCCTCAGCAGTGTAGTTACGTTTGATTCCTTTCCAACGGCTATCTTCAGCCCAGCTTTTCTCCAGTTGTGTAATTTGTTCTTGTCTTGTTGACATTATCTTCACACCTTCCCAATTTTTCAACGGCTAACTGTTACAGTCTGTTTCATAACAGCTATCTTCGTTATGTATTACTATATAACAGCACTTCAGAATTGTCAGTCCATTTCGACAAAAAGGCTTTTTTAGAGGATGAAAGAATGGTAGAATGGATGAAAGGGCATACATTTGAAGATAACTATATAAAAAGGGGATTTTATGAAGATTATGGAAAATAACGATATCCCAAAGAAAATTCTGAATCAATACGCTTCTGTTTTAGAAGATTGGGTTCCAAAAGACGCTTCTATAGCTATCGCAGTTTCTGACCATTATATCTACTACGTTCCAGGCATGCATGATATTCATTTGAGAGAAGGACAGCACATCCAAACCGGCAGTATCGCCGAAGTTACGATCAGAGATCAGCGCAAAGTGGAAGTAATCATGGATAACTCTCTTTATGGTACATCCTACTTCGGTATTGGTTATCCTATTGATGTACAAGGAGAAGATGGTGCGTTAATCATCATCCTTCCGCCTAACTTCCACGTACTCAAAAAAGATCAGTTACAGTTCCTAACAGGAAAGAAAGAGGATGAGTGGTTCCCGATCCCTTTAGATCAAGTCAGTTATATAGAAAGTTTACATAAAAAAACATGGTTTTACACATCGAGTGAGAATTATAATATTAGTTTTACGCTGAAAGATTTACACCTTCGTTTGCCGAGATGTTTCCTACGTATTCATCGTTCATACATTATTAATATGAATTGTATTGAGAAAATTTCGCGGGATTTTTCTTCGAATTTGGTCATTAAGCTCATCGATGGTACGGAGTTGCCAGTTAGTCAGACATATTTGAATGAAGTGCGAGCGCTTTTAGGATTTTAATATAAAAAAGACTGAAGCCCCTTCCTATTAATTAAGGATGGATCTTCAGTCAACGCATATGATTCATTTCATATGCTATTTTTATTTGTTTTTTTAATCGCATCTGTAAATTGTTTGGTCCCTTTCATCGCTTTCTCATATAAGGAAGCGGAAAGTTTTGCGGTTTTTGTACACGTATTGTTCCAGTCTGCCGCTAACGAATCAAAAGCTTTGGAGAAGTGGTCGTCCGCTTTATGCATTTCGCCAATTGGAATAGCCACTTCTGACAGATCTGCAAGTTTCATGAAGTCCGTCACTTTGTGGTGATAGCAGACTGCAATAACAGGTGTTGCCGTACATGTTGCTAGGATCAGCGAATGCAGTCTTGTGCCAATTACGATATCTTGTTCAGCAGAAATTTGCAGTAAGTCTACTGGTAATAAATTTCGATCGATTACAGTAGTTTTTTGAGCTTCCTTCATTAAGGATTGAATATCTTTCGTAACATCAGCGTCTTGAGGGAACTTGGTAGCGAAGAATGTGATTTCAACGGGGTGTTTAGCCGCTAATTCATCTAAATTTCTCGCCATTCCTTCTATATATTGTTGATAAATATCTTCTTTGCTCTCCGGCCAGTAGCCAGCATGATAATAGGGTACAGCTGTAATGCCGACTTTCAGCGGACGATCAGCTGTAGCTTTGCGCTCACGTTTTAATGAAAATGCCGGATCCCCTATGACTTCTACAGATTTTTGTACACCAACTGACTTCAAAAGTTCAGCTGATTCAGGATCTCTCACTGAAATACTTTCCGCATGTTTACCCATGTACCGGATGAACCATTTGCCTAACTCACTGCTAAGGGGCCCTGCTCCACAGCCATAAATGACATAAGGGACACCAGAATTCTTAGCCATCATAGCGTACGATCCGTATAATGGTGCTTCACGTTTATACAGATCCATTAAAATGCCGCCACCGCCTATAATCAGCAAGTCGAACGTTTTAACAATCTTTTTGTTTTGAAGATACGTAGCACCGAATGTTTTCACTGCGTTACCTTTTTTATAATATAAAGGCGCACTCATCACCTGATAGCGCTTCGCTGTTTGCTTCGGGTTATTGCTGAATACCGTAATGACGTCACTTGGGACATTGAAGGTCGATGTAATTTGTGAAATAAGACTCAATAAAATGGCTTCATCGCCGTTATTATCATTTCCATAGTTCCCTACTATTCCTATTTTCAATTTATACCATCCTCTGCAGTTCGTTTGCTATAAGTATAGCAGAGTGACCTTTTATAGTGTATTCAAAAGACAGAGAAGCCTTCCAATCCAGGAATACGTCAAGGATGGGAAGGCTTCTATACTTACTTTTCTATACTCCTATATAGGAACGCACTGAATTGAGCACGGTTGACCGGCTTACCTGGCATGAATTCCCCGTTTTCATTTCCAGTAGTAATCCCGTGGTTTGCCAGAATATGAATCTGCTTGTACGCACCATGCTGCGGTGAAACGTCTATGAATTTCTTCGCAGACTCTCCTTCTAAACTATAGGCTTTAACTAAAATCATCGCCATTTGTGAACGAGTCAACTGTCCTGTCGGATTAAAGGACCCATCAGAATAGCCGCCTACAATATTGGCATTGGCGATCGCACTGATTTCATTGTAATAACGATGGGTCTTTGGCACATCAATGAATTCTCTACGCGCTTCTTCAGCCGGTGGTAAATTGAAGGCTCGGCTTAAAATCAAGGCCGCGTGTTCTCTGGATAACGTGTTACCCGGATTGAAAGTTCCGTCCGTATCTCCATTGATAATACCACGATCACGTAAGTAATAGATTTCTGTCGCGTAAGCATACGACAATGGTACATCTTTGAACAGTTCTTTATTCGGAGTATCTACAATAGGTGGCACGGGCTTAGGCGATTCAATTACAGGCGGAGCTTCGGTTGACTTCACTTCAACTGGCACAGAAATCACTTTCTTGCCGAGAGTCGCCTGTACATGTCCTTTACCTACTTTTGTTGCTGTAAACGTCCCAGCAGAAGTGATGGAACCAATAGCATCTGTAACGCTCCATACTAATTGCTGTGGTTGATAGATAATCGGTTTTCCGGAAGCATCTGCCGGTGAAGCAGTAAATGTGATTTTCTCACCCGGCTTGACGCTTGTTGCAGAAGACTTCACATCGAGTCTTGCAGGCTGGTCAATGACCGTGATGGGGAAAGATTGTTCAGCTAATCCGTAGTTGACGCTGATGCGATCTTCACCTGCCCGAACCGCCTTATAGGTCAGACCTGTTCCTTCAACCGTTCCTTTTGCAGACGTTGTTTTCAGTTGAGAAGCATTCGGCACAATGGGATTATAATGCGCATCCAATACATGATTGATTTTTAAATCGGCAGTTGCACCGACCAACATTTCTCCCATTTGAGAACGGGAAACACTTACGTATGCTGGTTGTCCTGTTGGTGCGGTACTTACCGCTTCAAGAATAGCTGAAATATTCCGTTGAGTCGAATTGGATGTACGATTCGCCAACACCACTTGGTTACTACCGTAATTGCGAATTCCCATCGTAGTGGACCCGCCACCGTCAAAGTTCAACGCGCGATCATATCCTTGAGATACAAGATAATTTGCAAATTGGATCAATGTCATGCCGTTACTATATCCAGCCCTTGAATCAACCGTCACCATATGAACTTGCTTTTTATCTTTACTGATCGCAATAGCGGTTCTTGCCGTCTTGGCTGTTGCACGCCAGTTATTCGTATCCATTGTAATATGGCGTTGACCGTCTTTCACAAGCATCGGGCCACTCGCCATCATGAATTCCGAGTCTTTCCATTTATCATCGATTGATAGACTCAATGATAGCGGATCTCCAACAGCGACGGATTTGAATCGTTCCAATCCTTTTTTTCCATGGATAGATACGACAAAACCATTTTTCGGTATCGTTACTGCCTGTTTATCTCCATATCCTCGTACTTTGACCACTTTACCTTGGAGTTGCTGTCCATAATGTGTCGATGTGATCGGCGCACTCGTTTCAACAACTAATTCAATACCATATTCATTGGAACCCGTCGAGTTTTTCACATGCTGTGGCGTAAAGATAATGGTTTCATCCGCTTGCCGCTCCCGGTTAAGACCGGTCATTTGAAAGGTATTACCATTGACTCCCACTTCAATTCCTAGATTGAAGTAATCAATTTCCGAAAGACCGTTACGCGTCACTCCAAATGCAATCGGATGGCTGACATAGAATGAGCTGGCACTCGAGATGACACCGCCATTCACGATTTCATTCCCTTCAGACAACAGATACATTGGCATCCCCGTGTTCATATCGAAAAACGAAGTGTTTACTGCACCCACAACGCGATGGCCCTCTTTTGAATCCCGATTTGCCAATGTCAATGTGGGGGCAGTTTTCGAAATAGGCGCAGGAAGACCCATTTTTAATTTCGTGAACGGATCACTGAGATCCACGCCTATGTGATTGATGTGACTACTTGCTGCATATGTATAATGAGAATACGTAACACCTGAAGACACGGGGTAACTGGAAACGACTTTCGTGCTGGCTGCCGCAGAGAATGGCAATGAAATTAGCATAGCTGCCGACATAGCGGTAACGACTACTTTCCGCTTCGTGCGAGACAGCAAAGTATTTTGTACGATAACACAACTCCACCTTTCCTACTCCTATCAATCTCTAGTCTATCAAATAAGGCCTATTTTTTCATGTACCGTTTGAACGAAATAAGTCAGGAAAAGAAGAATTGTGGAGTTTTAGAGGGGTTTTGGGGTTGTTATGAGCGGACTTCAAACAACATTGAGCGGGTGCGGCGTAGCTTAGAGCGGATCCCAAACAACATTGAGCGGGTACACCGCAGCTTAGAGCGGATCCAAACAACATTGAGCGGGTACACCGCAGCTATGAGCGGATCCCAAACAACATTGAGCGGGTACTCTGAAACTATGAGCGAATCTCGAACAATATTGTCCAATTCCCCATCTTCACCCCATTAAAAAAACCTACGAATGGACTAGCCATTCGTAGGTTTCGATGTGTCTTGCTGCTTGCTAAACGCGACAAATGCGCCAAGCAAGATAAAGTAGAACAATGTATACATTTTAAGTTCCCAAATATTATAGTACATTCCCGAAACGCCTGTTGAAAACCATAGTGCAATCATAAACACACCGAAATTCGTATGACGTGATTTCCAGAAGTACCGCAACATACTTAGCAGGAAGAGCGCGAAAATCAATACTCCGATGATGCCGGTTTCTGCAATGACTTGAATATATTGATTATCTGAATAAAAATACTTCCCGCCATAGATATCCGAACTGATACCATAGTGATCATAAATCGGTGATCCATACGATAATGTGGCAGAACCGCCAAATGAACCGAATCCTGTACCCGTTATCGGATGATCACTGAAGATTTCAAACCCTTTACTAATATAGAAGAATCTTCCGCTCTCCGTCATGAGGGCTAAGTTCTTCTCATCAAACGTTTCACCGAAGCGTCCCCCGATACTTCCAGCTCCGCTAGGCTTTTGGTCTACTGTCACACCTAGCTCTGCTATGTATTGTACAGCCAGGTTTACTGGGTAATAGATCAGGATAATTGATGCGACGCCTGCAATCACTAGTCGTTTCAGAAGATACCATTTTCTCGTCATCAGGATAAAGACAATACCGAACACTACTGCTGAAATCCAAGTTCCTCTTGAATAAGTCAGAACTAAAATCCCAAAGAACAAAACAAGCAAGACACGGAATGTCCATTTGTATTTATTCTGCTGGTAAACATGTTGCAAATAAATGATCCCGATAATTCCGAAAAATAGAGACAATGCTAAAGAGTTCGGATTACCGGTTAGTCCGTAAATACGCACTGCATTCGTTGCAGATAAAACTTTATACTTCCATTCTTCAGGAAGGAGTAACTGACGCAAAGAGAGTTTTTCTACCAAACCATGAAGTGACATCACAATGTTCAACCATACCGTTACCCACGCAAGTTGTTGTAGCCATTTGTTCGTCAATGTCATTCTAGAAATGATGTAATAAAGCAAATACATAATCAAAAATGTTCGGACTTGGAAAATAATGGACATTGGAGTGACATCGTTCAGGAATCCTATGATTGAGCCAAATAAAATAAAGGCGAAGTAAGACCACTCAAACCATTTGAATGTAAATAGTGAACGGAGATTATGTCGGTAATGGAACAACGTCCACGCAAATACGACAAAAATAATTAAATCTCCTATTAACTTCATTCCACTATTCACTTCCAGCAAAAATGGTCGTATATTGACGTAGATAACCAGAAATAGAATACTTTGCTGCGGTTTAATAATAGAAAATAGGACAAAAAATAAGGCCGTTCCGAGTAATGCTATTTTTGACGGTAGCAATAATGCAATGAGCATCACAGCTACTGCAATCAGTATGGTACTTGTAGATTGTTTTTCTAATCGCTGTTTCCATATATTCATTAGTCTATAAAACCCTTTCTACGCTTGCTAGTTCCTTGTTGCATTATATCACTATCTAGGACGGAATAGTGAAAGCATTCGTTGCATCTTTTCAAATAATTGTAGTTTGTCGTTTATTGCTATATTTGGCATCAACACTTTCATGCGTATTTTTCATGATTTGTATGCCCCCTCATCCTATTGGTCTAGTAACACTACGACATATATAGGGATTTATTATATCAACAGTCTATTAATATACCAAAAGGTACTTACCAATATTAGTCCTTTCTGCTACAATAGTAGGAGATTTATATAGGAGGTTTTGATTTGAAACGTTTGATTACATTACTGACACTTTTGCTTTTGGTTGCTTCTCCTATCTTTACACCGGTGGCAAGTGCAAATGATTTCACTGGTCATCAAATGCAACAAGAGCTGACATTTTGGATAGATAAAGGTGTGATCCAAAAGGACGCAAAAGGGAATGTTTATCCGAATCATGCAGTTACACGAGGAGAATTTGCTTCATATTTGGCACGTTCACTCGAATTACCTGCTTCGACAAGATATACCTTTACGGATTTAAAGGCAAATCATTCCCGCACAATTGAAATTCAAAACGCTGCCGGCGCTGGAATTTTGGCAGGATATCCCGATGGTACATTCAAGGCGAATCAGCAGATTACCCGACAGCAAATGGCGGGAATGATATTTAAAGCATTCCGCTTCCTTGATATCCCTGTCAATTCACCTACTGTCCAATTTAAGGATAGCAAGAAAATCTCGTCGAACTTCATTCCTGCAGTATCCGCGGCTTCTTCATTGAACATCATACGTGGAGATCAAGGGTATTTCAAACCGACAAGTAACGCAACGATTGCTCATGCTTCGGCATTTTTATACCGTATGTTCGCAGTCGCTGACGGAAAAGGTAATACCCGCCCACCTACAAATGTTGGCGGCACGGAAAATCCTAAAGTCCATAAAGTCAGTTCGATTTCCAACAGTCAGCTACATGTAACAGACGCGTCATACATCACATTTGAAGACGCTTTGGCTGCCTACAATGCTTCTTCCACTATTCAGACAATTTCCGTTAATAATACCATCATCAAAATGAAGTCAGGTCAGGCGTTTGCTTCAGAAAACCCAAAGCAGTATACGTCACTATATAGCGACCCTGCGTTAAAAAACGAAGTGACATATGTTCAGAAAGGGTATGAACTGGACTATGTTGGCAGTAGCGCAGAGCGCGTTGTAGTCGACGTAGGTGGCTATACCTATTATGCAAAACACGAGGAAATCGATCTAGTCCCTTCACCATTATCTAAAGGTGCAAGCCAGTATAAAGTAAGCAGTGACGGCTTACTCATTCACCAACCATATTATCGTACATACGATGCCAAGACGAAACAATATAAAGGTAGTTACGCAGAGTATACAGTAGGTCCAGCTTCTCCTGCAATGAAAAAAGGGCAGACCTATACAAGTAACGATGGAGTTCACTTTAAGGAATTGAATGGTTCGACAACGATTACCTATTATCCGTATTTCCAATTCCAATCAGTACGCCAGCCTTCTACTTACACAGGGCAGGAACTGGATCGTTTTATTTCTGATGCATTACAAGCGAGACAAAAAACAGGTATTGTACGCTATAAAAACGCTACAACCAAGTCGAAATTAATCGGACTTGGTACGTATGTGAAACAAATGGAGAAACAGCATAATGTGAATGCGATGTTTATCTTAGCAACAGCTATACACGAGAGTGATTACGGAATGAGTGGCAATGCACAGCAGAAAAATAACATTTTCGGTATCCGCGTATTCGACTCTTCGCCAGATAAAGGTGAAGTCTATGGTAATCCTACAAGAAGTGTCGATGCATTCATCACTCGCTACATCAACTTAAACTATGCGAATCCACTCGGCGCCTATGCCAATGGCGCCGCTCCAGGAAATAAAGCTGTCGGCTTCAATATGAAGTATGCATCCGATCCTTTCTGGGGGAGCAAGATTGCAGGCCATATGTGGCGTATCGATCAGTTTCTCGGTAAGAAAGACGCAAACCAAGCGCAATTAGCCGTGATTTCCTATACAGGCAATACAGCGGTGAATATCCGGACAAGCCCTGAGGCAGTGAATAGAAATAATATTTTATTCTCCTACAAGCCCAAGCATCCAGGCAGTCTGGCTGCATTCGGCTATCCACTGATTGTTGCGGATCGTACGACAGGCGCAGATGGCTTTGTTTGGTACAAGGTGCGTATGGACATCAATCCAGGAACGCAACCAATCAACGAACCATACGGCTGGATCCGTTCCGATCTAGTCACGCTTGTTAATTAAATAGTTAGATAGAGAAACCACCGCCTCCTGCTTAGGAGATGGTGGTTTTTAGTATGATGAATGAATTCAGAAGACAGATGCTTGTCAAGACGCACGCAAATCGATCGACATTCGCCTTCCACTTACAATTAACTTCGTGTAATTTCTTTAAGAGAAAACGATCATAGTTCCACGATATCCGCTCATAAATCCTTCAGAAGTGCTCTATGCCCCCTCGAAAGCGCTCTATCAAACTATTTACTCGCTCTATAAACCCCGACAAGCGCTCTACGCCCGTTAGTAACCGCTCTATTCATCTTCTCAGTAGGATAACGCCCGCTCCATCGAAGAACATCCATCAACATCCCCTTCCCAATTACTCACCAAACAACAAACCACCATCTCCAAACTAACGGAGATGGTGGCTTCATTATTATAATGCGTCCGTATACTCTTTACCTGCTGGCAATAAGTTAGACATATTGATACGTTTCAGACCTTCTTTGATCTTGGTTGTGTAACCTTTTTTCGTACTGTTTAAATAACCGGCCTTCGATTTGATCATCCGCTCAAATACTTTAGCTTTCGACGGATCGATTTGTGACCACTTTTCATAAGAATGAATCAAGTCTTCTAATGTCAGATGAACATAATCTGTACCTGAAAACTGACCATTTGGTGCGCGTTTGTACCAGATGTCTCCATTTGAACGGGTCCAGTTCTTTTCTTCGAAACGTATTGCCTTTTCAATAGCACTAGCATTTTCCAAATAAACTGGATCATTAAACTCCTGGAACGCAAGCAAGAGAATGTTCATACCGCCAAGTAAATGGTTCATGGACGTATGCGTCTTCACTTGAGATTTCGCCGGGAAGTAGTCAGGAATATAATATGCAGTAGGAGACAAGAAATTTACGTTCCCTTTTCTATGTTGCTGTACAAGCAAGTTCGCATAGTTCCGCAAACCTTCATTGTAGTCTTTATGATTGAATGCTTTTCCTCCACGATAAAGGAATAATGCAATCTGTTCATTGAAGCGTGTATCGACGAATGGTGCTGTAAAGTTATATAAATTCGTCAAATACGTACTAGTCACTTCAGTTTCCCAATAGGGCTTACTTCCTCTGAAGACAGCTAGGTTTGTAAAGGAGTTATGCAAAATATCTTCATAATAACGTTCTTTCGTTTGATCGTACAACAACATGACACGATCTTCTTTTACTAAAAGTAAATTACGACCATATCCTCGCCCTGAAGCAGGCATAGGTTCAATAGTTGTTGCCATCTTATTGTATGGCCCTTCTGCTGTATACCATTTATTGCGCTTTTTATAGTTGGTAATGGACTCCCGAAGCCATGAATCCAATCTTTCTTTTGACGAAAATAGTTTTTTATTGGATGAAAGATACCATTGATCCACCACATCGTATCCTCTAGAGTTTAACTCATACACTGATACACGAGTATCGCCCATTAGAATATTGCTGTACGATTCTTTCTCTTCCTGTAGTTCTCGCGTTCGGCTGACCGCACCATTACGGTACTTTAACTCAAGCTCTCGCGAACGGTAAGTTTTTGATATCATTTGCTGTCCAGTACCTTGTTGCGAAATCGTTTCAAGCACACCAACTGGCGAAGTGGCAATATCGAATCCGAATGTATCATCCACGTCTTTTTTCATTGGGAATTTGTCGAAACGTTCCATTGTATTCGTTTTAATATCTCCATCAATTCGTACCAAGTCCACACGAATCGGCAAACGGTCAGGGTTTCTCAACTCGACGAATGTAAAGTAATCACCGTTTGGCAATTCGCGCTTGGTTACAGTGACTTTCGTACTTTTTCTTTCACTGACGCCGTAGACATAAATATGATCGGTTGCATGTCCGTGTGCTTTTACTCGTTTAGCTGATAAAGACAAGAAATGGTTTGAACGCAAGTACGTCTTACCTTCTTGTGTCATGGGTACTTCTGTAATAAATTGCTCAAATCGAATAGGTTCAAATTTCCCCATCGTTTGTGTTTTATTGAAAACAATCGGTTGCTTTTTTTCGAGCATTCCTGCTTGTATCATTGCTCTATGTAGAAATACAGCGAATGAACCACGGTTAACGGAAAGTTTCGGTGCAAAGGATCCGTCTTCTTTACCCGTTGTAATGCCGTGCTGCATAAGTACCTTTACGCCATATCTGTGAGATTCACTAATTTTATGCTCATCAGTAAAATGTACTTTTTCACCTGTATCTTTTAATTTAAATGCATTAACCAACACACTTGCCATCTGTTCACGTGTTAATTCATCACTCACACCGAAGTTACCATCGGGCTTCCCCCTAAATATTCCTTCCTGATAAGTAGACATTGCACCACGTAAGTTAGACGACTTTGCGCTGACGTCCTTGAATATCGGCTGGTAAGGAGCTTCAGGTAATTGCAGTGCCGCGGTCAGTAAATTTGCCGCTTGCCCACGTTTGATGCTAACACCTGGACGGTATTGTAGATCTTGATAACCGTTAATGATTCCTTCTTCCACGAGCCGTGTTACTTCATCTTTTGCCCAATATTCATTGCTTACATCGGAGAAACGCTGGTTTACCGTTTCTGCATGCGCATTTAGTGGTAGTACAATGAAGTATACGAACACTGCGATAAGTAAAGAATGGAAAATAGCGAATGTACTGTTCTTTGATGCGCTGAACATCTTTAAAATCAACCCCCGTCTTTGAATTCATTAGTTTTAGTATGCAGTTTCCTTCGACAATTATAGCATATCAATCCATTCATTTGGACTTTCATCGCAAAGGAAGAATTCTTCATACTGTAAAGCCGTAATACGTATAGAACTACTTCTCCATTCTGCAAACTGCCACCGTACAGACGCAGAAAAACAAAAATAGTTTCAAAGTTTTACACTTTACTTTTACTATTTCTATTTACATGAAAAAACAGTTCATGCTGAGTAAGCGATGAACTGTTTGGAGTTATGCATGCTTTTGTTCGTACTCTGTAATCTTGTCTTCATATTGGAAGGTCAGAGAAATTTCATCCCAACCGTTCAACAACATCTTTTTTGAATACGGATCAATGTCAAAGCTATACACCGAACCGTCTTCTCCCGCTACAGTCTGATCTTCAAGACTAACTGTTAATGTATACGGGGCTTCTTTCCCTTTTTGTAGAAATTCATCAATTTCCGCAACTGACAACCTAATCGGTAAAATCCCGTTCTTGAAGCAATTACTGTAGAATATATCTGCGAAGCTTGGAGCAATGACTACACGGAATCCGTAATCTAAAATTGCCCAAGGTGCGTGTTCGCGAGATGATCCACAACCGAAGTTATCATGTGCAACTAAGATAGTTGAACCATCATATCGAGGGTCATTTAACACGAACTCTTCATTTTTTGTACCGTCAGCATGATAACGCCAGTGATAGAATAAATATTCACCGAATCCAGTGCGCTCAATACGTTTCAAAAATTCCTTGGATATGATCTGATCTGTATCTACGTTATTTTTATCTAAAGGAGTGAGTACACTCTCTATTTTATTAATTGGTTCCATCTGAATACCCTCCTCAAATTTGCACAGCTGCTTCAATTTTACGAACATCTACGAAATGTCCGTGTAGGGCAGCGGCTGCAGCCATGGATGGGCTGACTAGATGTGTGCGTGAGCCTGCACCTTGGCGTCCTTCAAAGTTCCGGTTGGATGTGGAAGCACAACGCTCGCCAGCTGGTACAACATCATCATTCATAGCTAAGCACATACTGCATCCTGACTCTCTCCATTCAAAACCTGCATCTGTAAAGATCTTATCAAGCCCGATCTCTTCCGCCTGTTTTTTCACTGTACGTGAACCAGGTACGACAATTGCAGTCACAGTTGGATGAACGTGTTTACCTTTTACCACTTTCGCCGCCGCTTCTAAATCGCTAAGACGGGCATTTGTACATGAACCGATGAAAGCGTGCTGAATTTCAATATCGGTTAATGCCATTCCTTCTTCAAGTCCCATATATTCCAATGCAGAACGAAGTGCGGACTTTTCTGTTTCCGATACATAGTCTGCAGATGTTGGAATGTTAGCCGAAATTCCAGATCCCATCGAAGGGTTCGTTCCCCATGTAACAAAAGGTTCGATTTCATCGGCATCAATTTCAAGCACTTGATCATATTCTGCATCTTCATCCGTATTCAATGCAAGCCAACGCTCAGCTGCTGCTTCGAATTCTTCGCCTTGTGGTGCATATCGACGACCACGTAAATAATTGATTGTGGTTTCGTCGGGACCAATTAAACCTGCTTTTGCTCCCGCTTCTATTGACATATTACAAATGGTCATACGTTCTTCCATTGTGAGTCCACGAATTGCTTCTCCTGTGTACTCGACAATATGTCCAGTACCCACGCCAATTCCAAACTTTGAAATGATCGCAAGAATGATATCTTTGGCTGTTACACCAAAGCCGATTTGACCTGTCACGCGAATCTCCATCGTTTTCGGTTTACTTTGCCATAATGTTTGTGTAGATAGTACGTGTTCTACTTCGCTTGTCCCAATGCCGAACGCAATCGCTCCGAACGCACCATGTGTTGATGTATGGCTATCACCACAAACAATAGTCTTTCCTGGTTGTGTCAATCCTAGCTCAGGACCGATAATATGCACAATACCTTGGTCAGGATGTTGCATATCTGCCAATTGAACGCCAAACTCTTCACAGTTTTTTTCAAGTGTCGTGATTTGTTTTTTGGCAATCGGGTCATTGATTACCGGTAAGTTCTTTGTCGGGACGTTATGATCCATAGTGGCAAAGCATAGATCCGGGCGACGCACTTTACGGTTCGCTAGACGTAAGCCTTCAAACGCCTGTGGTGATGTCACCTCATGAATTAAATGAAGATCAATATACAATAGGTCAGGCTTTCCCTCTTCTTCGTACACAATATGCTCATCCCATATTTTCTCAATAATTGTTTTAGCCATAATTGTTTCCCCTTCCAAGCCATTACCATAATAATGTGTGGCATCTTATTCAACTCGTCAGTCTTTTCTCTAGCTACACATAAAGGGCGCACCAGTTTCGGTATGCCCTCATGTGCATGTCGAGACGAAGACAGCAGTATTTTTTAAATATACGAATACATAATACTATTCGAAACGAACTGAAGATCCAATTCATCTACAATCTTATCTGTCCATTCTTTAGTCGTTAATGAACGTTGGTCTTTGCCAGCTAAATCTGCTGTAAAGTGACCTTCTTCAAATACTGTATTCACTGCTTTCTCAATTGCTGCTGCTTCAGTTTCTAATCCAAATGAATACTTCAGCATCATAGCAACGGAAAGAATAGTTGCTGCTGGATTTGCTATACCTTGCCCTGCTACATCCGGTGCCGAACCGTGCACTGGCTCGTATAAACCTAAACCATCTGAACGGACACTCGCTGAAGGTAGTAATCCAAGAGAGCCCGTAATTACAGACGCTTCATCACTCAAAATATCTCCAAACATATTTTCCGTAACGATTACATCGAAATATGCAGGATTTGTAATTAATTTCATTGCTGCGGAATCCACTAGCTGATGCTCTACTTCCACATCTGGATACTGCGCTTTTTTCTCTTCTACAATCTTTCTCCAAAGCTTACTGGATTCGAGCACATTCGCTTTGTCCACAGAAGTTACTTTGCCTCTACGCAGGCGAGCCAACTCGAAACCTTTGTCGACAATACGTTCGATTTCTTCACGTGTATATACAAGTGTGTCAACGGCTGACTGATCTGTATGACGGCTCGGTTTACCGAAGTATAGACCTCCAGTTAATTCTCGAACAATCATCATATCGACTTCTTTGACGATGTCTTCTTTTAAAGGAGAAGCTTGGATCAAAGAAGGCACAGCTGCAACAGGACGAAGGTTTGCAAATAGATCGAAATGTTTACGTATCGCAAGCAACCCTTTTTCTGGTCGTAATTCAGATGGATTCTGATCCCATTTAGGACCACCCACTGCTCCTAGAAGAATGGCGTCGCTTGACTCACATAACTCAATTGTCTCTTGAGGAAGTGGATTATTCTTTTCATCAATCGCCGCTCCACCAATTAGTCCATATTCTGTATGGAATGTATGGTTAAAACGTCTGCCGATCACTTCCAATACTCTAACTGCCTCTGCTACTACCTCGGGTCCTATGCCGTCTCCGGGTAATACTGCTACTTTCTTTTCCATAGAACTTCTCCTCCTTGATCAATCTCGTATCACTCGATCGAATACTCTATCCCTTTGATCTATGTTACTTATTTCATTAACTCTTCTTTCCGCAATTGTTCGCGAACTAGTTGACGATTGATAGCATTCAAATAAGCTTTTGCAGACGCTTCTAGTACGTCTTGCGCTACGTCTCGGCCTGTAAGCTCGAGTCCGTTATGTCTTAAATTGACTACTGCCTCTCCCAGTGCATCGCGGCCCTTACCGATCGATGTTACACGATAATCCAGAATGAGTACTTCACCTTTAATGGCCAATTCTAGTGCATTAAATATAGATTCAACAGAACCTGCACCTGTCGTTGCCACTGTAACTGTTTCCCCGCTAGGCACTGTCGCTGTCACGGTAGCAGTCGGAATATTATTTGTTCCGTATTGAACTTGAACATTATGCAATTCATAAATAGGTGTATCCGTATCAGCCAATTGCTGTCCTGTAAATAGAACAAACAAATCGTCTTCTGTGATTTCCTTTTTACGGTCTGCCAATTTTTTGAAGTCATCAAATGCTTCATTTAATTGGAGATCAGTCAGTTCAAACCCCATTGTAATTGCCCGGTCTTTGAACGCAGCGCGCCCAGAGTGTTTACCAAGCGCCAGTGGTATATCCGTTTCACCAATTAATTCCGGTGTAATAATTTCGTATGTCTCACGGTTTTTCAGCATGCCATCCTGGTGAATACCAGATTCATGAGCGAATGCATTCTTACCGACAACTGCTTTGTTTGGCTGGATGACTACCCCTGTCAAGCGGCTAACAAGCTGACTAGCTTTTTTGATTTCTTTCAAGTTGATTCCAGTTTCCATATTGTAGAAATCTTTACGAATGTGCATAGCTACAGCAATTTCTTCTAATGCCGCATTACCTGCACGTTCTCCAATACCGTTAATTGTACATTCAACTTGATCTGCACCATTCTCGACTGCTGCAATAGAGTTTGCAACGGCCATACCAAGATCATCATGACAATGAGCAGAAAGCTTAACGTTTTCTATTCCTATTACGTTCTCTTTTAAGTACTTGAATAGAGCACCATATTCTGCAGGTGTTGCATAGCCTACAGTATCCGGAACATTAATGGTTGTAGCCCCTGCCTCAATTACTTTATTAATAATACGTACTAGATATTCCTTATCAGAGCGGAAAGCATCTTCTGCTGACCACTGAACGAGTGGAAAGTATTGTTTGGCATATTTGACCGCATCCACTGCAATGTCCACCACTTCGTCTGGAGATTTTTTTAACTTATACTCCATATGAATCGGTGATGTAGCTAAAAACACATGGATATGCGGCTGTTCTCCGCCCCGTAATGCTTCCCATGAAATATCAATATCATTCTTCATCGCTCTAGCAAGACCCGTGACAGTAGAGTTTTTCACTGTATTGGCAATGCGTTGAACGGCTTCGAAATCGCCTGGGGATGAAGCAGGAAAACCTGCTTCAATAACTGCTACCCCTAGCTTTTCCAGCTGACGAGCGATCTCTAATTTTTCTACTGTATTTAAATTAATACCTGCAGATTGCTCACCGTCGCGAAGAGTTGTATCGAATAGATCAATTTTTCTCACTCGCAACCACTTCTTCCTCTTTTGATTTAGCTCCTTCGTTGATGAATGGCATCATAGAACGAAGCTTCTGTCCTACTTCTTCGATTTGGTGCTTAGCTTCAGCTTCTTCAATTGCATTGAATTGAGGACGTCCGTTTTTATTTTCTTCAATCCATTCTTTTGCGAACTTACCTGATTGGATGTCCGTAAGAATATCTTTCATACGTGCTTTTGTATCTGCATCAATTACGCGTGGTCCAGAAACGAAGTCGCCCCACTCTGCTGTGTCAGAGACTGAATAACGCATTCCAGCCATACCGCCTTCATACATCAAGTCAACAATTAGTTTCGTTTCGTGCAATGTTTCGAAATAAGCTAGTTCAGGCTGGTATCCAGCTTCCACTAGTGTTTCAAAACCAGCTTTAACTAGTGAAGTCAATCCGCCACAAAGTACTGCTTGCTCTCCGAATAGATCCGTAACTGTCTCTTCTTCGAAAGTAGTTTCCAAAACGCCGCCACGAGCAGACCCGATCCCTTTTGCATACGCAAGAGCTACATCTTTTGCTTGGCCAGATACATCTTGATACACTGCGAATAGTGCAGGAACTCCGCCGCCAGCTTCGAATGTTCTGCGCACAAGGTGTCCAGGTCCTTTTGGAGCTACTAGGAATACATCTACATCAGCAGGTGGTTTGATTTCACCAAAGTGTACGTTGAATCCGTGAGCGAATACTAACGATTTACCTTTAGCAAGAGCTGGTTCGATTTCTGCATCGTAGATTGCTTTTTGGTTTTCATCTGGAAGTAAGATCATGATTAAATCTGCTTTTTCAGAAGCTTCTTTTACTGACAGTGTTTCTAGGCCGTCCGCTTTTGCTTGATCGAATGATTTTCCAGCACGAACGCCTACTACAACGTTGAAGCCTGAATCTCTCAAGTTACGTGCGTGTGCGTGTCCTTGTGAACCGTATCCGATGATTGCGATAGTTTTACCTTCTAATAGTCCTTCATTGATATCCTGGTTATAATACATTTTTGTCATTTTAATTTCCCCCTAAGTGTGTGTGTTATTGTTTTAAAATCGACAGCTGTGGTGCTTGAACTTTTTGCATATCGCGGGCAAAGCCGGTTGCGCCAGTTCGTGTTAATTCTTTGATGCCATATGGTTTCAGCAAATCGATAAACGCTTCGATTTTATCTGGGTCACCCGTTACTTGGTACGTTACTACATTCTTTCCGGAATCGACTATAGTCGGACGGAAAGGTTCCACAATACTATTCATTTCAGAGCGAATCTGTGGTGGTGAGATTACCTTTACTAGCGCTAACTCACGTAACACGATTGCTTTGTCTGTTATATCTTTCACTGTAATAACATCAATCTGCTTTTGCAGCTGTTTTACAAGTTGTTCAATTTTGTTTTCATCTTCTACGTGAACTTGGAATGTCATCTTGGATCTGTTCGGCTGTTCTGTAGCACCAACGGTAATACTTTCGATATTGAATTGACGCTTCATCAGCAGTCCCGTTACACGGTTTAATACACCGCTCTGATTAATTACTGTTACTGTAATAATTCGTTTCACTGAGGACTCACTCCAATCATGTCTTGTAATCCTTTACCTGGCGCAACCATCGGATAGACGTTTTCACGTTGTTTGACCCGGCAATCGATCAGCACTGGCTCGTCAGATAATAACGCTTCTGTAAATACTTTTTCAGCTTCTTCTAAATTGTGAATGCGATATCCTTTTAGGTCATATGCTTCCGCCAATTTAATAAAGTCTGGTTGTACAGGGACGAGTGACTGTGAGTAGCGTTCTTCATAGAACGTCTCTTGCCATTGACGTACCATACCAAGTGCTCCGTTATTTAAAATAATCACTTTCACAGGAATACGCATCTCTTGAAGAAGTGAAAGCTCTTGTGCTGTCATTTGGAAACCTGCGTCTCCAACAATGGCAACTACACGTTCTTTTGGTCTTGCAAGTTGTGCACCGATTGCTGCTGGGAAGCCGAAGCCCATTGTTCCCAATCCGCCTGAAGTTACCCAGTTATCGGGATTATTGAAACGATAATATTGAGCAGTCCACATTTGGTGCTGTCCAACATCCGTCGTAACAATTGCATCTCCATTTGTAATACGATGTATGATCTCAAGTGCTTGTTGAGGTAATAAAGCTTCCTCATCCGTTTCATACCAAAGCGGATATTTGTCTGCTAAATCATTCAAATAGCCAATCCATTCTACTGTATCCGGTGATTTGAAATCTGCCTTTAGCAATGCTGTTAAAGCTTCTTTCGCATCCGCTACGATAGGAATTTCAGTCACAACGTTTTTACCAATTTCCGCAGGGTCAATGTCGATGTGAATAACACGTGCATTCGGTAAGAATACATCCAAGTTACCTGTTAAACGATCATCGAAACGAGCACCGACATTGAGCAATAAATCACATTCGCTTAGTGCGTAGTTGGCAGTTGCTGTACCGTGCATTCCAGCCATTCCATAGAAAAGTTCATGATCTCCATGGATTGTACCTAAGCCAAGTAATGTATTGACGACTGGGATACGATGCGTTTCGACAAGCTCTTTTAGCTCGGCCGTTCCGCCTGCATGAAGGACACCTGCCCCTGCAAGAATCATAGGCTTTTTCGCACCAGAGATAGCTTTCGAAGCTTTTTGAATTTGCAGATAATTTGGTGTGGTAGTCGGCTGATAACCAGGTAAATTCACTTCTTTATTCTCTTTTTCGACAGGAACAAAGATATCTGTTGCGACATTTTTAGGTACGTCAACAACGACTGGTCCCGGTCTTCCGGTAGAAGCAATATGGAAAGCTTCACGCATAATACGTGGAATGTCCGCTACACTTTGCACTTGATAATTATGTTTTGTAATAGGTTGAGTAATCCCTATGATATCCGCTTCCTGGAAAGCATCCGACCCAATAACAGTACTAGCTACTTGGCCTGTAATAACTACTAGTGGAAGGGAGTCCATCATAGCATCCGTAATTCCCGTTACTAAGTTCGTTGCACCAGGACCAGATGTGGCAATGACCACCCCTGTTTTGCCAGATACTCTTGCATATCCTTCTGCTGCGTGTATTGCGCCTTGCTCGTGACGTGCTAATACATGTGGAATCGGGTCGTTATATAGCGCATCATAGATAGGGAGAACAGCTCCTCCAGGATATCCAAAGATCACTTCTACGTTCTGTTCTTTAAGAGATTGAATCAAGATTGCAGAACCATCTGCAAATTTATTCTTAGTTTGTTCCTTTGGCGTAGATGCGGTCTGTTTTTCTTGTACTTCAGCACTCATACTGAACTCCTCCTTACAATTTTCACCTATATTTATCTTGGCCAGTGACATTTTCTCCTAAAAAAAACCTTTTCATCCCACGCAAAGAATTCTTCTCTCTTTACATAGGGATGAAAAAGCTTTCATGGTACCACCCTAGTTCGTGACATTTGTCACCTTATGAAAAAGCAAGCCAAGGCCGTACTTTCTCATTGTTAACGAGCCCGAATATCAAGCCCGGGACTGCCTAATCGGTATACCTTTTAGCAATCCACTCCGAGGGGATGTCGCAAATAGTTGTATTGCCGGCTCGCAGCACCGCCGGCTCTCTGTGAATACGATTTCTATCTACTTTAACCTCATCAACGTTTTGTCTATTAAATTTTCATGACTCCGCCAGTACTTGCTGAAGTGACTAGCTGAGAATATCTAGCAAGATATCCTTTTTTAATTTTAGGTTCGAACGGTTTCAGTGCATCGCGCCGTTTTGCAAGAACTTCATCAGATACTTTAAGTTCGATCGTACGGTTTGTCAGATCAATTTCTATAATATCCCCGTTCTCTACAAGTGCAATCGGTCCACCTGATGCCGCTTCTGGTGAGATATGTCCAATAGAGATACCTCGTGATGCTCCAGAGAAACGACCATCCGTAATTAATGCAACTTCTTTACCAAGCCCTTTCCCCATAATTGCTGAGGTCGGCGCTAGCATTTCCGGCATTCCCGGTCCGCCTTTAGGACCTTCATATCTAATGACGACTACATGGCCTGCTTTTACAGTGTCATTATCAATATTTTCTTGGGCTTCTTCTTGTGAATTAAAGACAATCGCTTCGCCTCTGAATTCCTTGATAGAGGGATCAACTGCACCAACTTTAATGACAGAACCTTCAGGAGCAATGTTACCAAATAGAATGGACAGACCACCTACTGGACTATATGGATCATCTTTCGTTCGAATGACATCTGTATTGGTAATTTCATGTCCTGCAACATCTTCTGCAATCGTTTTACCAGTGATCGTAATACGGTCTTTGTGGATCGCACCATCGATTTTACACAATTCATTGATAATTGCGCTCACACCACCGGCCAGATGAATGTCATGCATTGAATAATCAGATGCTGGCATGATCTTGGATAAGTAAGGTACTCGTTTAGCTACATCATTTACATCCTCAATGTTGTAATCAATTTCTGCTTCATGCGCGATCGCTAATGTGTGAAGAACTGTATTAGTCGAACCACCCATTGCCATATCGAGTGCGAATGCATCGTCGATTGTTTCTTTTGTAATGATGTCTCTTGGTTTAATATCTTTTTCGATACAATTCATCAAATGTTTTACAGCATCTTTGATTAGTACATGACGTTCGTTTGAAGTTGCAAGGATTGTCGCATTCCCTGGAAGAGCCATACCGAGCATTTCCATTAGAGAGTTCATAGAGTTCGCAGTGAACATTCCTGAACATGATCCACATGATGGACATGCATTTTGTTCAATGTCGAGCAACGCTTCCGCTGTCATGTTCCCACTCTTGTACGCTCCAACACCTTCGAACACGGAAGTTAATGAAAGTGTCTCGCCTGTTGCGGAAACACCTGCTTCCATTGGTCCTCCAGAAACGAATACTGAAGGGACGTTTGTGCGAACAGCTGCCATCAACATGCCTGGCGTAATTTTGTCACAGTTAGGTATATAGAAGACTCCGTCAAACCAGTGCGCATTAATGACTGTTTCTGCCGAGTCTGCAATTAGCTCACGACTTGGTAATGAGTAACGCATACCAATATGCCCCATGGCGATTCCATCATCTACACCAATTGTATTAAATTCAAACGGTACGCCGCCCGCTTCCCAAATGGCTTCTTTAACTACTTCCGCAAATTTGTTTAAATGCATATGTCCCGGAATGATATCTATATAAGAGTTACACACTCCGATAAATGGTTTGTTCATATCTTTCGTTTTAACACCAGCTGCATATAGTAAGCTACGATGTGGTGCACGATCGATCCCTTTTTTAATCATGTCACTTCTCATTTGCAATCTCTCCTAAACTAATTGAACGAATCAATTGCTAATTACATTAATTGCATTCAGTTGAATATTCTGAACAGCCAGTGAAACAATCACCGCTATGAACTAGATTGCTGTAATCATATCTTGTATATGAATAAAGGTCAACCGTATTTTTAAAGTTTTTAATTAATTGTGACTAATTTAAAACGTCTGAATACGCTTACACACCCTGTATATAGCGATATATTGCATATCGAAATTTCTAATTTTTTTGATTCGACCTTGTCTCTTTAATTAAATATAAAGAAGGGACAGATAATATCTTTACCCTACAAACAGATATCTGTGCTTGTACCTTCTATAGAGATTCTTTCTTTATCCTTTTATTTCGCATAGTTGAAGTAGATTTATTGCCCTATTTAATTCAAATGAACTTATCTATTCATTGATCAATTGTTGTAGATTTTAACCAATACTCTACTATTCTTATTCAAAGAGTGGATACTTATTCATTGAATATGTAGGGTATTAGTAGTTCTATGACAAGTTTCGCTCGACAGTATTCGACATTTACATTTTGTTTATAACTCTATACACATTATACACCGCGTATCTTAGCAGTTTATGTAAACCATACACATATTACCCACAGCTTACCCACTAGTACTGTGGACAGTTAGAACGCTTGTTCTTTTTGTGAAAGTTTGGTAAAGTAAGAAATAACATCTAGAGAGAAACATGCAGACTGATTACAATCAATTCATCCTAAAGGAGGCGGTTCTACTGTGTTGCATTTATCAGATCAAATGTTACTGTATTCCTACCAACAGGCGCAAAAGCATCATCTAAATGTGGAGTTCATCCAAATGTTAGAACGCGAGATACGTAAACGTGCCTTGGAATCGATAATACTCAGTAGCTGATCTTTCGGATACAATAAAACGGACATGCCTGTTAACATAGGCATGTCCGTTTTCCATTCTATATGTACATCTCCTTCTATTAAAGAAGATATATTTTATGATAACGCTTTGAGTCCAACTACCCCGATGACGATGAGTATGAGACTCACAACTCTACCAGTACTCTTCGATTCACCAAAGAATAGCATATTGATGAGTACGGCACCTGCTGTTCCTACACCAATCCACACAGCATACGCTGTACTGACTTGCAAATACTTAAAGGAGTTATATAGAAAGAAGAATGCTATACCGAATCCACCATAGTATAGTAAGCCGTTAAACCATGTTTTATTTTCACTAAATTTTTTTAGCCCTATGACACCAGCAAACTCACTTAGTGCTGCCAAAAACACTAGAACCCAACCCATCGCTTTCCACTCCCCTCAGCGCTTTCTTTTCATCCAGTCCATCCGCTACCTTTAATCCCGCTACCCCCATAACTAGAATGAAGATGAAAAGAATCTTCTCTATACTAATATGTTCACCAAAGAACAGGACGTCCATCAAAGTAGTACCCATTGTTCCAATTCCGGCGAATACGGCATAGACCGTTCCCGTTGGTAAACCTTCACATGCTTTCGTGAGGAAATGAAAATCCACAAATATAAAGCCTATGATCAATATCCAATGCCACCAGTGAGTCGCAGTATTAAAGCCAAAGATCCACACTAATTCAAAAAAGCTAGTTAACGCAACATATAGCCATGCTTTATTCATACTATCCGCTCCAATTTAATTTAATTTAATTTAAATCGTTTGACTGATTGTCATTCATTTTATCACAAAGGCTAACATTTTGCTATGTTAACCTTTCACTGTTTGAAATTGCAGTGCATGAGACATGAAATCGAGGACTTCTTCTTTCTGTCTATCCGCTTCATTTTCATCATGATGGGCATAAAGAAATACTTGCTCAGCCGTCGATTCGATTAAACCGATAATAATCTTCGCTGTCCGGTCAGGTTTGATCGATTGGCGAATTGCACCTGCTTTTTTTGCTGTATCAAGTTTTTCACTGATCCATTCATAGAATGGCGCGTATACCGATTCCCACTCACGAATATGCTCGGTTGAAGCTAGACCGGAATATATAACGGCTAATATTTCGTAATATTCTTTGTTCACTTTATATATTGCATCTACCATCTGTTCAAACTGTTTGGCATACGACGCATTGTCATCGACAGTGAGTTTGACGATATCCATCGTTTTTGCCACCATTACCTCAGCAATCGCAGGCATTAAAGATAATTTTGAAGGAAAGTACAAATAAAATGTGCCTTGCGCAATCCCTGCACGTTTCACAATATCGGAAATTTTGGTCTTTTCAATTCCTTGTTCCTGAAACACTTCTATAGCTGAATGTATAATAGCCGTTTTTTTTCCCAAATGAATTCCCTACTCTCTATCTATAGATTCTATTATTGTATCTCAAGCATACTTTTCTGACAATCCGTGATGAATTCCTTATCCTTCTTACATTCAAAATTAAATATATAATTTCACTTGATCATTAAATAATAATTCAGACTGTTCATCGAAATACACTTGACATATGACTCATATTCATTTATTGTGAGTAAACAAGAGATTGAGCGTCACGAATATGTCACATTTTATAGTCCTTTCAAATATATCGTTTTACTGCCTATAGTTTTACTATCAGTAAGCGCTTTATTCTATCAAGCAATGAAAACGCTTACTACAACCCGACTATAATACTACGTGACTGATATTCATTCATTTTTCACTTAATCACACTATCATTTCTATCTGGAGGGATACGTATGAAAACAGGTTATATTTTTGATGAAAGTTATTTTTGGCATGACAATGGAAGCGGAACGCTCTACTTACCATCAGGCGGCTATATGCAGACAGACGTATTTGTCGAACATCCCGAAACTAAAAGGCGTGTAAATAACTTACTTGCACGTTGCGGACTAATGAAAAAACTAAAACAGCTCGAACCTCGTTCTGCTACTAAAGAAGAAATTGAATTATTTCACACAGCCGAATATGTGGAAAAGGTAAAGCTACTCAGTGATACGACAGGTGGCGATGCAGGCGATCATGCCATTGTAGGAAGAGGATCTTATGAAATCGCGCTTTTATCTACCGGTGGCGCGCTTCGGGCAGTCGATGCTGTCATGGAAGGCGAAGTGGATAATGTCTACGCGATGACACGTCCACCAGGTCACCATGCTGAACGTGATAAAGGTATTGGATTTTGCATCTTTAATAATGTCGCGATTGCCGCAAAATACGCACGAAAAAAATACGGGTTAAAACGTGTCCTCGTTCTAGACTGGGATGTGCATCATGGTAATGGTACTGAACAGGCATTTTATGATGATTCGAATGTCTTGTTCCTGTCTATCCACCAAGACTTGAGCTTCCCTAGTAATACTGGTTATAAAGAAGATGTCGGTATTGGAGAGGCTCGCGGCTACAATGTCAATATTCCATTGCCTCCTGGGACAGGTGATGCAGGATATATTCATGCCTTTGAAACAATCATTGAACCAATTGCAGCAGAATTCCAACCCGAACTGATTATTATTTCAGCAGGACAGGATCCTGGCATGTTCGATCCACTCGGCCGTATGATGATGACCGCCGAAGGTTTTGGAAAATTGACCGATATCATGCTACGTATTGCAGATGCTCATTGTGGGGGTAAAATTATCTTATGCCACGAGGGAGGATACAGCAATGCATATGTACCATTTTGCACACTAAAAATTATTGAGCGCTTGAGCGGGTTGGCCACAGACGTAACTGATCCTTACACAGCAGGTGCGCAGGGATATCCTGACAAACTTTATTCCAATCAAAAAGAGGTTATTGACGAAATCATAGAAATACAGCAAGAGTTTTGGCAAACATTACGTCCGGTAATCTGGAAATAGGAAAGGCCATATTACATTGGTTACTAACGAGGGTCCCTTCCCTTTTTTACTATATTAAGGAGGCGTTTAAATGGGTACAAAACAACAGTCAATTGAACAAGTAGGATTTGAATTTATCCCTGAAAGTGAGAGGAAAGGTAATCCGAGAGAATTGTTCTTTACTTGGTTTGCCGCAAGTACTGTATCCACGACGCTAGTAACAGGGGCACTCGCTGTCATGATCGGACTTAGTTTCTGGTGGGCAGCGCTGGCAATTCTATTAGGTCATGCAATTGGTTCCGTAATTATGGGACTGCACTCCGCGCAAGGTCCGAAATTAGGTATTCCCCAAGTCTTGCAAAGCCGCGCACAGTTTGGTTATTTTGGTGTTATTTTACCTATGTTAATTATTCTGACAATGTATTTCGGCTATGGCGCGATGAATACCATCTTAGTAGCACAGGGTATACAAGAAACACTTGGATTTAATATCAATGTTACTGTCCTTTTCAGTTTGATTCCAATGGTTTTACTAGCTATTTATGGACAAAATATTATTCAGAAGTATATGAAACTTTACACAATCGTATATACAATTATTTTTGTAGTGCTTTCAGTAATAGTTATGAGTCAATTGTCGATGGATTTATTGAGTCAAGGTACCTTTAATTGGACACTTTTCATCCTAGCGACTTCCATTTGTGTAACGTGGCAGATTACATATGGCCCATATGTATCTGATCACTCTCGATTCATGCGTTCTGAAGAAGCCCGTAAAACATTCTTCTATACAGCGGGCGGTAGCTTTCTGAGCTCTGCCTGGTTGATGTTAATCGGTGCAGCGATTGCTACAATGGTTGTCAACGGCAATGTCATGGCAGAAATTAAAGACATGGGTGCAACAGGATATGTCATCGTCATTTTACTGTCATTAGGTGTTTTAATCATTAATTCTTTAAATATCTATGGCGCGGGTATTATCGTGTTATCAATCGCCAACAATTTTTGGACCTTTCGGACTTCCGCACGTTTACGTATCCTCACCTCCATCGTTATCGGAATTATTATTGCCTTTGCCGCCACAGCAGGTGCAGGTAATTTTATGTCTAACTTTCAAATTTATCTAGGTTTCGTTTTATTCTTTATCATTCCCTGGAGTGTTATCAATTTAACAGATTTCTATGTGTTGAAAAGACGCTTTCACCATGAAGAATTTATGAAGAAGGACGGACAATTCGGTAGGCTAAATAACAAAACAATGGGAATCTATTTATTAACAATAGTATGTCAAGTCCCTTTTATCAATACAGAAATATATCAAGGATCACTTTCTAAGGCTATGAACGGTTTAGATATCGCCTGGATTGTTGGTATCATCGTTGCTTTCACATTTTACATTTCTGTTGCAAAAATTAGCAATCGCTATTCTAGTAAAGAAGTTTCAGCTATTCGTGTAGCGAATCCAGCTGAGTAGAGAGTAGCTATCCTAATAGTATCAAATGTTTACTGATGAATAGATATCATGTCGAATCTTAATTACCAAACAAACAACCTGCAGAGTCCATTCCCTGCAGGTTGTTTGTTTCATAAAAAATACCGCCCTATCATAAGGACGGTATTTTTTCTTTCATTATTTAGTTGCTTTTGTTTCTTGTACAAATGTTTCTCCACTTTTGCGCGCTTGGATATCAACGCTATGTTCTGGGTATTCTTTTTCAAGACGTTCATAGTATTTTTTACTTATCTTTTCAGCATCTTCTTTTTTCATGTCTTCCGTTACTTCAAAGTCTAGCAAGACAAAGCCACCTGCATCTTCAGTAATGATCAAACTTACTTCTGATACCCCTTCTTCTTTCTCAAACTCTTCTTTTAACTCATCATTAGTAGTTGTTGTTTCAGATTTATCTACAGGCTCTTTCACAACATTTTCAGTTGGTTCGGTTTGTTCCTTGTCCACATCTGTAGCTTTTTCAGTATCCGCATTACAAGCTCCTAATAATAGAAGTGATAGACTTAGCGGAACAATAATTTGTCTTTTTTTCATGGTAAACCGACCCTTTCTTTTGGTAACTATACTGTGTATCCTATCATATCTGTAAAACCTTGACAAATAAACCGATACTATGAAACGTGCAGTCAACCAGTTATGTAACTATATGATCAGACCCGAATATGAGTCCTTTTCTTCACATCTATACCACTTGACCGATATAGAATGTATACGATTTTTTTTGGAGGTGGGACAAATAGTAAATAGTAAATGGTGTGCTATTTTCACATGCTATATTGCAATTATCATTGGGTTCCTATTTAGTGTAGCAAACTCAGCGGAAGCAAGCGAACGGATTACTGGCACATTTGTCAAGGCTAATTATGAAGATGTAGTAGTAGATAAAGCCACTACCAAGAAAGAATTACGCAGTGTGACAATCAAAAACGATGCAGGAGTTGCAGCTACTTATACAATCGATCGATACACAAAGTTATCCGTAGACACAATCGCTGTTAAAATCGATGCTTTTAAGTTAGGTATGATAATAGAAGCGGATCTACAAATTCGCCATCTTAAAACTCTTCATGGTAAAACGGATACACCAAGTGCGGTCATTGAACCAAACGCTAAAGCCTATAGCGGTATGGTCACGTATGTGGATAGGAGCCGAAAAGGTCTAACCATTACATTAGATGACGGCCGTGTAAAGAATGTCTATATTAATTCAGAAACTCATTTTTTTAAAAAAGGGAAACTTACGACTAGTAGCTCTTTATATGAAGGAGATCGTGTCAACATTAAGTTCTCCAACTATAATTCTAACTACATTTCAATGTTAGAAGTTTTAGATCCAGGCGTTCAAGTTGCAGGCTTATATAAAGGAACACTTCATCAAATCGACCCGATCAATCGTAAAATCATCGTGCGTAACGAGACGAAATTTCTAAACTGGCACTGGTATGAAAACAATGTCAAAAGCACTTCTAGCTATTACTACTCTGCCAAAACACCTATTTACTTTGAAAATACACCCGTTCCCCATAATCAGTTGCGGAAGTATGCAAACCTGAAAGTCTACCTAGCAACTGTAAATAAACATGGCAAAGAACAAGTAGAGCGTCTCATTATACAAAAAAATGCGGAACGTACTTTTTACGAACCATTGAAGAGCTTTAATGGAAAAACAAAAGAAATTAGCCTGATGGATTCACACCGATTCCGCTATCACGATGGATCTATTCTGATCCGCAACGGCCGCTTAGTCTCGCCTGAATCATTAGGCGCTTATGGAACAGCCTTTGTTGCGGCATCCGGACCGATCAAAACACAGTACGCAAACATTGTACATATTAGCAATGACGGATTAGACAGTCCGAACTTATCTGATCAGTCTATTTACTTCGGCAAAATTGCTGGAGTGCTTGGCTATAAGTTACGTCTGTCAGATGCCTATGAACTAAAGAATAATGTTTGGTCTTATATGAAAGAAAAAGATGTAGATTTTAATAATGAGACGTATGCAGTGCAAGAATACAGTAAACAATTTATCACTCTTATCCCACAAATGGACCTGCGCTTCATGATGGACTATTACGGATATTTCTATATTACCGATGACAATCAAGTGACTGCTGTCCACATAACAGACAGCAACAAAGCACTCGCTACTATTACGTTAGTGGGACGTTTATCCAAGTTAGACCCTGTACCAAAAGGAAAGGTCACTCCTACGAAAATCAGTGTACGGAATGTAAGTAGATGGATGAACGGTGCATGGGCTGATCAAGCCGAAGTGAAGGATATGAATATTCAACAAGCTACCTTCATCAAGGATGGTGTAGTCATTCAACCAAGTGATTTAGAAATTAATGACCGACTATTTATACTTGCTGAAAGTATCGTCAAAGGAAAAATTATTCTAGTAGATTAAAAAATCAGGCAGTGAGAGATTCATCTCACTGCCATAAAGAAGGTGTTGTATTAATGAAGTTCTTTAAAAAAATAAGCGTATGTACTCTTTTCTCTCTTCTAGTCATAACCTCACTTCATGTTATACCAACATTCGCAACCCCGATCGACGTAAATGGCGGGGTCATGAATGAATATGAGTATAGTGAAGTATTTTTCCTGACAGGTGAGCCTATAACCTTTTCTGGAAAAGCGAGTATCACAGAAAAAGAAAGTAAAAATATTCTAACTCGTACTTACCGCTTTACGTTAACCGGTGATAAAGAGAATCCGAAGTATAAGGATGCAAAACTTACTAGAAGCTTAAACTATGTAGCCAACGTTAATGAACACGAAGGTAAAGGCCAAACTACTTCCCAATTTGAAGTGAAGAGCTATTCCGAGAAAGTAACTATCAGTAAGGATACGTATACACTTGCTGACTATCAGTATTCGGAAGGAATGGTGGCAGACAATCTACCTGCTTCCACTTTTTATTCTGGCAATATGGTTGGCCGGAAGATATACAAATATGTAAATGGCTCAACTAAAGATGAAGAGATCATTACCGTTCACTTAAATGGACGTAATATGGGCTATAAAAACTTCTGGGGGGCTACTGAAACGCAGTTGATGGATTCAGAGATTGTTACGCCTAAAGGTTCTGCTTTCATTACAAGCAAAGCTTCCGACAGCAAATCTCGCGTCATGGTATACGAACCATTCGACCCTTCCATATCGAGCTTTACAGGTGGTCATTCCGTAATCAGCTCTTCCGATATGGTAAGTGAATATACGTATAACATTCCTTTCGGTGCAGGTAAAGGAAAACTGGAATTGCAGAAAAAGAATTTACCATTGGTAGAGCGCTTAATCGTGCCTAAATTCCGTGATCTAAATCGGCACCAAGCAAAAGATTCCATTGAAAAGCTTTATTCACTTGGTATTTTCGATGAAAATTCTCAATTCTTCTCCCCGAATACACCCATGCAGCGCTATCAATATACAATCGGCATTTTAAAAGCAGTGGACCTTCGTGTTCTAGAAGAACCAAAGAAAAGCAAAGTACCACGAATTCCAATTTTCAAAGATCTGTCCACAAAAGATCCTGACTATATGTATATCGAAAGTGCAGTAGAGCAAGGAATCATTACCGGGGTTACACCAGACCTATTCGAACCTGATAGCCCCATCACACGTGTACAAGCGATCGCCATTCTCGTTCGGGCACTTGGAATGGAAGGTCGTGCTCCGAGTCCAGGCTTCAAAACACATTATGTTGACGACTATAAGATTTCCGCATGGGCTAAAGATAGTGTCTATGTTGCAACAGAACTTGGATTGGTAAAAGGGACTGAACAGAACTACTTCAATCCGAAGCAACCCCTGACAAGAGCACAGGCGGCATTGCTAACATCCCGTTTCCTGGACTTTCTGGAAAATGACTTAAAACAAAATTATCGCGATGATATCTTATTCCAATAAGAAAGGAGCTCTACCCTATTGAATCGACGCACTATCTATATATGGGGTTTATCACTTGTACTATGTGCCCTTTTGCCATTACAAGTTTCTGCTAAAACTCCTTTCACAGATGTAAATGATCGCTACTGGGCTAAAGATGCTATTCAATGGGCTTCTGAAATCGGCTTAACATCCGGTTATCCAGATGGGACATTCAAACCGGAACAATCCATTACGGAAGCCCAACTCGTAACAATGCTCGTTCGCTTTGATCTCAACTCCCCTCATTCATTCCTTTCAAAAAAGGGTGAGCATAAGGCGATGGGAAATTATCGTTACCTAGCTAAATACTACTTACCGTTACGCGGGCTTAACAGTGGTTCTGCAAGAAACATGGCTTTACAGCGATCATTTGCAGCGAAGATTTTCGCCGCGTATCGAGGAAAAGATTTGTATGCACAGGAAGCGATCTATTATCTTTACACACATAATCTGGCCAATGGAGTAACAGGTAAGAATGATTATCAAGATTTTGCGCCAAAAAGAAATCTTACGCGTGCTGAAGCGGTTCATATTATGTATCAAATGTTCCTTAATCAAGGCCGTTATATTCACGGTCTTTCATCACCCGCAACAGGTAGAGATAATGCACAATATGCAAAACCTCCCCTGTTCATTGAAGAGGATGAGCTAGAATTCGAGCGCCCAGTCCCACCTCCCCTACCCGGAGTTAATCCTGGCAAGCCTTTTGAGAGAGTGGATGTGGATGTGGATATCGAAAAGCCAACCTTAACCGCGAATGGTAAAGATGAGACATTCATTACATTTACATTTAAGGATTGCAACGGTAAGCTCATTCCTTATGAACAAGAGATGGAATTTGAAGTGACTTCCAGAGAAGGTGCGGCAATTGAGGTAGATACACCTATCCCACAACCCGATAAGCCACTAATTCCGCCCACGCCTAAACCCGAGCCGGTGCCGGAGCCTGAACCTAAACCAACACCTGTTGACTCGCAAAAATCAGATGAAGATCCTGATCGTGAGTTTCCGGAAAACGAAAATGCAGTGAAATCGGCTGCTGTAGTTGCTGCTGCGACTCCTTGGTATCGACATGCGATTTCAGATGGTCCAGAAGTTACGGTGAAAGTGACTGCGCCCCGTACAACGACTGAAACCGTAGACGTGATTACTTTGACGCCTATAACGAAAATAGGATCTTGCCCACATCCTACAGCAACCGCAACTATTACGTATGTCCCTAGAGCGGAAATTCAGTTAGATATTTATGACGGAAAATATAATGACTTAGGAAGAACTTTCATTACTGCTACACTAGCACGTCCAGGTGGTGCACAGATTACGAATTTCAATGGGTATTTAAAAATAGACTCTTTATATCATCTACCATTTGAATCATCTTTCGTAAAGTTTAGTCATGGTCAAGCCACGACTTCTTTCATTACCCCCACTACTTTAATGAAGAATGAAATCATTGTTACAGCAATAGCAAACACGTCGGTAACTGACAGTGCAGTGCAATCTATACTTGAGAAAAAATTTAGTGCACCCGTTTCGTATGCACCACCATTATCAGCAGATAAGACGTGTACAAATCAAAAACCTGAAATCGGTTTCCTAATAGATTCTTCGGGCAGTATGAAGCGTAATGATCCTCAGCGATTGCGTGTTACTAAAACAGAAGAGTTCATTGACACACTGCAAGCAGATGTCAATATAGCAACGCATTTCACTACTAGCGGAATGTTTTTAGAGAAAGGTACACCAAATCCCGTTATCAAGTCTTTGGAAAAAGTTAAGGAAAGTGGCGGTACAAATATTGCTACTGGTCTAAAAGTAGCTTTTGATAAATTTACGACCGTTCAACCAAAAACGCTTATACTTTTGACCGATGGCAAATCCGCCAAGGCACCTATTTTAAAAGAAGTCGAGTATGCCAAAAATCATGGCATCAAAATCTATACGATTGGACTTGGACAGAATGTAGATACTGATCTATTGAAACAAATAGCCTTGGATACGGGTGGGAAATACTTCTCTATTAAAGAGAATATTGAATTACCACTTGTATATCAATCGATTTTACAAGAAATTAATTGTGGCATACCAATTGAATCTTGCTCACTGAGTGCATCCATTTTCGAGTCTCCTTCTGTAAAACTGGAACATAACGATATCCGAATGAACACCGAACTGTTGACTGCATGCGGTCCTATTAGCAAAGTAATCGTCCGCTTCTCTTCACAAGACGGTAATTTGGATTATGAACTAACGCACAGAAGACAAGGAATTTATATGCTGAATAAAAAGCTTTACGAAATTCAAGACTTCTTACTAAATCCCAATGCAACATTCATAGCTTACGACAGTGCTGGGAAAGAAATTGGACAGCAAATAGTGCAAATTGAACAATAATAAGTAAGCGTCGCTGCAGAGTTCCTACACTCTGTAGCGACATTTTTGTTTACACTATGTTTTACATTCCATACACCCATCTCCTGTCAACGTTCACCAGGTTTTTGAAGAACGATAAACGGGTATGCTATATAGCAACTATAAAGAAGGAGGCTATATAATGGATGAACTGATAAGCAAAACATTTATTGGTGTGTATTACAACGACGCTGACCTTCTAAGCAAGATAGAAGAATTAAAAGTGACCGGCTATCTCGATGATAATATTTATGTAATTGCTAAAAATGAAACTGACGTAGCTATGCTGCGTAGTAGAACAGGTGCAGATGTGTACTCCGCATATGATACGTGGAAAGATCGCTTTATGGATTTCCTAACAGGTGAAAATCATATTAAACAAATGATGTATGGCATCGGGATGGATACGGATCAAGTAGACCGCTATTACGAAGAAGTTCAACACGGTGGCATGATGTTATATGTAGATGAAGGTTGGGCTTTCAGTGTGTATTCGAAAGACAAGACGTTCCAAACAGATAGATTATCAAATCATGCGCCTAGACCTGTCACCGATTCCACTAAAACAACAATTCCATTCACTGAAGATATAGAATCTGAACCGTCTTATGGCGGATATGAACCACTGCAAAACCCTGCACATCCTGAAGTGTTGAAGTCAACTAGCCAAGCTGGGAGCATTCAGACAAATAATTTAACATCTAAAGAAGAGCGTACCGTATTATCCGAACAAATCGAGCATGAAGATTCTGCTGCTTTCCCTAGAGAATGAGTACTTTCGTGATGGGCCTTCCTTTCCTACAGGAAGGCTTTTTTACTTTGTTACAATCTGTTTACAAAACGCTATTCTTGTAACCTCTTCTTAATATGAACGTAATGTTTACCCTGTAAGCTGTCATGTAAGATATAACTTGCAGCTAGAGAGTGATATATAATGTTTCGGAGGAGAATTATTCATGAAAAAGTTTTTATGTTCAATTTTGATGGCATCCGCCATGTTCGTCGGATTCACTGGCGGGACAGCGGATGCAGCAGGTAAAGCGACAGCTAAGAGTGGTACATACATAACAGTACATAATGCGAATGTTCGAGCAGATGCTGGAACCAAACATAGAAGAGTCTTTACATTGGAAAAGGGTACACGTGTCCAACTGACACATCAAAAATATGCAGGTAAGCAATTGTGGTATAAAGTAAAGATTAACGGTAAAAAGGGATATGTTTCAAGTTCCCTGTTAAAGAGATCTACAGGCAAGGCAGTAGCAGCGGCTTCTAGTGCTAAAAGTGGAGGATCTGGTGTTGTGAAAACAGCAATGAACTTGCGCGGAATTCCGTACCGTTTCGGCGGTACTACAACTAGAGGATTCGACTGCAGTGGATTCATTCAGTATTCATTCAAGAAAAATGGTAAGTCTGTATCTAGAACGACAACTGGGCAATTCAACCAATCGTCTAAAATTAAATCCCCAAGACCTGGAGATCTAGTATTCTTCCACAACACCTATCGCAAAGGGATTTCCCATGTAGGAATCTATGTTGGAAACAACAAATTTGTTCATGCTGGTGGCAAGAAGTCAGAGGTTGTCAGCTTAAACAACCCGTACTGGAAATCTAAATTCAATAGTTTCAGAAGAATATAATCCGTAAAACGACCCGATGAACATTCATCAGGTCGTTTTTTTACTCAATTGAATGGATTTTTCCACGCTCGTCTTTATAGACTACATGATGTCGTTCAAACTTTGTTGGAGAATCCAAGCCCGCAGCCGCAGCCACTCGGAATAACCCTTCCCTCATCGTCAAAATATAGTTGGTTACACGGAATTTCTTTTCTTCTATTACAAGCGCTCGCTGTAAACTTTTATCCGTCGTGGCAACACCGGCTGGGCAAGTATTCGTATGGCACCGCTCTGCCATGATACAACCTACCGAAATCATGAAGCCCCGTGCAACTTGTATTAGATCGGCACCTAAAGCCAATGCAATTGCTGCTTTATCAGGTGTGATGATTTTCCCTGATGCAATAACTTTTACTCGGTCCCGCACTTCAAACTTACGCAGCGCATCATCTAATAGAATAAGAGAAGAACGAAGTGGTAAGCCTACACTATCCGCCAAGTCTTGATAAGTAGCCCCAGATCCTCCTTCCGCGCCGTCTAGCGAGATAAAATCAGGCCCCATACCTGTTTCCGCCATATATGATGCCAGTTCTTCAACATCTTGTTTTCCTCCAATGACTATTTTAATCCCTACTGGTTTACCACCCGCGTGACGGATATCTTCAATGAATGAAAACAATGTTGGATAATCGTGGAACTGTTTAAAACGGTTCGGACTGTTGATAGAAGTATAAGCTTTCACATTTCGTATAGCCGCAATCTCTTCTGTGACTTTCTCTCCCTCTACGTGCCCTCCACGCATTTTTGCTCCTTGGGCTAACTTGATTTCAAATGCCTTTATTTGTGGTATTTGTGCTTTCTCTTTTATTTTGTTCATATCGAACTGCCCATCTTCTGTTCGGAATCCGAATAAACCTGACCCGATCTGCGCAATGATATCGGCTCCACCTACCAAGTGGTGGTCTGATACACCACCCTCCCCTGTGTTCATCCAAGCACCTTGGGCCATACCAATCCCTTTGGATAGCGCAGTGATTGCATGATCTCCGAGTGCTCCATAACTCATCCCCGATTGCCCCAACAAACTGCGCACAACAAATGGATGCTCACAATTCGGACCTAATACTATCGCATCTTCCTCAGGTAACAACCAAGGCAATGTTGTCAATTCTTCGCGGTGTTCTTTACGCGAGAATAAATTGTCGGTATCTACTTCATAACGCATTGTGTTTACTAGATTATCATTATCCACCCGCATTTCTTCATTTTGCTTCGTAAACATGGCATTACGAATGTAGTGACCAGGCTCCTGAAAGTCGCGTTTAGATCCAAAACCGATGATACTGTTTAAATACTTCCCTGGCATCACCATATGTAAATATTCTTCACGGCTGAACGGCTTGCCGCTGTTGTCATCGTTGAATAAATACTGCCTAACCTCTGGTCCCGCCTTCTCAAACATATAGCGTACTCTTCCTAAAATGGGATAGTTGCGCAAGATTGCATGCTGCTTCTGACTGCGATCAAAAAAGTAGAGAAAAATTCCAATACTAATAGGAATCGCCAATATGATTAGCACTACCAATGAAGTCGTGAAATTAATTCCTTCCAACCAATTCATAACCCCACTCCTCCCAATTTATCAGTACTTTACTTGTACCCTTGACAAGTGGCTGACTAAACGTAGAAAAGCCCTAATCCTTGAATGACTCTCAAGGATTAGGGCTGGATCTTGCTAGATTGTTATTGTGTAACTGAAATTAGATTATTTGCTTGCTGGAACATTAACATCGATCGTTTTTGTACCAACCGGTGTAGACTGTCCTTCATTCTTCACACTTACTACTAGAGTACCTTGCGCACCAGCTTTTACAGTACCAACAAGTTTACCACCGTCTAATTGTAACTCGGTAACATCGTTAGTACTACCTGAATAGCTTTTTGCAACTGTACCTAATTCAATTTTTTTGTCATTGTTCGTAATGAAAATATTACCCTCATCATCAATACCTGGAGTGAATTCCGTTGATGTTAATTTAATACCTTCTGTTTTAAGCACTTGCATATCGACAGCTGAAGTAGTTATGGACTTAGTATCTTCAAATACTACTGATGAAATAGTTGGAGTCGAATCCTTTACTGTAATAGTAGCCTTCGCTCTTACAATATGTCCTTCTTTAATTTGAACTTCAGTAGTACCTGCTTTTACTGCTTGAACCGTTATAACACCTTTATCATCCTTAGCAACTGTTGCGATAGAGTTATCGGAAGATGTTACAGTGTATTGGTTCACAGGAATTAAATCTTTCTCTATAAGGAAACCTTGGATATTGTATTTATTCCATGCTAGCTTGACTGTTCCATCTTGTGAACCATCAATTGCATCAATCGTTAAATCGTCAGTTGCAGTAATTGTTTCTAACTTTCTAGTAGCCACTTCGTTGTCTTCAGAACCAGATACGGCAATAGTACCTAGGACTGTGTCACCAGATTTAACCTGAACAGTAGTAGATCCAGCTTTTAAAGCTTTCACTGTTACTATTGCAATGCCTTTCTCAGACTTTCCTACAGCAGCAGTTGCGACGTCAGCATCTTTAGATTCTACAGTTAGATCACCATTAAAAAGATCGCCGTATTGATCTTTCACTGTTACAGTGATTTCTTGAGGTGAGTCTTTGATTAACTTAGATTCAGTCGATGAAAGTGTAGCGCTTGTTGCCATACGTTTGCCCACACCAACCGTTAGCTTAATGTTTTTAGTTACATCGCCGACTTTAGCTACAATCGTAACTTCTCCAGCACTGATTGGTGTCACTGTACCATCCGTAGAGACTGTTGCTACGCTTGGATTAGAAGATGTGTATGTTGCAGCTGGATTTGTCTCCGGTACACCATTAAGTGTTACAGCTTTTGTTACTTTAACATTGGCCTCACCATCTTCAAGTGAAATCTTTCCACTGTTTACCACTGTGCCGGCTTGTGTTACTTCAACTTCAGTAATGTCAGCATACGTAGCATCGAAATCTACTACTTTAACGTCTACTAATTCCGATTCTATAGCCTTTCCGTCTTTATCCGTAACGATGACTTTATATGAGAATGCATCAGTAGTAGAGAGTTCCTTCAATGTACCAGTTGCCAGCTCTGAGAACAAATCCGGTTTAGTAGACTGGAACGCAACTGTATAACCAGCATCTGTCAATTTCTTCATATCAACCGACTTACCATCAACGTTAAACGCTAACTTCTGACCAGCCTCGCCAGCTTTCACTTGAGTAGTAGTAGCTGTAACTTTTTCTACTTTAAACTCATACGTGAACTTATAAGGAGTAACTACGTCTTTTTCGCCTTCAGCTTCTGCTTTAGTCGTCAAGTTAAGAGTCATTTCTTTACCCGACGTTAGTTCGTTTTTTAATTCGATAGTCGCTTTTGTACCGTCTTCGTTCGCTTTGAATGAAGCCAGTTCATTTCCTTCAATTTTCAACTGCTCAGCTTTCAACACTTGTAAATTCTTACCTGTTAGCTCAAGTTGTTTTTCATCGATTGCAGTAACAGAAGTGATTTCCGCTACTTCAGGAGCTTCTGGCGTTTCAGATACTTCTACTTGAATCGTTTTATAAAGGAATGAAGCAAATTGTGCACGAGTTGTTGTTTCTTTCGGTCTGAAGTTTGGTGCAGCTGGGTTCGTAATGTCGAAGTAGTCTAATACGTCGATTGCAGTACGTGCTTCAGCTTTCGCCTTATTCAAATCTACTACATCTTTATCAAATTCTTGTCCTTGAACGTAAGATAATAAGTCCGTTTTGTTAACTGAATCATATGCACGAACTAATACAACCGCCATATTTTCACGGGTAATAGAACCAGCCGCACCTAATGATCCATCTTCATATCCTCTGAATACATTGTTATCCTTTACGATTGCCGCTGATTGCAACAATTCGTCATTTGACTTCGATGTTAAATCTGTGAAGCGTGGATTTGTTTTATAGTCTGTCGGAATTGTATAACCTTTTGATACAAGCCATTTTCCCATTAACTTTACTACGTCAGAACGCGTTAAAGTTTTATTAGGCTTGAATGAACCGTCCGGATAACCACTGATAACACCTTCTGCTGCTAGTGCATCAATTGCTTCCTTATGTGAGTTAGTGTCGGCAACGTCATTAAAATCTGCTGCGCTGACTACTGGTGCCACCGCTGATGCAACTAATGCCGCTGATGCTACACCTGTTAGATACTTGCTGTACTTCTTTTTTGATTGTGATTTCATTAAATAATTTCCTCCTTTAGTTCGTTTATAAGCGTGATTGCTGGTTGGTTGTAGAGCAGCAGAAAAACCACTCTCTTACTCTCATACCCTCTTTTCTATTAAATAATCCAGCAGACTATTAAATAAATAAAGAATATGAAATAAAAAAGTGATTACTAGCTACTCCACTTTATATTAGCATACTTTTCCACGATTGGTAATGGCAAAAGATGGATAGCTAGTACAGATTATGGAACCAGCAACCTGCATGTACTATACAACTTGCATATTACATTCAGGTAACAAGCTGATAACTTTGTAATGTCAAATAAAAATATAACTTGCTTGCATCAGAAGTTACTTTTCATGATACAATCCCCATATGAAAAAATTACTAGCTCTTCTCTTACTCATTAGCATGTTAGTCGGGCTGTCCATCTCATCCAGTCAGACATATGAACAGCAATCGCTTGTCTCTACATTACAAGTGTTGCTACCGGGGGAACCCGGGAAAGCTATCCTATCCACGTGGGAATTCAACTATTGGAATAGAACGATCTCTATTGAAGAACGTGGATATTATCACTTTGTAGAATTCCTGATCCGAAAAGCTGCACACTTCTTTACATTTGGTTTTTTAGCTTTGGTAATTTATTGGCTATTACCTAAACGTACAGGTCGCTTATTATTGGCCGCTTTATTTACCTTTCTGCTAGCGTGCGCTGATGAATTGCATCAATACTTTACAGGAGGCCGCACAGCAACCATGCAAGACGTGTATTTAGACACAATTGGCGCTGTAACTTTTCTTTTAGTAGTAGCTATCGTTCGTGTAATTAAACGCTTACGTAAGAATTAGGTCCATAGCAATATTTAGGTTTTTAGTATTCCTAACGTTTTTATGAGCATAATACTCTATGTTATGATAGTAGCGAAACAGGAGGGTAATAAATGAATAACTCAAGTGATCAGTTGATTCATTCGCTTAGCTATATTTCCATAAACCGAGTCGTGGACCGCTTAGAACAAACCTATCAAAAGTCTTACCACACGATTTGTTTATTCCGAGATCGGATTACGACGTCCCAGAGAACTTTCCCTTTACAACATGTTTTTGATTTATCCTACCGCCCGTTCTCAGGACAATCAGGATTATTTTACTTGCACACAAATGAAGGAGTTTTTACATTTGAAATTGAAGAGGAGCCAGAACACTTCATTTCTCTATTCAAACAAATCCAATCAAAATAAGAGTCAAATAGTGTATAATTCAACGTCTTACTTCATATTTTGAAGTAGGACGTTTATACTTTTGTCCACCAGGGTATAAACAACTAAATAACAACAGAAACAAATTAAAACATTCATTAAAATGGCCTATTTGATTATATCTATTAATTCTCAAAATGGTATAATGTAAATGTATTCCAAATGTAAAAAGTGATGAATGAACTAGTGAAAAGAATGATACTTCCTATATCGGAGGAGAGAAACTATGACGGGGGAAAATGAAATAAACGCTGTGTGGCGTAAAATTAACGAAGTAAAAAATGATGGACGCCATGATTTAGTCTTTAGACATGCAGAAGATTTATTAAGTAAAGGCATTTTGTTTTCTAATAAAGAAGCTATTTTATCCGCTCATTACATTTGCGCTATATCCTATTACTACGTTGGAAATTACGAAAAGGTTCTTTTCCACATAGAAGAACATCACACACAGTGTATTTCGCATGGCGAGAAGTCCGATTGGATGCGCTCTTATTATTTGCAATACTTTGTCAGCTCATTCGCATTGGATTATACAAGAGGACAAAAATTACTAGAAGATATGCTATCCATCGCGCTAGAAATTGAAGACTATTCGTATATTAGCATGGCATACAGTCAACTAAGTCATCTGTACAATAAAATAGAACAATACGAGAAAGCTTCGGAGTTTGCGCAGTCGGCCATTTCTTTCGCAAAAAAGAAAGGTGTGGACAGAGAAATTTTAATGATTCGAGCGCATTTATACGCAATTGAATCCGCTATCAATCTACAAAGCCCTAATTGCGCGATGACTAGCCTACATTATTTAAGTCAATTACCTACTATAGACCATCATCCTCGTGAATTAGCAGTTCTTGAAATTTTGAAAGGCAGATTTTATGAGTTCATAGGTGATTCTAAAAAAGCCTTCCATTTTTATACCAACGCCAAAGAACGAGAAGAAAAATGGAGAGATTACACCCTCCTAAAAGAAATTCAGCAAAAACGCATTGTGTTAGCTGAAAAACTGTGTAGCTTTGATGAATTAGCCATAATCCAGAAAGAATACATCAATTTACTGCATGAAATTGAAGACAGTTGCTGGGTAAAAGTAGCGCTCGAATTGCAAATTCGTTTGCAAAGCTCTTCTACTAAAACTAGCGAAAACTTGGATTATTTAACAGGTATCTATAACCGAAAATTTTTGGAAGAAACGACTAATTTATGGTTGGCCGAAGCAGTAGTAACTAAAAAATCCATTGTGTGCTTGGTCTATGACATCGATAATTTAAAAGTGATTAATGACACATATGGCCATCTAATTGGCGATGAAGCGATTAAATTCGTAGCGCATACTTCTATGAATGAAATTAGAAAAGAAGATGTACTTGCTCGATTCGGTGGTGATGAATTCGTTTTAGTAATGCAAGACATTTCATTAGCAGACGCAATAAAGAAAGCTTCTTTACTCGCTAGAAAAATTGAGTCTTTGTCTACTTCTTCTAATGTGATACCCATTCCACTTACTATTAGCATAGGGCTTAGTGACAATAAAATGTGTAGCAAGCAATCTTTCAATGAATTGTTTCATTTAGCGGATCTCGCTCTATACAAAGCAAAAAAGAATGGCAAAAACCAAGTCGTCTCTTTCATATAACCTACACATGATACCTGTAAATTGGGTTTCATGTTTTTTTGTTAACGAGAAAGTATAAATGATCCTACGCACTATTCAAAAAAGCTCACGCAGCAGTTATGCTGTGTGAGCTTTCAATTTCTTAGTTTAGTACTTTTACTTTTACATTCTTACGTCCCCATTCGTAGGCACGTGATTTATTCGGAATGAATACGTCGATTTTATTCCCTTTGATTGCCCCGCCAGTATCTCCAGCGATAGCATATCCGTACCCTTCAACGTGGACTTTTGTTCCTAATTCGATAACTCGTGGATCTACTGCAATGACTTTCAAGTCAGGATTTTTACGTAAGTTCAAACCTGTTCTTGTAATACCTGAACAACCATTACAATGTGCTGTATACGCTGTTGCACTTACCATAAGTTCTTTAGAGACATTCGCTCCATTTGAACGTGAAGGTGTGTTTTGTTTCTTCGGAGTACTAGCCGCCACTTTAGAAGACTTTACTAAACGTAATTTTTGTTTTGGATAAATAACTGTCGATTTTAAGTTATTCCATTGTTTAATATTTGAGACAGACACTTTATGTTGTTGTGAGATTTTATATAGTGTGTCACCTTTTTTAACTGTATGAACTGATGCTGCAGCAGACGTTTCGTTCATTCCGCTTGTGAATAGTGTGATGAACATGGCTACTGTCAATGCAAATACTAATTTCTTCAATATGCCACCCCTAACGATTTAATAGCTTTAGCTTACCAAGACTATATTACAAAAAGATTACAATCGTGAAACAATGCCATGACATCGGTACGTCTTATGTTACAAATGGCAGGTTTCTAGTCAGATTTGTATGACAAGTGAAGTCTTAAGTCCCGTAAATTACATTACATGTGGGTAGCTCCATACATTTTCAAGTGTTAATTGGATAAAACGGGGTAGTAATAAAACAGCATAAAACATTTTCTATAAGAACTAGAACAAAGTATATTCATAAATTAAGAGCCAACTGGCAAAGATTTTCTGTTGTAAATCAAAAGAAGTCTCTACGGAGGCTTTTTTATTGGCCAAAATGACTTTAAATTATGTCTTATGGTTTCTTTCCCCCTATATGAGGGAATGATTGAATGACCGTAACTATTTATAGACAAGAGAGGTGCGTTACATGCCAGTGACACGGAATCAAGACGATGTTTCACGAGCGATTATACAACTGATTAAAGATGGTAATCTGGAATCCTTAAAAAAAGCAATTGGTGAACTAGAACCTGCGGAAGTTGCTAATCAATATAAACGATTGCCGCTAAAACGACATACTACATTTTTGGAAGTATTAGATAAAGAAACATTAGTACACATGCTAGGATTTCTTTCGAAAAATGAACAATTACGAGCATTAGATTTAGTAGGACCAGTCCGTTCCACTGAACTACTGGAAGAAATGAAAGGTGAAGATCTATCTTATCTTTTGACCGACCTTTCAGATAAACAAGTGGAGAAACTCATAGCGGATTTGCGACATGAAGAAAAAAGAAATATTCGACAACGACGGAAGTATCCAAAAGATTCTGCCGGACGTATTATGACGACACGTTATGTATGGATTCATCAGTCATATACCGTTGAGAAAGCGATTGAAAAGCTCAAGCATTATGAATCATTTGCTCATTACTTGAATTATGTCTATATCATTAATGATGAAAAGCAATTAATCGGTGTGCTTTCTTACCGAGATTTATTGCTCGCGCAGGCAGATAGTAATGTAACAGAAATCATGGAAACTGGTCTCGCCAAAGTATTCGATACAACGGATCAAGGCGATGTAGCCAAAATGATTGGACGATTTGATTTCGTCTCACTACCCGTTGTCAACGAAGAGAATGTCTTAGTAGGAATTATCCGGACTGATGAAGTACTCGATTTAGTTGTTAGAGAAGCAAACAAGGATATTGAAATGCTATTTGCTTCCGGTAAGTCCATTGACTTCAATACAAAACCTCTCGTAGCAGCCTATCGTAGACTTCCTTGGCTGATTCTTTTACTATTTATCGGGCTCGTTTCAGGTAGTATCATTTCCAAATTTGAAGCAACGTTGGAAGCCGTTGTCGCCCTCGCTTTCTTCATGCCGATGATTGCCGGCATGACCGGTAATACAGGTACTCAATCTTTGGCGGTCGTTGTGCGTGGACTAGTATCTGAAGACTTGGATATGAAAAAGTCCTTGCATTTAGTCTTTCGTGAATTAATTGTCGGCGTTATACTAGGTGTCGTTTGTGGTGCCGCTATCGCAGTGATCGCTTATGTATGGCAAGGCAGTTTTACACTTGGATTAGTTGTAGGTTCGTCTTTGGTCGCTACACTGATCATCGGTACAATTGCGGGAACAATTATTCCTTTAATTCTTAACAAATTTAAAGTGGATCCAGCAGTAGCTTCTGGCCCTTTAATTACGACGATCAATGACATTTTGTCGTTACTGATTTATTTCGGAATAGCCACAATGTTCATTTCAAAATTAATGTAGTTGAATATTCTAACTTATATGTATATAATCAGAACATTCAGCATACTATAATGTATTGAAAGGTTAGTGTAAGGTTGATGTAATTTATCTCAATTTGATGCCAAACACTACAGAAATATGACATTCTTCACAGTTTGATGATTTGCGTTTATTGGGCTTTTGTTAGGTTATACTACTAGTAACAGCAATTGCACAAATGGATTTGGGTTGAAGTTTGGTGCAGCTGGGTTTGTGATAGTGAAGAAGTAAAGTCGAATCGTCTGTACCGCTTCGTCGAAGAGCGAGTACATAACGAAAAACTCCGCGGCCATGGGTTGACCGCGGAGTTTTTTTCATTTTATGCTCTTGTTAGTAAAGCGGGTTTTCTGTTTTTCATAGGATTTGTCTGTTCGATTGCATAACCGACATCCAGCAATAAAGCTTCTGAAAAGGCAGGTCCAATAATTTGTACACCTACGGGAAGGTCTCCCTTGAAGCCACCCGGCACTGACAATGCAGGGTTACCTGTTAAGTTACTAGGTCCCGTAAAGCGTATAATATTGTCAATTAAGTCCACTTGCTTGCCATTTAAGTCCACTGTATCTTCACCGATTTTATTGGCGACTACAGGCAGTGTCGGTGCAATCAATACATCGACTTTCTGGAATACTTCATGGAATTCTTGCTTCAACTGACGACGTACTTGCTGTGCTTGAAGATAATCGACAGCAGACGGCAGCTCCCCCAGCTCGAATAGCATGCGGATATCATCACCGAAATCTTGCGGTCGCTTCAGCATGTCTTCGTGATGAATGGTTGACGCTTCTGAAAGTGACGTGACCAGCTCTGCCCACTCTGCATATTTAAGTGTTGGAATCTTGACCACTTCCACTCTCGCACCTTGATCGGTCAGCGCTTTAATCGTTCCACGCACAACTTGATCTACATCGTTATCTACTTCATTGAAGAAATATTCTTCATTAACGCCAATAACCAAACCATTGACATCGCCCTTTATTCTCTCCAAATGTTGGTCTACAGGAGTATCGACCGAAGTTGGATCTTTTGCGTCGTATCCTGAAATAATATCCATCATTCCTGCTGCGTCTTTAATCGTCTTAGTCATTGGTCCGATATGATCGAGCGACCATGCCAATGGATAGCATCCGTATTTACTGACTCGCCCATGTGTCGGCTTCAATCCGACGATGCCGCAAATTGATGACGGAATTCGGATAGAGCCAGCCGTATCGGTACCTAATGACGCGACACTGGAACCGACCGCAACAGCAGCTCCCGAACCACCACTCGAACCGCCAGGAATTTTATCGGTATCCCAAGGATTTCTGACCGGTCCGTAATGAGGGTTATTGTTCGTAATTCCCCAAGCATATTCGTGCATGCTTAGTTTACCGGTAAAGATCACACCCGCGTCTCGTAACTTACTGACTACAGTCGCATCGTCTTCCGGAATGAAATCCTTATGAATTTTAGAAGACATGGTCGTCACTTTACCTTTAAAATATAAATTATCTTTCAAGGCCATCGGAATTCCGTGATACATGCCTCGATAGTTTCCATTTTTGATCTCTTTCTCTGCTTCACGCGCCGCGTGTTCTGCTTCTTCCCGGTAGATTGTCATATAGGCATTAATTGTATCCTGCGTTTCTTCCGCATGATCAAGCACTGCTTTCGTTAGCTCAACTGGTGAAAGTGATCCACTTTCTAAAAGCGGTGCCAATTCCTCGACTGATTTCTGAATCAAATCTTTAGCCAATATGATCACCTCCGGGAATATTTCGAAGCCCGATATCCGCGTCCTCGATTTTTACACTCTCTAGCGTACCTCTTAACTTTTTCATCCCATTCCAGCGACTTTCTAGGATTTCCAAATGTTCTGGCTTAGCTTGAATCCCTTTGCTTTCCAATAGTTGCTGCACCGACAAAGACAATGCATTCACTCCTTCAGTTTGTATTTATCTTCATAGGGTTCCCCTAGTGAGATCAAAACGAAAAAAAGGCTACTTTTCCTATACAACTCGGTCGCTAAGTTCATATGAACGTCTCTAGATTACCAGTCATCTAGATAATAATCAAATAATTTTAAATAAAACGACAATTATACAATGTTCGACTTTATTCGATTCACCATATAGGATGTTCTGAAATTATGTGAAAGACCGTTTATATTCGGTAAAAAAGGGAATTTGTGAAGTAGGAGGTGATGTCGTATGCCATGGAGTAAAAATGATTATCCTGCATCGCTGAAAAATCTGGATCCGACAGTACGTAATAAAGCAATCGAAATAGCGAACGCTTTACTACGTGAAAACTATTCCGATGAGCGCGCGATTTCCATTGCAACTGCTCAAGCACACGAGTATGTACAAGGCAAAAGTGAAGGTCGTCCTCACTATGAAGTGAAACCACGCGAGAATGAATGGATTTTCAGTAAGGTCGGAAGTGATCATGTACTATTTAAAGAAGATACCAAGTCCGTATTACTTGAAAAAGCAAAAAAATATGTGAACGAACATGAAGGTATTTTACAGGTCTTTCATGCTGACGGATCACACGATAAAACATTATATGAATAAAATCAGTGCCTTTTATTAAAAGGCACTGACTTCATTCATCTTCATTCTGTTTAGGAGGATACGTCACTTCTCCATCGTCTGACACTACGGGTTCAGCTCCCCACTTGCCTACTTCATGATCTTCAATCAACGTTTTTCCCTTAGGTCCATCTATAATATGTTTTACGTTAATGCCATGTGTAGCGAGCCAATTACTAATCAACAAGCGATGGCATCTTGCTGGGTGACGTTCGGAACAGCATATCGCAATGCGTTGGCCTGAGGCTTCCTTCATCAATTCCTTTATACCTTCTTCGAATTCAGGTGTTAATGTGTAATCCGCATAGTTGTGGAAGGATTGATTATTCCATCCTTCGTTGACTTCATTATCGATAGTTTTAGATTTCCTTCTACGTCCACCTAATTTTCCACAATGTCTATAAGCAATACCATGTGCCGGTAACCATTCAGTCATTCGATCTTCATGAAAATGCGGAAATTTACGACTACCAGGAAATGCACGTACATCGACCAATTTCTCGATACTTGCATCATCCAATAATGTCAAAAACTCTTCTTTTGTATGTGTGGAATGTCCAACGGTGTAGATTTCCAATATACTCACTCCCTTTATAGCTATTATTCCCTAAGTTTCATATAGATAACCTATCATTTATTCTGATTTGTCTTGCCCAGTAATGCATTAAACACTCTTGTCGTTAGGTATTCTACGAGCTTTGATTGAAAAAGCCTTTTCCTTCCCCTATAGCCCTCCCCTACTATTTACATAACCCTTACTATTTAATTTTGCGCACCACATGGTATTCTATAGTTACAAACATCTGTATCGGGGGTTCATCATGATTCGTATCCGTAAAGAAGATTTATCCATCCATCGAAAGAAAAACAAACCCTTCGTCAATCTCCACTTGAAAATGATTGGCTTAATTGGCGCGCTCTCTGTCACGATTATTCTGTTCATTGGTGGGTTTATGAGTTACTTCGTCACGGATACATTAGAAGCCCAAATTGGAGAAAGGGCTCTCAGTGTAGCAAAAAGTGTAGCTGTGATACCTGAAATTTCCCAGGCTTTCGAATCGAATAATCCTTCTGCCATCATTCAGCCGATCGTGCAGAAAATCCAAGCCCAGACCGATGCAGAGTTTATCGTTGTAGGCAATCAACAAGAAATCCGTTATGCACACCCGAGTCCTGATCGGATTGGCAAAAAAATGATCGGCGAAGATAATGAACGTGCGTTGCGTAATGGAGAATCTTATACTTCTATATCAACCGGGTCATTAGGAAGCTCACTGCGTGCAAAGGCTCCAGTCTATTTAAACGGTGAAATTGTCGGTGTCGTCTCGGTCGGTTTCTTGGTAGATTCTATTGATTCAATCATCTGGGAGTATAGCCTAGAAATTTGGCTCGTCCTTCTAGGCATTTGCACAGCTGCTATCATCGGAGCTGTATTCATTGCGAACTATATCAAGAACGTCTTATTCGGATTAGAACCAGAAGAAATCTCGCATTTACTGTTTCAAAAAGAAACGATTTTGCATTCTATCCATGAAGGCATTATCGCTATCAATACAGATGGCCATATTACGATGGTCAACTCTGCTGCATTGAAATTATTGACAGGTGGCGAGCAGCAAGCAGACGACTGGATTGGTACATCTATACATGAATGCTTCCCGAATTCTGATTTACCGTATGTACTAGAGCATGGCGAATCAGTTTTTGATCAGGAAAGACTTTTTAGTAACCATATCGTCTATGTAAACAGTGTGCCGATTTTCTACGAACATGAATTGCTCGGTGCAGTTGCTACTTTCCGGAATAAAACCGAGATTGAGAATTTGACTAAAAAACTAGCACATATCCAACAATATGCCAATGCGTTGCGTTCACAAACACATGAATTCGCAAATAAACTGTATACGATCATGGGACTAACTCAACTGAATAAAAAGGAGGAAGTGCTCGACTTCATCCAAGAAGAAACAAGCATCCAGCAACACTGGACAGACGCACTACTTGATCATATAGATGATCCCTATATCAGCGGATTGCTTGTCGGAAAGCTGAATCAAGCGAGTGAGTTGCAAATTAATGTATCCGTCCAGCCTGACAGTCAATTACATTCCACACTATCTGACGTAAACCGCCAAGCATTGCTGACGGCTATTGGAAATTTGCTTGATAATGCATTCGATGCTGTATATGATGAACGCGCCATTTCCCGGGACATATCGATTTCTTTTACTGATATCGGACAAAATCTGCTGTTTGAAATCGATGATGCAGGACCAGGAATTGATGAAGCTTCGCTTGATAAAGTCTTATCCCATGGTTTCTCGACAAAAGATGGAGCTGGAAGAGGTTTTGGCTTGGCTTTAACAAAGAATGCCATTGCAACAGCGAATGGCCAGCTGTCCATTGAACCGAGTGAATTGGGCGGTACATATTTTGTCGTGTCATTACCAAAAGATTACTAAAGGAGGGATCCCCGTGATCAGTACTATACAAGTACTAATTGTAGAAGATGATTTCCGAGTCGCAAAGATTAATCGCCAACTAGTCGAACAGATCACCGGCTATGAAGTCGTGACAGAAACGCGAACTGCCTCTGAGACTATCGATTTTTTGCAACAGGCAAAGACGCTACCCGATCTGGTTTTATTGGATGTGTACATACCTGACAGTCCAGGGCTAGATTTGTTTTGGCATCTACGAAGAGAATTCTCCGCAATGGATATTATGCTGCTAACAGCTGCTAAAGAAACTAAAATAATAGAGGAAGCACTCCATGGAGGCGTGTTGGATTATTTAATCAAACCTGTTGAGCCTGTGAGGTTTGCAGAAGCATTTAGACGGTACCGTTCAAGGAAAGTATTGCTGTCATCTAAAAGTGAACTTTCCCAAGAAGATCTCGACCGTGTATTATTTGGCACGGAGTTGCGGCAGGATTCTACTTCTGACGCATTGCCAAAAGGTATCGACCGTCTGACGCTTGAACGTATAGAAAACGTTTTGCTGCAAAGTCCTGCAGAAGGAATAACTGCTGTTCAAGTAGGTAAAGCAGCCGGTGTTAGCCGTTCTACTGCACGTCGATATCTAGAATACCTTGTATTGATTGAAGTAGTAGGAGCACAGCTGCATTATGGAGATGTCGGTAGACCTGAACGGACATATAGAAAAATCTAAATACGCAACCGTGAACAAAATGAACAAAACGCATAATATGAATTATATCGATCTTATGTAAACAAGCTTTTTAGCGGCTTTTCGACATGGTACATTATGGACAGCTTAAGTGGAATTATTCAGATACTTCTATTTGTATCCGCTTACAGACTCTTTCACCATTTTATCCATTGGAGGGAAATCGCTATGTTAAGTATTATTGGAATACTAACGATCTTTATTATCGTCGCATTATTAATCAGTGGCCGGATCACACCCATTGTTGGGTTGGTCATCGTTCCGATCTTCGGTGCATTTTTCGCTGGATTCAACTTCAAGGAAGTCGGAGAATTTTTCAACAGCGGAATTGAGTCTGTCATTAGCGTTGTGATTATGTTCATCTTTGCGATTTTATTCTTTGGTGTTATGCAAGATGCAGGTGTATTCAACCCGCTAATTAATACGATGATTAAAATTTCACGAGGAAATGTAATTGCTGTTGCTATGGCGACGGTGGTAATCGCTGCTATTGCACAGTTAGACGGCTCTGGCGCCTCCACATTCCTCATTACGATCCCTGCGCTTTTACCGCTCTATAAAAGGTTGAAAATGAATCCTTATTTACTGCTACTACTTGTCGGTATCTCAGCAAGTATCGTCAACATGGTTCCATGGGGCGGCCCGCTTGGACGGGCAGCAGCTGTACTCGGTGTCGATGTTACGGAATTATGGCGACCACTTATTAAAATTCAAATCATCGGTCTCCTACTATTAATTGCCGTTGCGTTCATTCTCGGATTACGTGAAAAGCGAGTTATCGCTAAGAAAGTAGCTAGTGGGGATTTTGATGACAAATTGGATGAACTAGGAGAAGTGGAAGAACGAAAAGTAGAATCAGAAGGCACTTCCCTCCTCCGTCCAAAAATGTTATGGATTAACGTGATTATTGCCGTAACCGTCATCGGCTTACTCGTTTGGGGAAAAGTACCTGCAGGCTTTATCTTCATGGTCGGATTCAGTATCGCACTTCCATTAAATTATCGCTCTGTGAATGAACAGATGGACCGTATTAAAGCGCACGCACCAAATGCTCTACTCATGGCGGCAATCATTCTAGCAGCTGGTTCGTTCCTCGGTATTTTGAATGGGACCAATATGCTAGATTCGATAGCGACCGATTTAGTAAAAGTATTGCCGGCCATCATCGTACCGTATTTGCACATCATTATCGGCCTATTCGGGGTTCCGTTCGATCTATTGTAAAGTACGGATGCGTATTACTTCGCATTACTGCCGATTGTAGAGCAAGTCGTCTCCGGTTTCGGTGTTCCATCCGTTTCCATCGCCTATGCATTAATCGTTGGAAATATTATAGGTACATTCGTTAGCCCCTTCTCGCCTGCACTTTGGCTGGCATTGGGACTTGCAGGATTAGAGATGGGCAAGCATATTCGCTACTCATTCGTTATCATGTGGGGGTTCAGTATCGTCTTATTCCTCATTACAATGGCTATGGGCGTTATTACGTTGTAAAATCTCTGATCATTCCATATCGTTATTAGCACCATCATGAAAAAATAGGCTGTCGCGGAACGTCATGTGAATGATTTCCTCGACAGCCTATTTCTATTCATACATGCTATAAGCAACTAAAAACTTTCGTACCTGTTGTTTAACGTTCTATTTCTAGTATAGATTCATTAGGATTCGACGTACCTGCTAATTCATCACGTAATAAATACGCCCCCAACATACTGTAGACCGTTCCGTTCCCGCCAAGACCAATCAAATAATAAATATTCCGTTCAAATGGATGGCGGCCAATGACTGGTAACTCATCCGTCGATTCTCCAAACAACGCTGTCCACTCATACTCAAAATGGAATTTTTGATTAGGAAACAGCTCTTGCAATTCCTGTTTTAATTGCTTGAATTTCTTATCGATGTCTTCTTGTGAGCTCGGTATTGTATCCATGTTTTGATCCAAGCCACCTGCCACGATGCGATTTTCATCCGTCAATCGCATATACAAGTAAGGACGTTTGGTTTCCCAAATCATCATACGATCGTGCCAGAATGACAAATCTTCTATTGGCTGAGTTGCGATTGCATATGTAACTTTTAAGTCTTTTTGAGGAATCACCATATCCGGAGTTGGTGCATAACCAGTAGTGACCACGACGGATTTTGCCTGAAATTCTCCGTTCGTCGTTTGAATGAATACACGTTCTTCTGTATCTAGAATTCCGAGTACTTCGGTATGTTCAAAAATATCCATGCCCTTTTCATATGCATACTGTATCGCGCCCATACACAAACGCAAAGGATTCACTTCTGCATCCCCCGCCGTCACGATAGCGGCAGGTCGCGAAAACAGAAAATGCGCTTTAATATCTTCAAGCTCCCAAAACTCTACCGGAAAACCATACTTTTGTAACACCTCAAACTCTTTACGCAATCTCACTACATCTTCTTCAGTGCTGGCATAATATAAACTTTCACGTGTGTGGAAATGGACATCAAAGGGTGCATGTTCCGCAACGTCTTGCAAATGGATCATTGCTTCTTTACACGTCCGATAAAATTCCACAGCTTTCTCTTCGCCAATTTGCTCCATTAATTCATGCAGCATAATATCATTGGAGAACTGTAGTAAACCAGTATTTGCAGCAGTACTCCCCCCACCTACTTCTCCTTGTTCAATCAACACGATTGAATACCCTTCATTCGCCAATACGTATGAAGTCAGCGCACCCGACATTCCGCCACCTACTATTGCGACATCATATAGATCTTGACGTTTCACTTCTGCAAAACCTTCTTTTGTAAAAGTCGACTCCCAATATAATGACCCCGTATGTAACTTCATTAGCAGCAACCCCCTATCTATTCGTTTTTTACTATCTTTACCCTGTGAGACTGGTCCTATAAACATAGACAAAAAAGGTGCTCAGTCAGTAGCTGAGCACCTTTCCTTTATCCTCTAAACGGCCACCAAACACCGCGTCCGAACGAGATCGTAATGGCTGGAATTAACAATGGCAAAATAATTAAACCATAGAGCAGTAATCCCGAAATCACAATCGTTGCGATCTGCATGAGGCTCAAGACGCCTGAAGGCATCATAGCACCGAATGTCCCTGCCAAAATGACAGCTGCCGTAATAATAACAGTACCCATCTTCGCCATAGAATGCATCAATGCTTCCCTGACCTTCATACCGCCAATACTCTCTTCGCGGAAACGATCGAGTAAGAAAATGGAGTAATCTACGCCAAGCGCAATCAACATGATAAATCCGAAGAATGGAACTGCCCAACTGATTCCGTCATAACCAAGACCATTGACGAAGATCAATTCCGTGATAGATATCGCTGTGTAATATGTCAGCAATAATGAACCGATCATATACAATGGCATGATAGCTGAACGGAATAAGACGAAGAGAATGATGAATAACCCTATTAACATAACGGTTACTGTACGTGTAAAGTCAGCGGATGAAATATCATTCAAGTCCGAGTTCATGCTCGAAATACCGCTGAAGGCTACATCTGCATCTTCAAATGGTGTACCGATGACCGAGCGCTTCACAGTATCTTTAATATCTTTCACCGTTGAAATGGCTTCACGTGAATAAGGATTTTCCTTCAAGATCACTTCCATCAAAATTCCTTTTTCACCGTCGAATGTATAGCGCTTCATGACTGGTGCAAATTCCTCACTATCAAGTGTTCCTTTAGGAATGAATAAACCCGTGTCGCGCACACTTTTCGTATCCGCCATATCGTCGAGCATATCCGCAATTTCTTGAAGACCTGTCGTCACTTCAGCCAAACCGTCTTTGGAAGCTTTGACACCGCTACCCAGCTGTTTCAAACCACCTTTTAATTGTCCGATTTGCGAACCACTTTGGTTGATCTGAGATCCAGCTCCCGCAATGCCTTTACTAATCTTATCCAATTCTTTACCTAGCGCATCCAACCCTCCAGCTGCTTGTGCGGCAGGAAGACCTTGTTGGAGGCCGCCAGAAATTTGCGCTAGCTGACCATTGATCTGCTCAATACCGTTTGCAGCTTGGATAAGGCCACCACCCGTGCCGCCAGAAGGCAATTGATTAGCCGCGTCGCGTAAATTATACTGCACTGTCGCCAATCCTAAACGAATTTCCTGTATACCATCATTCGCTTGTTTCAAGCCGTCTGCCATCAAACCGATTTGATGATCTACATACAAGTCTTCCAATAACTCACCAGTCGGTCGTGTAACGGTACGAACACTTTTGACGCCTTCTACTTTCTCCAAATCTCGGGCAATCGCTTCTAAATAGGTAATATCCCCTTCTTTAACGATTGGAGAATCTTTCTTTAACAATACTTGTACAGGCAGTGAATCCCCTTCACCAAAAGCATCCGAAATAAGATGTAATCCCTTGACAGACTCTTTACTACCATCAATTTCATCTACCGTATTGAATGATAGATCATTATCATATGTCAATAATAGCGGAATCGTGATGATGGCTACGATGGCCATGGAAAGTAATGGGCGCATAACGGATAATTTACTGAATGCAATCCACAATTTACTATCTTTATGCGAAGCCGCTCCTTTTGCAGGCCAGAATAATTTGTCTTGTAAAATGGACATCAACGGCGGTACGACAGTGAATAGAACGAACATCAACACCGCAATCCCTACCGCTACTGCGACTGCCGATTTAAATATCGGGAAGTCTGCAAATCCGATGGCTGCGAAGCCGATAAATACCGCAAGTGCACTGATGAATAGAGTGCGTCCAGCTGTTTTATACGTGTTGATAATTGCTTCTTCCACTTCATGTCCGGCTAGTAATTCTTCTTTATACCGACTTAATAACAGAATACAATAATCTGTTCCAAGACCGAATAAAATCGCGACTAAAAATATTTGGGTATAGTTCGAAACTGGGAACCCAAACCAGTCGATGAAGAACGCTACGAATGACTGACTTAATAAATAAGCGATTCCTACCGCGACTAACGGAACGAATGGTGTGACAATCGAACGGAAAACAATGAGCAATAAAGCAAAGATCAATACGACCGTAATAATTTCTGTCTTTTTCAGTCCTTCTTGCGCACTTTCATTTACGTCATGATTGATAATTACTTCGCCCGTCATATACACTGTATCTTCTTTAGATACGATATCTTTTTTTATTTTTTCAGCCAACTGAATGATTTCATCATCTGTACCGTCTACCATGATGGGGAGCAATACAGTTTTTTGATCTTTAGAAACGAGCTGATCTTTCATTTCTTCACTTTCAAACGGATCTAGAACATCCGTTACAATCTTGCTGGCATCCCGGATTTCTTTGGCAGTTGCAGAAATTTCCTGTTTTTTTGCTTTATCTGCCGGTTTATCGAGGTCATAGACGAGCGAAATGGTTTCATCCGCTTGTCCCGCATCTTCTAACATTTTTGCAGCCTTCTGGGAATCTGCCGAATCTAGCAATTGGAAAGAACCTGCTTTTTCCGCCTGCTTTGCCAAATCAGGTGCTAGTATAAATAAAACAGCCGTCAGTATGACAATACCGATCGCAATAGGCCATTTAAATTTCAGTATCGTTTTCACGCCTTATCTCTCCTTTGTGACTAAAATCGATTTCAGTTTACGGAATGTCTTAATGAATTGTTCAAGCTCCTGTTCATCGATTTGATCTTTCAACAAGTTTTCAACGCTTTCATTTATTGCAGCATTTGAAATGGATAGTACTTCACGACCTTTTTCGGTTAGTGATATTCGATTCATCCGCTGATCATTCACGTCTTTTTCAGACTGTACAAGATCTTTTTCGACTAGCTTTTTAAGACGACTCGAAATGGCACTTTTATGTACGCCTTGAATCTCCGCCAGTTGTCCACTGGATAGCTGCCCGTAAGCAGATAGTATTTTTAGTACGTGGATTTGTTCTGGTGAGTAATCCTTCCATATAGGAACGTCCAAGTTTTTCACAACATGCTCTGTACCGTAGATCATGACTTCTTCAAATAGTTCTACCGCTTCTTGAAGCTGATTTCTCAAAGTAGTCCACCCCCTAAACCAATAATTAATAGTTTAGGGGGTAGACTAAATAAAGTCAACTAGTTCAGTCGCGTTTTATGGAATTTTTATTGATTGCCAGTTATGGATAGAATTCACTACAAAAAAGCCAGCCTACGAGATAGTTACTCGTAGACTGACTTTTTATCGGTATGGTGTATTAAATAATGAAATAGGCGATGACGGATAATAGTATGGATGTGACAGTCATGGCGGCAAGTGGACGCATCGCGCGGTCTTTTACATCTCGTAGACTGACGTTTAGGCCGAGTCCAACCATGGCTGCTGTTAGTAACCATGTCGTCAGTGTAAAGACGCCCTCCATTACGTGATCCGAGACAGGAATGGAGTGACCGAACACATAGCTTCCTAAAATACTTAGAATGATAAAGCCGACGAGGAACCAGGGAAATTCAATTTTAGCGCCCGTTTCGTCTGTATGCTTACGTTTCATGATAGCAATGAAGATGAAGCATAGTGGCACCAATAGGAATACTCGGCCAAGTTTAGCCAATAAGGCAATCGCTAAGCCATCTTCTCCAGCCGGTGCACCCGCCAAAGCCACGTGCGCAACTTCATGTAGACTGATTCCTGCCCACATTCCGTACTCGATTGAATCGAGTGGAAGAATGGGGCGTAAAATCGTGTAGCCAATCGCAAACACTGTACCCATTAATGCGATGATTCCTACACCTATTGCAGTGTCTTCATCTTTTGCTTTAATAATCGGTGCCACTGCTGCAATGGCCGCTGCACCGCAGACTCCTGTCCCGACACCTAAAAGCAGGGAGATGTTTTTATCTGCTTTAAATACTTTAGCGAGCCAAATGGTCATGAATATCGCGAAAATGATCACACCTACATCTCGAGCGAGTAAACCAAGCCCATCGCTTAAGACGGTATCTATATTTAATTTCAAACCGTATAAAATAATTGCCGTGCGAAGTAAACGCTTGGATGAGAAGGCAATTCCACTTCGAATCATTTCAGGATAGCCAAAAAATTGACGGTATGCCACTGCGATTATGATTGCGCAGGCCAGTTGTCCTATATGATTGAAACCTGGTACTTTTGCTAATAAATAACCTAAAAATGCAATGAAAAATGTAAAAGCTATTCCACTGGTCCATGATTTCCATTTAGATGGATGTTGTGGTGCGTGCTGTTCTGGAGTCATATTCGAACAAATCATGATGACACCTCCCTAGTAATAGTATAGAAAACAGCTGGCTATAAGTGAAATAACTATTTATAATAGCTATGATAAGTAAATCTATATACACGGAAAGGAGATGCCTCCCTATCGATCAACAACTGCAAGTATTCATTGAGGTAGCCGAGCAAAAGAACTTCTCTAGAGCAGCAGAAGAACTGCATATGACACAACCTGCTGTCAGTCAATATATTCGTTCATTCGAAGAATCCATTGGTGTACGATTGCTCGAGCGGACGAATAAATATGTACGACTTAACCAAGCTGGGGAAATTGTCTATCATCACGCAAAAGAAATTGCGGGCTTGTATTCCAAAATGCAAAATTTAGTAGATGATTTAGCCCATAAAGCTAGCGGTTCTCTCGCCATTGGAGCCAGCTATACTTTCGGTGAATACGTCTTGCCTCATATTCTGTCTAAACTTGTCGCAGACTATCCGGCGATTGAACCACAAGTCACCATTGGAAATACAGCAGACATCGCGGAGTTAGTCATTACTCACCAACTCGACATCGGTTTGATCGAAGGACATTTCAAGGAAGCTGCACCGCTTCAAAATGAAGACTTTGCAGAAGATGAAATGTACATCGTCACGCCTAGCAATCATCCACTAACTCAGAAAAAAGGGCGGCAGTCGATCACTGCATTAGAAGATGAAATCTGGCTATTACGCGAAGAAGGTTCAGGTACACGGGAAGCTGCAGAATTATTCTTTTCCCAGTCTGGATTTTATCCAAAGCGCATTATGCAATTCAGCAGTACGCAACCGATTAAGGAATCTGTCGAAGCGGGGCTTGGCGTTAGCTTGCTGTCACAGTGGGCGATACAAAAGGAATTACGTTATGGTGATTTGACGACGCTATCGGTGAAAGGAACGCCATTCAAGCGGCATTTCTCTATCGTGACGAACTCGCCGTTTCAAACGAAGGCATTGCAAGTGTTTATTGAGTTGTTAAAGAATAGTGAGGAGTTGACGGTTTTGAATATCGGGACCACATCGTGACATTCATTTCCTAGCGAGGGGTTGGTGGATGGTTTACGTAAGTCATTGCATATTCACTCACGTTTCCATAGCAAAAAGAACTGCAGACACTTTCACATCATAAACTGTACTGCGTAAAACAGACTCCAAATAGAATAATGCTTTCAATCCAAAAAAGCGGAAGTGGCCTACGCCACTTCTGCTGATTACACGATTGAATTATGATAATTTGAATCGATCGACTACACTTCGCAATTCCCCAGCGATCTCATTCACTTGATTTGTAGAATCTGCTACTTGTTCCAATTCACTCTGTTGTGCGGCAGCCGATGCACTCACTTGTTCAGAAGAGGCAGCCGTCTGCTCCGAAATGGCAGAAACGTTTTGGATGGCTAGAATGGCTTCATCTTTATATTCCATCATTTCGGCAAGCTTCTCGGATAGCTCCGTGATGGATTGGCGAATTTGATCAATGATGTCCGCGTTCTGTACGAATGATTCTTCCGTATCTGTAACGGACTGATTTTGACCGTCCATTGATTTCATGTTCAATTCAATGACATCAACTGTCTGCTGTGATTCTGACAAGATTTCTTTCACGGTTTCTTGAATTACTTCAGTTTCTCTGCGGGACTGTTCTGCTAGCTGACGTACTTCATTCGCAACAACCGCAAATCCTTTACCACTTTCACCCGCTCGAGCCGCTTCAATGCTTGCATTAAGCGCTAGAAGATTCGTGCTTGCAGTAATACCATGCAATGTTTCAATGACTTGATTAATAGATGATATTTTAGTAGTCAATGTTTGTATTTGAAGCTGTACTTTTTTATTCATTTCATTTGCTGTTGTGTTATGAACACGTAGCTTTTTCACTTCTGACATTCCACTTTCAGCAGAATTAGAAGCGTCTGTAGACAACTGATTCATTGTCATGAACATCGTGTGGATATGATCCATACGGTCTGCTAAATCAGAAATTCGTAGGCTCGTTATTTCCGTATCTTCGGATTGTTTAGAAGCGCCTTGTGCAATTTCATCCGTCGCTACTGATACTTCCTGATTCGCAGCTACTAGCTCTTCGAAGGCATGTGTGACTTGCGAGGATGAATCGCTCAACTGACTCGAAGACAGTTGCACGGTTTGTAACGCCGCATTCGTCTGACGCAACATATCGTTATAAGCAAGTGTTACTAATCCTATCTCATCGTGACGGATTTTCTGTTCATCTACCATCATCGTCAAGTCTCCTGCAGCAGCGGTTTGCATGGATTGCTGTAAGGTTTTCAACGGTTTCAACAGTCGATAAATGAAAATCGTGGAGGCGCTTGACATCAGTAACATAATCACGATTGCAGATACAATTGTAATCCACAAAATAGCGGTGAATGTATCCAAAATCTCAGATTTCGGTGTAACAGTTTGTACTGACCATCTCTCATCGATTCCTTTTAAGTTGATTGGAGAGAATGCATTAAATGCTTGTTCACCTAGACTCTGAGAATCTACATACATACTTGCCAATTCACCTTGATCAATATTTACTTTAGCAGCATTCCAATCGATTGCATCTGCCATATTGCTATTGTTTAGTTCAGGCTTTAGACTGTTCGCCGTAATATATCCAGCGTCTGTAATAATAGAAGCATAGCCGCCTTTTGGTTGAATCGTCTTCACCATATCAGTCAAGAAATCTATTGATATATCTGTGGTTAACAAACCAAAATAATTTCCTGATGCATCGACCATTGGAACGGAAATAGTAGTCATAAGAATTGTTTTACCATTTGTTTCGTACGGGTAAGGTTCTGTTAATATCGCACGTGCTTCATTTTTTGGAACGGTATACCAACTATTCGCTGTAGAATCATCCATTCCACTTAATGGTTCTACATCCGTAGTATTGTCTTGTTTAAAGACATAAGGAATGAATTGCTGATTTTCATCTAGCAAGTTCTTTGGTATGACTTCCCCTTCAGCGAATGCGGACTGATTGATTACCGCTGCCATCCCGGTAGCATCCTCATTTTTCTTCAAATTGTTTTTGATGATCCGAATAATTTCCTCCGGTTTCATATCACCTGTCGCTTGTAATGTTTCCAATATGTGACTTGTTGTGCGTAACATATCATTTGTTTCATTGAATTTCGCACTAAGAACAAGTGAATTTTTATTTGCACTTTCCAACGCAAATTCCTCAGCATCTTTAATGCTTTGCTTATGTAACATGAAACTGGTAACAACTGAGTATACCAAAAATAGTGATAAAAATAATGCGATAATTAGTCCTGAGAGTTTCATCGCAATACTTGCAGACTTCTTCACTTCATGTGCCCTCCTAGTAAATTATGATCAGATCATTATTATACCTTTAGTCCTTACTAAAAGTATACCTTTTTATCTGAAAGTCATATAAAAAACCTTGTCGGGTAGACAAGGTTTAGGATTCGAGACTTTTAACGTCTCTCGGTGGACTTGAATAAATTAGTTAGTTCTTTCGGTCATTTGACGCCAAATGGAGCCTTTTGCCTCTTCGCCTTCTTCAATTCTAGCGATCGCCATACGGACTTGCAGTTTCACTTCAAATTCATTATCGTTTTCTGCTTCGTGCAGTGCGGGTAATGCTCGTTCTGTTCCGGATTCATAGAGGAACATTGCGGCACGCCAACGAACCAACTTGTTCTTATCTTGTAGTAAACGGATAGCAGCTGATTCGAAACCAACATAGCCAAGGTCACTCATACAGTCTGCGGCTGTACGACGAACCGCCCAACTTTTATCTTCGAGTGCTTTTTCGATAAACGGAATGACTGTTTCATCTTCAATCATACCGAGGTAAACTGTAGCCAATCTGCGGATGGACATCTTCTCATCTTCAAGTGCCAGCGTAAGTACTGGATAATCCGAAACGTCGGGATCTGGCATTTGATCCAATAAGCGAAAGCGCGTTTCCCATTCTGGAACAGTAAATTCCGCCAAAGTCACTTTCTCTCCACGAACTTTTGCTTCTCCGTCTGCCTTCTCCGCTTTTTCCACAAGCTCCTGCAAGCGTGCTTCAGGATACGCGGCTTCAAGTTCTTGTACAACTTGCTCGCCCACTTCCTGCAATTCTCCGTAACGAATTCCGTAATCTACCCATTTTCGCAGTAAGATATAGTTTTCCACTTCAGAATGGTGAACGGTTTCCATCGCTTGGATGAAACGTTCACTTAATCCAAACCGTGATTCCTCATCACTATTGAACACTTTCACTTGCAGCGGGATCTCTTTATACGTCTGTACATGAACGTAGACTTCACCGAAATGCTCGTCTATCTTCTGTTCTTCAGCTTGTTCAAGCGATTCGCCGTCTTCATTTAAAACGGAACGTACTTCGGCCAGGATGGATTCCCACGCAACATTTCCAATTCTCTCTACTGCCATAAAATCTAATACGTGATAGATTCCTTTAATTCCTTGTATAGCCAAAAGAGAACGAACCGGCTCAGGTGCCTGTGCCTCATCTTTCTTCTTATAGTTATGGCTTACTCCATCGGGCAAAGGGGTATCTAAAATAATTTTCATGGAATTTGGACTCGGTGTCGGTTCAATCGATTTGATTTTCAAGAACAATCTCCTCCAATATAATTAATCGGCTAATTCCTGTAAATAAGACCAGCGCTCGACCAGTTCTTCGTATTGTTGATTCAGCGTTACGAGTTCTTCATCCAGTTGACGAAGCTGATCATAGTCTGAGCCCGTAATCGTCATTTTTTGTTGTACCGCGGCTATTTTTTCTTCTATTCCTTCTATATCCGTTTCAATGGTTTCCCACTGAAGTTTTTCCGCGTATGTCATTTTCTTTTTAGGTTCTTTAACTTCTGGAGCCGGAGCAACAACCGCAACTTTAGCTTGGGGCTTCACGTCTTTTGTACTCTTTTCTTCAAGATAATCTGAATACAAACCAAGACGTACATCGATTTCTCCCGAACCATCTAGTATCCATAGCTTACGTGAGATTCGATCCAAGAAGAAACGGTCGTGGGAAATCGTCACGACTACTCCAGCGAACGTATCAATGAACGACTCCAAAACGGATAACGTTTCAAGATCCAAGTCATTCGTCGGCTCATCCAGCAGCAAAACATTCGGCTGTTCCATTAATAACTTTAATAAATATAGACGTTTGCGTTCCCCACCTGATAATTTACCGATTGGCGTTCCGTGTGCAGAGGAAGGGAATAAGAATCTCTCCAACATTTGTGTCGCAGACAATCGCTCACCATCTCCTGATTCAATGTCATTGGATGTCTCACGAATATACTCAATAATCCGCTGATTTTCATTCATTGGTGGCAAATGTTGATGGAAATGTGCAATCTTTACGGTAGAGCCTATATCGACTTCACCGGTGTCCGGCATCGTCGTCCCATCCAGCATTTGAAGAAGTGTCGTCTTCCCTACACCATTCGGTCCGATAATCGCAATACGTTCTTTCGCTTGTAGAATAGCAGAAAAACCATTCAATATCACTTTATCGTCAAATCTTTTTGTAATATTGTTGATTTCCAACACTTTTTTACCAAGACGTGTCGTTTGTAAATCCATTTCAAAGTCCAATGACTCATCAGTCTGCTTCACTTTCGATTGAAGTTCATCAAAGCGGTCAATTCGCGCTTTCTGTTTCGTCGAACGCGCTTTAGCACCGCGGCGAATCCATTTCAATTCACTACGGTAGCGATTACGGTCTTTTTGATCTGAAGCAGCTGACATCTCTTCACGCAGTGCTTTTGACTCCAAATAATCTGCGTAATTTCCGGTATGCGAATAAAGTGTTTTATCCGCTAACTCGTAAATATGTGTAGCGACTTGATCCAAGAAGTACCGATCGTGTGTAACAAATAATACTGCTCCTTGAACATTTTGTAAGAAGTCTTGCAACCACTGAATCGATGCGACATCCAGATGGTTCGTCGGCTCGTCCAACAACAATAGATCTGCCGGTTCAATTAATACTTTAGCGAGAGCCACACGCTTCAGTTGACCGCCGGATAATTCGCCCATCTTCTTATCGAATGTCTCGATACCTAGCTTCATTAATATAGTACGTGCTAATGCATTCAAATCCCAGCCGCCCGTTGAATCCATTTCATTTTGATAGAATGAGTAACGTTCCTGATACTCTTCATTTAAAGGATCTTCGGTTAGTAGTTGCAATGCATGCTCGTAATGTAGATTTGTACGGATAACAGGTGCATCACTTTCGAATACTGCTTCCATCACGGTTAAGTCCGGATTGACAATCGGTTCTTGAGGCAAGTATGCCACACGGAACTTATTCGGATGATCCATTGTCACCGTATCCGCACTTCCCTGCCCCGAAATTATGGAGAGTAACGTAGATTTTCCCGTACCGTTAATCCCAATCAAACCGATCTTATCTCCACTTTTTAAATTAAATGCTACATCTTTAAAAAGTGTTTTTTCTCCAACTGTTTTAGTTAATTTTTCTACCACTAAATGACTCATCCTGGCACATCCTATTCTTAAATTGCTTCTACTCTTAGTATAGCTGAAATTCAAGCAAGTTGAAAACATGCACGTTTGCGTACTATGTATGGTGGTGTTTGATGGTTAATGAAAGTGAGTGGGGTGTAACATGGGGAGGTTGTTTTGCGAGCCATTTTAAGTGGAGAGTTCATTGGTCGCACTTCGACTCAGGTAGATGACTTTCGCAAGAAGCTACAGACAGGATGTTAGCCTGTCTATGCCTATTGCTTTGCCTAAAATTCGTTATCAGTACTATCAATACGTTGATTTTCATTCGGGTAGGGCCACGCACCAATGCGTGTCAAGAGTTCGACACTTTCAAATTCTAGTATCCAAACTACGTCGAACGCCGGTCCAACACTTCTACCCATTAGACCCAAATTGTTTGAAACCTCATCTAGACTTCGTTTGATTCATGCCCGCGAGTTTCTTCACCAACTGCTCCAACAACACTGGCATTTCCCTGAACGCACTATCGATATGCAGCCGCTCCGTCTTTTGATGCGCATCCTTACCAAACGGACCCACATTCAACACCGGTGCAGTTAGCTTGCGCATATCTTCAAACGGAATCGAATACGTCGCACCATAGACTGGCGTATTCTCTGCGAACGCCTTCCAATGATCCTCTTCATCCTTATAATGCACATAACTCAAATCGCAAATTCCATTGAAATAATGTACTTGTTCAATTGTTAAATCAAATACTTGCGCACGCTCTTGCACAAACGCAATCGATTCCTTCACAAGGGGATCGTCAGACGAGTTAACAGCCGGGTAATAAGGTGGCGCATAGAATAGGACGGTCGCTGGACCTAATTCCTGACACGCCATCATGAGCGTATCGACAATACGTATGCATTGCTCACGGTCATCCCATTCTTCTTGCAACAGCACTTCCTGTTTCAATCTGTTTACTTCATTTTTTCCTAACTGATCTTCAGCGTATGTTAATAACTCTTCAAAACGCAGTACACGAATATCTCCTAGAGGCACTGCCGATTCACGTGCACACACCGCTTTATAATGTTCAGTACAAAGTGCCATCGCTTCATTCGCCACTTGTTCAAATATATTCATGATTTCAGCAGCTGTCCGCTTGAATAAGAAGACATTATATAACGCTGCTGCTCGCTGTGGTGTTTGTGTAGAGTACTGGATTTTCAAATCTTTTTGGTGCAATGTGACGGGAAGAGGTGTTGATTCGTTCTGCTCTATTTCAAGGAATAGAGGATTCCATTCCATCTTTTGTGTCAAAAAAGACGCTATATAATCTGCAGTAATCCCTTTTAAAGGTTCACCTACATGCGTTTCTTTTCCATAAAATAATGCGGCTGGCATAATCTTTCCGATTGTCCCGGAGTAAATATATTCTTTCGTATCCGCAGGTCCTTGTGAAAATGAAGGCTCTCCGTTCAAGAATAACTTAAAGCGATGCCCTTCTTGTTCTTGCAGGCGTACAAGTTCCTTTACGGCAGCACGCATCCCCGCTGAGTTCACTTCTTCGTCCGGTACTGTACACAATAATAAATTAATAGGCCAATTCTCCATACTTGCTCGTTCGATCAACTGTATATGTAAAGCCAACCCCATCTTCATATCCATCGTACCTCGGCCGAATAGATATTTTCCTGATTCCAAGTCAAGGCGCGCAGCTTCAGGCAACATATCTTTATTTTCTAGCAACTTCTTAGTCAGCTCTTCCGGATGAAATGCAAGTGGTTCAAGTGCTCCGTATTCATCCGTTTGTACAGTATCAAAATGACTGATCAACACAATCGTATCTGTGGCATCAGGATGTTCATAAAGGGCATGCACGACTTGCCGCCCGAGACCCGCATCATGAAGTGTAATATTATCAGCATTCTCAGTGAAGTATTCCAGTTCGCTCAACTTATTTTGTAGCTTCCAGGAAAAGAAACGCTCTCCTTCCGTTAACGTACGACTATCCCAACTTACTAGTTCACAAAGCAATGCACGCAGCTTTTCAGGGGTATCAAAACGGTATCGATTCATTCCATCTCCTCCTTCACGGTTAAGTAAAGTATAGCTGATTCAAAGTAAAATGAGAAAAGAACTTGTGCCCTAGGAGGCAACAAGTTCTCTTTTTATTATTTAGACGTTGAAACTAGCGGTACGCGAGCCGACTTCACTTGCTCTACTGTACGTTTCAGCTGTCGTAGATGACGTTTTTCGTGGAATCCTACGAAACGGAACCATTGAATTAACGGTACATTTCCAAAAATCGGATGCTTTAGTGATTTACAGCGAAGTTCTGTAATAGTGGCAGATTCATAGATATCCAGTAAATAATTTCTGGATGCATGCAACTTCTCTTTAATCTCTGGAATGGAAAGATGCATATCGGTTGGTTGTGTATATTCCATGAAATATGCCTTTACTAAAGGACTAGCCGATACACTGATCGGTTTTTTGAAGACACGTAAACTCTCAGGATTTTTCAATTCTTGGGCGATGTTTGTAGCAACTCGACATTCCATTAATGCTAAATGTTCTACAATTTGTTTGGGTGACCAGCCGCCATGCGATGGTGTTCCGTTAAATTCCTCATCTGTTAAGCCATCAATCAACTGCAAGATGCGTTTACGGACCTTTATATTCTCTCCAAAAACCATCAACATCTACCTCCATTTTTCCTTGTAATCCATTCTATTGCCATAGCATACGCCTTTTGTTCAAAAATTTAAAGGGAGAACGGTTAGATTTTTAGTAATACCTGTCAATGGTGACAGATGAGTGCCAATCAGACCTGATACAAAAGGATTTCTTCCCAATTCTATCCGCAAGATTTTCTACCTCTTTTACTAGTTCTGAAGCAGTCGACCAGCGAGCGCTCCGTTAAATTTATCTCCTGCGCCTGCCGTGCCGATCGGCTGCACTTTATGGTCAAGTCTAGCACAGGCTACAGTTTGATTTGTTACCAGATGCCGTCTGAAAGTTCTTTCCCCTAACCATCTCACTTCGTAAAGGAAACTTGTCCGCTTGTGCCATCAAATCCATCTTTGCGCTACCGATTACTGTAATCCTACATAGTATTTTACCGACCATATGCCGTTACATATCCCATTTCCATATAGACTGCTTGCTGACTGAAAAGTTACACTTTGTGCTAAAGTATTTACATCGACCCGTTAAACAGTATAATGAATAAATATACATCAACTAGATTATGTGCAAGGAGAGAAATACCTTGAAAAAATATACGGCTAGCACTTGGCTAGTATTCTTAATCCCGTCTATACTCGGAGTTATATTATTCATGATTCCACTACCTTTTGCAGCGGGTTGGAAAGTACCGATTGCGAAATTGGCGGATTTATTGTCAGGCTCATTGGAACCGATTATTCCACAACTTATGATGTGCTTGATCATTGTGTCTGCACTCGGATCTATACTCTATCTATTTGTTAAAAAAGATCCAAACAGACCTTCATTCTTTACAAACTTATTCAAAGTTACACCGTTTTGGACGATTACCCGAATTATAGGGGCAATCTTCGCCATCATGGTCGTCTATAAATTAGGTCCTGAAGCGATTTGGAGCGAGAATACAGGTGGATTGCTACTTGCAGGTGATGGACTCGTTTCCTTCTTGTTCAGTATCTTCTTCTTCGCCGGTCTACTGCTTCCTTTATTACTGAACTTCGGATTGCTCGAATTCTTCGGTACGTTAATGGTAAAGGTTATGCGACCTTTATTTAAATTACCTGGACGTTCTTCCATTGATGCACTGGCTTCATGGATTGGAGACGGAACAATTGGTGTCTTACTTACAAGTAAACAATACGAGGATGGCCACTATACACAGCGTGAAGCAGCGATTATTTCGACTACATTCTCTGTTGTGTCGATTACATTTACGCTTGTTATTATTGACAAAGTCGGACTTGGAAATTACTTCTTACCATTTTATGCGACGGTTCTGTTCACAGGAGTGATTCTTGCCTTAATTATGCCAAGAATTTATCCATTACGTTCTATTAAGAATACGTATATTGATGATCGTGAATATTCCGAAGAGGACGAAAAACTGCCCGCTGGAACAAGCGTCTTCAAACTGGGGCTTACTAGCGCCCTTGATACAGCTTCAAAACAACGCTCTGTTGTGAAGACAGTTCGCGCAGGAATGCAGAACGTGCTTGATATGTGGTTCGGCGTCGCGCCAGTCGTTATGGCTTTCGGGACGGTTGCTTTAGTAATGGCTGAGTATACGAGTATATTCCGTATTCTAGGTAAGCCGTTCGAATACATCTTGAATTTCTTGCAGATTCCCGAGGCTGCAGAAGCCGCACAGACGATGGTCGTCGGATTCGCAGACATGTTCTTGCCTGTTATTTTAGCGGAAGGCGTCATTACATCGCCTATTACACTATTTACGATTGCGGCAGTTTCCGTAATTCAGCTAATTTACATGTCCGAAGTCGGTGGCTTGATCTTAGGTACTAAAATTCCATTGAATATTTTTGACTTACTGATCATTTTCTTGTTGCGTACACTCATTGCCTTACCAATCATTGCCGGAATTGCGCATTTGTTATTTTAAGTTGAGTGAGAACCCGTTACTTCTTTGTGAAGTGGCGGTTTTTTTTGTTTGGATAGTGCGGATTAATCGAATGATTGAGCGCATCTTGACTGGCATTGAGCGGAGTTCACGATTGATAGAGCGCTTCACAACTGGTATTGAGCGGAGAACTCGAGTGATAGAGCGCTTCACGACTGACATTGAGCGGAGAACTCGAATGATAGAGCGCTTCACGACTGTGACATTGAGCGGAGCACTCGAATGATAGAGCGCTTCACGCCTGACATTGAGCGAATCATACGACCAATAAAGCGCTTACCCAACAACACAGTCTACCTTCATCACATTTCAACACAAAAAAACTGCCCTCAATAATGAAAGCAGCCAAATGAAACAGCTTGAAAGCAACCCTGCTGGAATGTCGTGAATGTCCGCAAGTAAAGGGAGGGTTGCGTTTGGGAATTAGCGTGGCAAAGCAATGGCGGGCTTTTGTACGCTAATTTCCAATAAGTAGACGTGTACAGTTTGCTTTCAAGTGTTTACGCAATGTACTGTGTGCTAACGGGTTACCGAAAGCCATCTATACAGTGGAGGCCTATTCCACTGCATAGATCACAATCGGAATGCCAGCGACAAGTTTGTGCTAGCCACCGTAATGAATTACCTCGTACTAACACACCAGTGATTACAAGACTAACTCCGACTAACACACGTGGAAAGCGAAGATCCCATCTCAAATTTACTGTATGTAGGAAGAAACCAGCCAATCATCAGGCTTAAGACAGCTGCAACTATGGGTAAACTGCCACTCGTTAAGAGGAAGATGATGTTTCCCACCCGCTAACTTTTTAACCAACTTCATTTTTCTTGAACGCAATGAGAATGTCTCTCAATAAGTATCATCATAGTCGATAATGAGAATCATTGTCAAATAGATTTACAAGAATGAATACTTTGTACTAGTGGCTGGATATTTAAAACAATGATGGTTACGTCTACATATAATGAGTGACTCATCATCGGAACCTCTAAAGTTCTTGAACGACAAAAAAGCCTCGCTCCTTTGTAGCAGGCTTTTTGCAGTGACGTCGATTTTCGAATAGCTAAGCTTGTCTTATACCAAGATGGTTCCGTGGATTCTCCGTAATATTACTGTTACGAGTCGTACAAAATTTCGGCTTGTATTACTTTAAAAAGCACTCGAAAAGTAGTTACTTCGAGTGCTCTTGTCGTTGTAGCATTTGCATGCGTTCATTGAACAATGTTGGATAGGAGAGTAAACCTAAACAAACACTCGTTAATGCAGCAGTTGTCAGTAATAAAAATATGACTAAGATTTGAAATTGAACAGCCTCTAAAGGATCGGCCCCTGCGATGATTTGACCGCTCATCATACCGGGCAATTGCACCAGTCCGATCGTCTTTTGGCTTTCAATTGTCGGAATCATACTTGCCTGAATCGAGCGGATCAATTGCTTATGTATCGCTTGTTTTGGTGTGCCGCCAAGTGACAAAATCAGTTCACTTTCTGGTCGATGCGCTTCCACTTCCGCCACGAAACGATTGAGGAATAAAATCGCAAGTACCATCGAGTTTCCGATCACCATACCGGTCAATGAAATAATATATTGTGCAGTAGCCGGGACAATCTTGAATCCAAGTAAGATGCTTTGCGTCAACACTTCTAGCAACACAAAAGTCACAATCAGCTTCCATGTGATTCCTTTAATACCTTCTCCTTTTTTACGCGCATTTTGCACGGCCGCGCCGATCATCAAGACTACCATCAAAAAGATGAACAAATAACTTTCTGAATCAAAGACAAACTTTAATACGAAGCCGACCGCCACTAATTGCACAGTTGAACGAATCGTTGCGATAATAGTATCTTTCTCCAACTGCAATCCAAGCGTTTTGGAGAGTACTAACGGTATCAACACAAATATCAGTGTTAGGAATAAGGCAGTGGTACTCATGAAAAGTCCCCTTTCAAAAAGCGATTGACCGAAGGGATATCTGAATCATCAAGTACAGATATTTCGCCGGCATCCACTAACTTCCCGTCCACCATAATCCATGCATATTGCCCCATTCTTCTCGCCTGTTCCAAATTATGCGTGATCCAGATGACCGTGATGGCATGCTTTTCATGCAGTGTACGAATCAAATCTTCCACTTCATTCAATGAAGACGGATCTAGCGCGGATGTAATTTCATCCATCAATAAAATCTTCGACTGATTCAATAATGTTCTTGCAATCGATACTTTCTGCTGCTGACCACCCGACAAGTACTGGCTGTCACGTTCGAGATACTCACCTTCAAGACCCACTTGATCTAAAATATCTAACGCTTTTTCTTTACTCAACTTCTTGCCTTGTAAACGTAGTGGCAGGGCCAAATTATCATAGACACTTCCGGTGATCATTGGTGAATTTTGTAACACCATACCCGCTTTTCGACGTAGATCGATTGGTGACATTTCATGAATTGCCTGCCCTTGTACTGTAATTTCTCCAGTAGTAGGACTCAGCAGACCGTTACACATTTTCAATAACGTCGTTTTCCCAGCACCAGAAGGACCGACCAATACGGTGATTTGATTTGTAGGGAATGATCCGGTTATCGCATCGAGAATCTTCGTGTCCCTTACTTCAAACGACACATTGTGAAAATGAATCGCAGGCTCATACAATAATTTATTCTGTTCACTATCCATCCATTTCACCTTTTCTAAACTCTTCATTCATCTATTTTCAGTAAATCCAATGGCGTAATGATGCCAAGTAGTTTCTCATCTTTACCGCCTTGTTCGGTGATGAGCAGTGCTTCGAGTCGTTTCCCCGAAGCAATGGACTTTCTAAAAAAACCTTCTGCATCATACACCGACATGGAACTTTTGACGAAACGATAGGTTTTTCTTCTTTTCTCGTGATTATATATGTCTAATAATGCCGGTATTTCCCGGGAAATGCAATCTGTTTCCTGATCGGCCAGCCAATTCATAATGCCATCTGCGGTAATTAATCCGATAAATCGACCCTTTTTGTAAATAGGCAATTGATTGATCTTCCATTCTCTCACTAAACGCAGACCGGTGGCGAGTGATTCATCCGCTTGCACAATATGTACTTTGCCGGAAAATAAATCTTTGACCGTTAACGGATTGGCTAATTTTTCATCTATACTCTCAATCAGTTTTACAATTTCATCATGGGGCTCTGCTATAGCATAATCAAACCCCGTCCGATTATGCACAATGGCATTACGTAAACTGCCAAACTCCCGTAGATCCTCTTCATAATGAGAAACCAAAGCATGTTGTGTTTTTGCTCTATCAATCTTCTTTGAGAATGAAAAATGGTTCGGCAAATCTGTAATCTTCATCAACGATTTATCAATTCGGTTAAATGCAATGAGAAAACGCTCTGAATTTTTATGCTCCATGAAAGATCGCCTCCTACTCTAGGAAAATTATAGCATATTTTACTACCATTCAAGCCTGTAGAATTCATGGCATATTCTGCTTCCAATAATACAAAAAAGTCGTTGCAGTGCCTCAACTCGGACATTGCAACAACTTATTATTGATTCGAAATCTGTTGAATTTGATAATTACCATACTCATCATTCACCACTGTATACAACTTCTTCTTTTCCAAAAACTGTACCGTTCCATCTTCTTTCGTGAAATTCACTGTTTCATACGTGTACACTTCAATCGATTGATTAGTATAGATCACATCAGTCACGGACGTATCAATAAATTCATAAAACTCATTTTTCACGGATAGCTCATTTAGGAATTCTATCAGCTCATTCTCTGCCGAACTTCCAGTTGCAATATAGGGCGCAATATAATCATAATCGTTATGGTCGATAGCCGCTTCATATTGATTCCTGAAATCATGAATGAAATACTCTACCTTTTCATCCGCTACTTCCGTATCATCCCCATACTCTTCTGTTTCTGGCTCTTCTTCGTAATTATAGTCTTCCTCTTCAGAGTCGTCATAGCCACCATAGTCCTCATAGTCAAACGAAGTATCATCCGAATTTTGATACGACTCCGGCACATAATCATCATAGACGTTGAATAACGCAGCCACCGCTTTATTGCTCATTGGCTCGTCAATCCAGTCGTCAACCTGCTTTTGCATACTATGCATCGGAATAGAAAACCCGAATACGGTATTGTCTTTATAGAGTAAGGAATTAATGCCAATCACTTTACCCGTAGTTGCATCTAGCAACGGGCCGCCGCTACTGCCGTGATCAATTTGTGCATCAATCTGATAAATTTTTTCATAAATGAAATCCATTTCCATGTCCCGATTTAAACCGGTCAAATACCCAATAGACGCGGTGTTCTCAAGACCTTTTGGGCTCCCTAGTGCAATAACTTCCGTACCGATAGGAGTCTCTTTCATTTCGGTCACAAATGGTTTCACATGTTTATTCGCTTCTGATTTGATCAGCGCGATATCATAACGATCAGAAATTCCAATGACAGTACCGTTAAAATCTTTACCCACAGAATTCTTCACCGTCACGTCGGTATAGCCTGCCACTACGTGTGCATTCGTCACGATATAGCCACCAGCCTTATACAGAAAACCTGAACCCGAACCGTCTCCCGTACCAATGGTAAAAACACTCGGTAACGATTCTTTAATGAGCTCTGTTTTATCTTTCACTTGCTTCTTCGTTTCATTGACAACAGTAGGCGCCTTTTTAATATTCAATTCGGTTTCATCTTTACTAACAAATTTTGTTTTAACAGAAGCTATCGTTTCTGTCGGCCAGCGAAAACTCCAATCTGTCGCGTAGCCATAGCTAAGCCCACCGATCCATAATGCCAAGATCATTGCGAAAATAGGTTTAGTATTGCGCACCGCTCGTATCGCCTTACCACAGCCTCCACAAAAGTTCGCATCTTCTGTATTTTTATGACCACATTTCGGACAGTACATACGGTTCCCCCTCTTCCATTCCCCAATGAATTCGAATGACTTTTATCTCTCAATTATATTATATGGACTAATACAAAAGACACACTTCAATTTACTCTAGTTCAACTATCCCTACCGACGTTGCAAATATGACTTTTAGTATTTTTTCTTTCAATATATACACCAATTCATTCTTATTGCATATATCCAATGAAGCGGCACAGTTCTCTAACCAATTTCTACATACGCTAAAGAGAGAAGGAGGTGCATAAAAACATGTCATCTAAAAGGTTCAGACCACACCATGATTATGACGTGCCCTATATTCCGAGAAGAAAAGCACGATGTTATGATGAAAAGAAAATTATTCATATACTTGTTGATTTGACAATGGGCGCACCCGTTGAAATTACACTGAAGGATTCAAAGGATGTACAACATAACGGATACTACTTACAATTCGACAGAAAAATTCGTACAGTCCACTTTCAGCCATTTGGTGATTCAGAAGTCCAGATGATTGATGTAGATGATATTTGTACTATTAGATATGGCTCCTAAAAGAATAAAAAAATGTACACAGCGCACTGTGTACATTTTTTTATTCTATTTGGCTATGTTTTTTCTCCATTGCTTTTTTAATGTGTTTATTATGTTCCTCATTTATCTTTTTAGAGCGCCCAGGGGATGTGATAGAGCGGATGAATGAGGTTATAGAGCGCTTGCGGACAATGATTGAGCGAATAAGCGGACACATAGAGCGCTCGGTGGCTACGATTGAGCGAATTAGCAGGCACATTGAGCGCTGATCGGCCATGAGTGAGTATTAGGTCAAAATCTAAATCGCAACATCACTCTAGTTCATCCGCATGCGGCATCGCGGAAAGCGCGCCGACTTTCATTGCGCATAGCGCCCCCATTTGATTGCCGAACTCGATATGTGCAAGCATTTCTTCGAGCGATTCTGGCTTGCCATTTAAATGAAGACCGCGAAGGACGCCCGCCAAGAAAGCATCACCAGCCCCTGTTGTATCTACGGGATCAATTGGCTCAACCGCTACATGATGTTGTGCTCCTTCAATGACGGCAAGAGTTCCTGCCTCGCCCATCGTCAGCATGATAACAGGAATATTATAGACGGACAGTCGCTCTAGTGCTTTTTCTATACTCGATTCTTGCATAAGAAACATGAGTTCTTCTTCGGTTAGTTTAAGCAAGTCCGTTTGATCTAAAAATGAAAGGATTGTATCTCGACATTTCTCCTCGCTTTCCCAACGTAACGGACGTATATTAGGATCTATCGAGAGATATACATTGTGTTCTTTTGCTAATTCGACAGCTCTCATCGTCGTTGCCAAAGCTGTTGGCTGGAACATCGTACCGGAGCATATATGTAAAATTGAAGCGTGTTGGAAAGCTTGTTCTTGTAAATCACTCGGTTGGACTTGAAGGTCAGGCGTGTCATCTATATATTTTACAAATACTCGATCGCAGTCAGGAGTCAAATGTACATAGACACGATTGACTTTCTTCTCTGGAGAACGGACAGCAAACGTTATATCCACACCTTCTTGACGTAGCTCATTTTCCGCAAATACCGAGTCCTCGTCTTTTCCGATTACGGTGATTAATGAAGACTTTGTACCTAGGCGAGAGACACCCGCCGCTACATTGATTGTTGCTCCGCCGAGAAATGTAGAGAATTTGGTGTTCGTTTCATCTGTTGCGATATAGTCTACGAAAATGTCCCCGTATATTAGGACGTGTTTTTCTTGTCGATTTTTCATGTACTCGACCTCCCAAGAAGTTTTCTTTCTATCGTATCACGGAACCAACTTAACTGTGATACTGTCCGAATAAAATGTTGATCCATACTTTCTGTGCTAATTAAGTTAATCTGCACACACTACAGTTTACTTCAGACGTTTCATGGGAAGTCCTATAACCAAAATGGAATGAAAAGGGATGAAAATAGCAATGATCTATGAATGTGCAATTATTGGTGGCGGACCCGCTGGATTAAGTGCGGCATTAGTACTCGGACGGGCAAGGCGGAATATTATTGTTTTCGATGACGATCATGCAAGAAACCGCGTCTCTCGTGCATCACATGGATTTTTAACGCGTGACGGTATGCAACCTTCAGAATTACGGAAGCTTGGGCGGGAGGAACTGACGCGGTATCCGTCTGTGACATTTCATCATCAAAAAATTGTTGCAGTCGAACGATTGGATGAATCACATTATGAGTTGATGACAGCAGACGGCAGGACGTTCCGCACACAGAAAGTACTTCTTGCTGTCGGTTTGCGTGATGAACAGCCTAATGTGCCAGGTATTGAGCGCTTTTATGGAACATCCATCTTCAGTTGTCCGTATTGCGACGGCTGGGAATTGCGCGATCGTTCTTTGGCTGTGTTTGCGGATAAAAACGTGTTTAAATTAGCAACGGAAGTGTATACATGGAGCCGGGATCTGATTGTTTTCACCGGTGGAGAAGGTCAGCTGACGGCAGAGGAACAAAAGAAATTGAGTGCGAAAGGAATACAAATTGTCGATGATATCATTTCAGGTCTTGAAGGAGAAGATGGGCAACTACACAGGGTGCGGCTTGAAGACGGTACATTGATAGACCGTGCAGGCGGATTTGCCTCTCCTCGCTGGAGTCACCCCAATCATTTCGCTCAAGACTTAGGGTGTGAGCGCAATAAATACGGTGGGATTTTAACCGATGAATACGGACGGACAACAGTTTGGAATGTCTATGCAGCGGGCGACGTTTCACATATCGTCCCTTCACAGCTACTAGTCGCAGCGGGAACCGGAAGCGCTGCAGCTATAGGTATCAATGGTGACTTGACGAAAGAGTTTTTCAAGCGGATGGACTAAAACTAACCCCTTACCAATAATTTAGGTAAGGGGTTGTTTCCGTGTTCATTGCCATTCTAACGGATCTACAAAATCCCCATTCACGTATATTGTGTCATATGGAGCTTTATCTGAACGGATTTTGATCCATGGCGCTTCAGGTAGTTGATCATCCAAAATAACGAGTGGCATGCCCATCTTTTGATATTTATATATGTTTGGCGTGCCTGGTGCTGACGAAGGTATAGGACGTACATTCAAACTGGGCGGATTCGTCAATCCAATCTTCAGCTGGTTCGCTATTTCTTTCCCACCCATTGAACGATCCATTCGATACAAATGCCCTGCAATTTTAGATCCCCAGTATGGATCGGATGCATATTTAACATTCATGCCGACTGCTTTATTTCCGAAATTCGTTCCATTCGCATATTTGGCTTGAGGCGGTAAGTAATTTCTATTCAAAAAGGCATCGACCAGTTCTTGAATATTTGCGCTTACCGAATCAAAGTTTTTATTCAACGGATTATCGTCTGTTACGTACATACCGAATAAATTATTGGATTCCAGCGCGTGCTTACTGAGTCCATACTGGCTTTCATGCTGTGCAAGCGCTAGTATATGCATCGCATTGACATGACTCTCTCTTTCAATTCGCTTCAATTCTGAGCCCAGCCCGATTAATTTACTTCTCGTTGCCGCATTTTTATAAATGGAAGAGTTAGGATAAGACTGCTCCAGGCCCCTAAGCTGTTTCATAATATATGCATCCAACTCTTCAGCTGTATAGCGTGTCATACTACGCATCGGTAAGTACTGGAAGTATTGATGAGCCGTGCCAATCAAAGCCCCTGCTTCATTATGGAAATGACTGCCGTCCGTGCTGTAATACTTTACCCCTTCTTGCATGAAGTTTGGAGCAGCACCCATTTCATACGAAGCGAATGTCTTTGTCCTATGTGAGTAAATGAAATGATAGAGTGAACGATTCGATACTTTGTAATAGGTGCGATCCGTTACGGTCTGACTCGGTAACATCGTTGCATTTTGTGGCCTGATATAGAAGTTTCTTCCCGCTAGCTCGATTTTTACAGAAGTGGCTGTCGAGTCAACATACACAAGTTCCGTGTCAGCTGGGACATATGTTTCTTGAATTTTCAAGTCTTGATCAGCATACAAAATGGTCAATGAGCTACCACCGTATGCCACGGTTGAAATAAGCCCTTTCGGCATGTGGATGATGTTGTTTTGGAACAGCACGACTTGATTGCTATTCATTCGGCTTGCCGCTGCTTCAAAACTTGGAAACCTTTCCACTATGGTAGTTGCGCCATTGGCTTGTACATTCGCCAAGTCATATGTGATTCCCGTTTTAATGGAAAACGTTTTAGTAACCGGTTCTTTTAATGGTTGGTTATCTGTATTATGCACGGCTTGTGTGATATGTAATGTGTACGTTTCGCCGCTATGATAGTTTCCTGTTGGCGGCGCGATATGTACTTTCTTGTCGGAGTCTGAGTATGTTATTGCAGTGCTCTGTTTTACTCCTTTAGAATCCGTGATATAAATCGAATTTTCGACTGTAGACTTTTTTACTGGTTTATTGAACGTGATAGTCCACTGCTTGTCCGGATTTTGATCAGGTGAATGGTCTGGCCAAGTAGCCGCTTCGGTTGACAGCGTCATCACGAGGGTAAGCAGAACAGCGAACAGAGTAGATGTAATACATTTCGTCATGAATTTCAAATCTAGCAACCTCCTTTTGTTGACGATTATACAGGATTTTACTAGATTTACTATATAGAATGAAAGATTTGTTCAATCGTATAAAGAAAAAAAGTCCCTCTACCACCCTATATTTTTTTCAAAATATAGGGTGGTAGAGGGACTCATTTCATTTGTACATAACCATGCTTTTAAGTATTAGTTACTAAACCATTGTTTTCTAATATAGAGATTGAAGGTGTGTAGTGTATAGCCTGTGCTTCCGCAACGGCTTGGTGTGTTACATGACCATTCATAGTATTTAAACCTTTTCGAAGTGCTTCATTGTCTAGCAGCGCCTGTCTGCATCCTTTATTGGCAATTTGCAGCGCGTAGGGTACAGTGACATTAGTTAATGCTACTGTTGACGTCTGCGGTACTGCACCTGGCATATTTGCGACTGCATAATGTACTACACCATGTTTTGTATAGATCGGGGCATCGTGTGTCGTTACACGATCTGATGTTTCAAAAATTCCTCCTTGATCGATTGCGATATCTACAAGAACCGATCCAGGCTTCATAGATTGAACCATTTTTTCAGAGACAAGCTTAGGTGCTTTGGCTCCCGGTATTAGCACTGCACCAATTACGAGGTCTGCTTCTTTGACTGATTCTGCGATAGTATGTGGATTTGAAACCAGCGTCTGAATATTATTGCCGAAAATATCATCTAATTGCCGTAAACGATCTACTGACAAATCCAGTACGGTTACGTGAGCACCCATCCCTATCGCAATACGTGCTGCATTTGTTCCTGCCTGCCCACCACCAATTACTACGACATTCCCCCGAGAAACACCCGGTACTCCAGCTAGTAGAATACCTTTTCCACCATTCGTTTTTTCAAGATATTGAGCACCAATTTGTGTTGCCATTCTTCCTGCTACTTCGCTCATCGGCGCGAGCAAAGGCAATGATTGATTAGGCAACTGAACGGTTTCATAGGCAAGTCCTGTTACTTCACTTTTTAAAAGAGCTTGAGTCAACTCCGTCTCAGATGCTAAATGCAAGTATGTGAATAGAAGTAATCCTTTACGAAAATAACGATATTCAGAGGCAATGGGTTCCTTTACTTTCATAACCATTTCAGCGCTCCATGCTTCTTCCGCTGTCTGAACGATCTTTGCCCCCGCCTCAATATATTCTTCATCTGTAAAACTTGATCCTACACCAGCTGCCGTTTCAATAAGTACTTCATGGCCACACGAACGAAGTGTGTACACTCCTGCCGGGGTCATCGCAACACGATTCTCGTTATTTTTAATTTCCTTTGGTACACCAATCAACATACTCATTCCTCCTCGGATCCAATGTCTACTAGTGTATAGTTATCAGTTCGCTGAGATTTAGTCGTATAAGCCATGGATAGTACACGTCGCTACATCATGTATAGACGAAGTACCTCTGACTACTCATTGCTACACGAGTCGTCAAGAGGCACTTTTCATATCATTACTAGGTAGACAACTTATTATTCATTCTCTTTAAATACTTTTTTAACAACGGATACGATGAAGTCGACATCTTCATCTGTACAAGAAAGTGGCGGGCAAAGTGCCAAGACATTATTAAATCCTTCTACTGTCTCACCGTTGCGACCCACAATCAGTCCATTCGCTTTACACTCTCCAATAATTTTCGTCATGCGTGCATTCGTTGCAGGCTCTTTTGTCTTCTTATCTTCGACGAGTTCAATTCCCATCAAGAAGCCAATACTACGAATATCTCCTACGTTCGGGTGATCTTGTAAACATGCAAGTTCATCCGATAGCCGCTCCCCAAGTTCTGCCGCACGATTGATAAGATCTTCGCGTTCTAGAATCTCTAGGTTCTTTAACGCAACTGCACACGCAGCTGGATTTCCACCAAACGTATTGACATGACGGAAATGACTGTAGTCTTCGCTAGTATCGAACTTTTCATAGATATCTTTGCGGATTGCTGTCACCGATAATGGAAGGTAAGCACTAGTCAAACCTTTCGCCATCGTCACAACATCTGGTTTCACATTGTAATGTTGATGTCCAAATGCTTTTCCAGTACGTCCAAACCCACAAATCACCTCATCCATGATCAAGAGGACACCGTGACGGGTACAGATTTCTTGGACTTTCTCTAAGTACACCGGATGCGGAATTAAGATTCCTCCCCCTGTAATGAGCGGCTCCATAATAATTCCTGCAATCGTATCTTTTTGTTCCCAAATGATTTTTTCTTCAAGCTCCAAAGCGCGTTGGATATTATAATCTTCGACCGATATTCCTTCGGGCTTTCGATAGTTATCTGGAGGTGCTACATGTAAGAATCCTGGCACTAGCGGCTCATACTTGTATTTTCGCAAAGCTTGACCTGTAGCGGATAGCGCTCCCATTGAGCCTCCATGATATGCACGGTAACGAGAGAGGAATTTATATCTGGAAGGTTCCCCGTTTTGCTGGTGATACTGACGAATAAGCTTGAATGCTACTTCATTCGCATCTGAACCACTATTTGAATAAAAGATCTTATAGTCATCGCCTAGCATTTCATTTATTTTGGCGGCCAGTTCAATTGCCGGTCCATGGCTTTGTGTCATGGGTACATAAGAAAGTTTTTTCATTTGCTCATAGGCTACTTTTGCTATCTCTTCTCTTCCATAGCCCACATTCACACACCATAGTCCTGACATACCATCTAAATACCGATTACCTTCATGATCAGTAATCCAAGCATTTTCCCCACTTTCAATAATCATCGGTGGATTTTTTTCATTGTATGCTGAAATATGATGCCAAACTTTATCCCGATTTTGTTCTGTTACTTTCTTTTTATTATCCCGGTCTTGTTCATGTACAGTTTTCAATATCTTTCCTCCCTTTTTATCAATATTCGTGGCGTGCAGTCAACATTTTTTTACGTGTGTAGAATTCGATACCATCACGGCCGTTTGCGTGTAAATCCCCATAAAAGGACTTCTTATAGCCGGAGAATGGGAAGAATGCCATAGGCGCTGGTACACCCAGATTTATACCAAGCATCCCTGCATCAATTTCTTCTCGGAATTGGCGGATCGCTTTCGAGCTATCTGTGTATAAACATGCACCATTTGCAAAGTCTGATTGATTTGTAAGCTCAATTGCATCATCCAATGTTTCTACTCTGATTACTGAAAGTACCGGTGCAAATATTTCTTCTCTCCAAATCCGCATTTCGGTTGTAACCCCTTCAAAAATCGTAGGCCCTACGAAATATCCCCCTTCAGAAGTAGATGGATCGCCGCGGCCGTCACGTACAAGAGTTGCCCCCTCTTCAATCCCCGCCTCGATATATGAAAGTGTTTTATCTTTGTGGGAATCTCGAATGACAGGTCCAAGGAATACTCCTTCTTCTAATCCGTTTCCAATCGTCATCTTATTTGCTTCTTCAACTAAGCGTTCCACAAGCTGGTCAGCAATATCACCAACTGCAACTACTACTGCAGCAGCCATACATCTTTCGCCAGCAGAACCAAATGCCGCATTGGTAATATTAGTAACTGTTAAATCCAATTCCGCATCCGGCATAACAATCGAATGATTTTTGGCGCCTGCTAGTGCTTGAACACGTTTTCCATTGGCAGTTCCTGTTTTATATACATGCTCTGCTACCGGCTGTGACCCAACAAATGAAACGGCAGGAATATCTGGATGACTTAAGATTCCGTTCACGATATCCTTTGCGCCATGAACGATATTGAACACACCATTCGGTAATCCCGCTTCTGTTAATAGCTCTGCTAATCTATTTGCCAAGAGTGGTGTACGCTCTGAAGGCTTTAAAATAAATGTATTTCCTGCTGCAATGGCAAGCGGGAACATCCAACAAGGAACCATCATCGGGAAGTTAAAAGGCGTGATCCCTCCAACCACTCCTAAAGGATAGCGATACATACCCGATTCGATGTTTGTGGCAATATCAGGAAGTTGATACCCCATCATCAACGTAGGAGCTCCTGAAGCAAATTCCACACACTCAATCCCGCGCTGAACTTCACCGTAAGCCTCCGTATAATTTTTTCCGTTCTCTATAGTAATCAGTTGTGCCAACTCATCCCAATTAGCAATCAAAAGTTGCTGGTATTTAAATAGAATACGAGCCCTTTGCGGTACAGCTGTTTTCTTCCAAGAAGAAAACGCTTTTTTCGCTGCATCTACCGCAACTTGAAGGTCCTCTTCAGTTGAAATAGGTACATCTGCAATAATTTCGCCTGTCGCCGGATTTGGCACTTCTTCATATTTATCAGTGAGTGATTTTACCCATTGTCCATTAATAAAATTTGAAAGCGTTTTCTTTTCTATTACTATTGAATTCATTTTCATTCCTCCTATTCACCTAATCTTGCTTTACAACAAGACTTGAGCTAAACTACTTTCTATAGTTTAACAATTTATCAAAATACTTTCATTTTACATTGTGTAACATCGTACGGATAATCTTTTGACGATACGGAGGTCTATTTTCATGAATGAACTTTCTTTGACCGTTCAAGACGTCTTAGCCCGCGACACTTTCAAGCACGCCAAAGTTATTGCTGGAAGTAACGGATTGGATCGTCAAGTTAAATGGTCGCACGTATTAGAAGTTAGTGAGTTTAGTTCGCTAGTTAATGGCGGTGAAATTATCTTAACGACAGGCATTCATCTACAACTGGATAACGCAACACAGCTACAATATATAAAACAGCTAATTGAACTAGAAGTTGCCTGTCTGTGTGTTGAAATAGGGCCGTACGTCAGTGAGATCCAACAAGATATTATCACTCTTGCAGATGCACAAAAGTTTCCAATTATCGTGTTCGAAAAAGTCGTTAAATTTGTTGATATCACACAAGATTTACATACAGTAATCATTAATCGTCATTATGAAATGCTGTCGAAGTTAGATACATTATCGAGAAGGTTTAATGAGTTAAGTTTAATGCCAAACGGAATCTTAAAGATTCTTCACGAGTTACACTCGCTGTTCAATCAGACGGTGTTGTTTATATCCGATGATGCGAAATCTTATTACTACCCTGTTGAATCGACTTCGTGGAAAAATAGCATAAAAGAATTTCTTAGTGAGAAGACTACGCAAAAGCTAGAACAGGACATCTATACCATCGATGATCAGCCATTTGCCTTGTTCCCCATCAATGGTTTAGGCCAATCTCTTGGATATTTATGTCTTCACCTTCCACAGGCAATAAAAGATGAATTTGTCTTTTTAATCTTGGATAGGGCCTCCCTTGCAATTGCTCAAATATTACTTCGGAATCGCACTATTCAAGAGAGAAATCAATACAATGAGGATGAGTTTGTGCGTAACTTACTGCATGGCCGTCCTGTAGATGCAGAAGATATCCAATCCTTTTTACCAACGAAAAGTCCGAATACTCATTACAGAATCTTCGTCATTCAGTTGGATACGCATGAAACCACTATAGATGAAAACAGTTGGGAAGAAATCCGCTTACAACAATCTATGATGATTCGTTCTGTCTTTAAACGACATAGTTTCTTTCCAACTATCTCTGTAACTAAAAATGAAATTACAATTATTGCATCGTTTATCGCTTCGGGTACACATGTAAAAGACATGAATCGTTTCACTCAAGTAACCGAACAGTTAACAGCCATGGACAATGACCATTTCTTTAACGAACGGGAATATAAATTTGGTATCAGTTTAGTTCACCATAACCATTCACACATCAAAGAAGGATATAAAGAAGCAAAAAGAGTGGCTGAACTCAAACAAAAGTTTGCATTCGAGAGTAATTTTTATGAAGATTTAGGGGTCTATAGACTACTACTTCTTCTCAACGAACAAGGAAACCTTGATAACTATGTAGAAGATTATCTACAAGACCTTATTGATTACGATCAAGAGAACGACAGTAACTTATTCGAAACGCTCCGTATTTATCTTGAATGTGGCGGTTCAAAAAAAGAAACCGCAGATCGTCTATTTATCGTCAGACAAACACTGTACCATCGACTCGAAAAGATTGAATCTATAATGGGGGAGAATTTTATGTCCCCATTAAATCGGATTGCACTCGAAGTAGCCATAATGGCCAAACAAGTTTTACTGTAAATATCATCCCCACCTGTTTACAGCCACTGCTCGCTTGCATAGTGCGAAGAGTGGCTGTATACGACTTCATTTTTAACTTTGACCGTCGATCTTGTTATAACGGATGATAGCTTCCGCTAATCGCATCCACTATGAGTTGCCCTGATTTTTTATTGTCCAACTTGAAATTTGTTATCCAAAATGGTCGATAAAATAGATTCCTTTGAACTTCTGTGATTTTAGGCATCGTAACAAATTTAGCTTTTGAAGAAGCATTGTCAAAAATAAATCTTTCAGCCATCCCCGCCGCTTCTTCCTCTCCAATCACCAACTCGGGGAACCGACCCACTTCCACTTTCTTTCTAGAAAAGCTTGGCCTAACATCCACCATCGCCCCTCTTCCACCAAGCCCATCGATTGTACAAGCTGCCTTCCCCTTAAATTTCAGCAAGCTTTTAGCACTCACTTGATATTCAAAAAAGTAATAAGGATAGTAAATAATATCTTGGATTTGAAAATACGTTTCTTTTTCGTATTGCTGCAATCCTAGCAATACCTCTTCTTTAGTAAACTCGATTTCTTGTAGCAATATAGCGCTCATCAGTACCTACTCCTGTAAGTTATTTATTGTCTGCCAAAAATTTAGATACATTGCTAGCTTCGGGAGCCAAATCACGTGTAATGTTGCGGTCAAATTCTTTTGAAAATACACGTCTTTTTCTGGACTGTTCGAACGCTGTTAGTATTTCATCTGATGGTTTACGACCAAATCGACTTCCGATGATCATGCCTAACAGAGATACTAGTAAACCTGCCAAGAACGGATGAAGTCCTGTAGAAGTTTCTAACCCCATGGAAGTCCAAATGATATTTGTTGTAGCACCGCCAATCATTGCACATAAGCAACCGATATAATTCGCTTTTCTCGAGTAAACTGAAGCAACATACGGAACTAAGAAAGCATTCCCCAATGTACCAAAAGCGAACAAAACCAAGGCAAACACGGATGGCGGTTCATAAATGGCTACTACCACTCCTACTACTCCTCCCAATAGAATGCATAATCTTGATACAAGAATCATCGTTTTGGGGCTAGCATCTTTGTTGATGAAACGTTGATAGACATCACGTGAAAGAATAGAACCTGCTTGCATCAAGATAGAGTCTGCAGTGGACATTACTGCCGACATAATGGCTGAGAGCAATAATGCCGCAAAAATTCCAGGGAATAACGTATACGCTAGCTCTGTAATAATCATTTCTGGATCAGCAATAGTGGGGAGTAAAATAATCCCGATCATTCCTAGAATATACGGTACAAAGATGAAAAATTGATTCCATATAGCACTAATAATAACTGCACCTTTTACTGTTTTCGTACTCTTCATCGACATATGGCGAACTACCACATGTGGAAGTCCCATATATCCAATTGAGTAAATGAGTATTGCGCCGAGCACCATCCCCCATTGACCATAGTAGGCAAGATCTTTACCCCAAATACTTAAATACGTAGGGTCTACAGCTTTCAGTGCGACGTTCAATCCCGTAAGTCCACCTATATGAAAATAAGCGAGAATACCAATCCCTACGACACCAAGAACCATGATCAAGCCTTGTACAAAAGAAGTGTATGCGACAGCTAAATACCCGCCTGCCACAGTATAGATGATAATGACGCTAATCCCGATAAGCAGAGACAGTTCATATGTAAAACCTGTCAGTGCAGACATTGCCTTACCCGCTGCAATAAACTGAGCGCAAACGTATCCAAATAGAAAGACAATAGAAATGATAGAACCGACCACTCGCACACTCGGGCTTTCAAAACGTTTCTCCAAATATTCAATTGGTGAAAGCGCTCCCAATAATTCAGACATTCTTCTCATTCGCTTACCTAAAACAGACAGGTTAATAATCGATCCACCTGCATCCCCAATCGCGTACCAAATGGCATACCAGCCATATTTAAAGGCCATCGCCGGAGCTCCCATAAACATAAATCCACTCATAGCTGTCGTTTGCATGGTCATAGCAGTGACGGCCGGTCCAAGAGATCGCCCACCGAGTAAATACTGTTCTGTAGAGGCGGACGATCTTCGTGAAAACCACAAGCCAATCGTTAATAGAATCCCTAAGTATATAATGAAAATTACCCCATCCATGCTCATTGAATGCCCTCCCATCGCGACTATAGATTTTGATTCTGGTCTTTTTCCATCTTCTCTTCCAACTCATCATCTTTTTTCATTTTAAAGTAGATAATGGTTGCTAACCCTACCCATATGAAAGGCCATGGAACAAACCACCAAAATGTTTCTACAGGAAAACCAAGCATGTATTCACCTCCCGTTTCAATGTACTCTCTATTCTTTAGGCTTGATATAGTATAGTAATAACTAGGTAATCATACATTGGACATACTGTTATTTCGTGATAAAAATATTTAGTCACTATGTCTTGCATATCATTTGCTGTCAACCGATCTACGTTAAAGAATTACTTTAGGATCCAATGCGAGTATTATATGGTTTTGCATCGTATTTCTCCATAATAAGAGCCATTCGAAAATATCGAATGGCTGGTACTTCCATAAACTAGTATGCAACTTTTTTAATAAAACATCTTATTTCCTATTACTATACTGCTTTTCATACGCTATTTTCCCATCGATCATCGTCAATTCCACAGTCAGATCTTTAATGCTCTCACTATCGACTGATAGAATACTTTGATCTAACACAACCAAATCTGCTAATTTCCCAACTTCAATACTCCCTTTTTGTTTTTCATCAAAACTCGCATAAGCACCCATATAGGTATAGGCTTTGATGGCCTCGAGCACACTCACTCTCTGATAAGTCCCAGCGTCTTGTCCGGAAATAGTTTTTCTATTCACTGCCGCATGTATACCGAGAAGAGGATTATGGTCTACTACAGGCGTGTCAGAGGCAAATGCAAAAGGTATTCCCTTTTCCAAATAGTCATTTGCTGGATACATCACATGTACGCGATCACCGTAAAATTCAAGATAGCTATCACCATTCACATACATAAAAGCGGGGTTCGGAATAACAACAACTCCTAACTCCTTCATCCGTTCCTGTAGATCAATACTAGCTATTCCGGCATGTTCAATTCGATGACGATGATCTGTCCGTGGATGTTTCTCTAGCGCCTCTTCTATACAATTCAACACCATTTCAATCGCCCGATCGCCTTGTGCATGTGCAGTAATTTGGTATCCCTTGCTGTGTGCTTCTCCTAAAATTTCATTCATTCTTTCCTGGTCGTAATAAAGTATGCCTGTATCTGTCGGATCACTATCATATGGTTTTCTTGTGGATAAAGTAGGTCCTGTACTGCTGCCATCTGTAAAGAGTTTAGCGGGTCCAATTTTAAACCATTCATCGCCATCTCCCGTAACTACACCTTCATCGATCATATGTCGGATAAAAGATTCTGAATCCGTCAAAGATCCAATGAGGGCATACACTCGGTTTTTTACATCTCCTGAATCTATACTTGTTTTCATCAGCTTTAAAATATCTGGTCCCCAGCCATAACTGCCTGCATCATGTAAACTGGTTATGCCGGACTCCACAAATATCTGCGACGCTAATTTCAGTCCTTTTTTAATTTCATCTGCACTATAATCTGCTACATTAAATAGTTGCATATGTGCATTCTCAATCATTTTACCTGTTAATTCACCATGTACATCACGCTCTATCTCACCGCCTGCAGGATTTTCAGACTTCGATGTGATACCTGCAAGTTCCAATGCCTTGCTATTTACGATAGACGTATGATTACAAACTCGAATAATTACGATTGGATGTTCAGCAGATATAGCGTCCAGCTCTTGTATGGTAGGGAAACGTTTTTGCTTAACAGCATTTTCATTAAAGCTTGTAACCCGGATCCACTCTCCTTTTGGAGTTTGTTCCGCTCTCTCTTTCATTTTCTCATACAAGATTTCCAACGAATCGATTTCAACACTTGCACAGTTAATACCGAGCAAGTTCGTTCCATAAATAGTTAAATGTAAGTGCGGATCTATGAAACCTGGAAGAAGGGATTTTCCTTCCAGGTCGATAACTTTCGTGTTTTCTCCAATAAACTCTCCAACTTCCTCCATCTGACCGACGCCAATGATTGTATGATCTTTTATTGCTACCGCTTCCATGATGGAGCAATCCTTATCGACTGTGATCACTTCTCCATTAGTAAATACTATATCTGCATGCATTATAGATCACCTCTCTGTACTTGACTACACATGTATTGATTAGCTACGAATATACGTGTCTTCTTCCTCGCTTGTATCTGATTTTGTAAGTAGGCTTACTACAATCATAATGACAACATTAGCAATCAATCCAATAATTCCAGCGTGGATGCCTAATGGTGTAGTGTCTGCAACTAGTTGGAAATAGAAATTCAACATTGCCCCCACTACTAATCCACTGATAACTCCTTTAGCCGTTGCGCCACGCCAATACAGTGCACTGTAAACTCCTGGTGCAAACTGTACAATAGCGCCATAAGCTCCTAAAAGTAAGACAATTAATCCCTGACCTCCGAAAACGGTGATAATATAAGCCAATCCACCGATACCGAATACACCTATACGCATAATCTTTAAAACGGTCTTATCGGATAAATCTTTGAAAATCGTACGAATCACACCGTCCGTCGTTTCCAAGGTGGCGTTGTGCGTAATCGCATCAGCGGACGACATGGCAGCTGCTAGTGCACCAGCGCCAACTAGTCCATACACCCATCCCGGCAGATTCATGACAGTAGTGATCAAAAATGGGAGTACCTGATCCGCACTTTCAATCAAGTTCGCATCTACAATGCCTTTAGCTGCAAATCCAACCAGCAATAAAGGGACTAGGAATAGCGCGAAGATCGGATAAACCAAAACTGTTTTCTTAATCACTTTGGGGCTGGATGCATAGGACTTCGTGAATAGATGTGGCCACATCAAGAATCCTATTACAGATACTAAAATTGTCGTTGTAAAGGGTATCGTCCCCATAGCAGATCCTTCTTTTCCTATCTGTAAGAATCCAGGGTTTTCAGCTGCAATATTCGTAAACATAACTCCCATCGAGTCGTGTAACTGATTCACAATCGCTATTCCTACAACCCATGAAATAATAATCATGAGTAACCCTTGGAATACGTCAGACCAAGCTGCGGCCCGTAGCCCTCCTGTCGCCACATAAATAACAACAATTCCGTATGCGAGAAGAGCTCCGAGCCAAAATGGAATTCTTCCTTCTGTCATGATATTAAAGATGTGTGCCATTCCTGTTAACTGGGTAGCCAAATATTGAATGGAAGCTAATAATGCAAGTAAACCAACTATTATGCCGAGAGTCTTACTTCTATAACGAACTCTGAAAAATGAAGATAATGTATACAGATTAAATTTCTTTCCGATTCTAGAGATTTTAGGTCCTATAATATACCAAGGTAGTATCGCAAATGCTGTATAGATAATAATATAATATGCAGGAGCCCCTTTTTCATAAGCCCAACCAGGCGCGCCCAAAAATGAGAAAGCGCTAAATACAGCTCCGCCCATCAAGAACCACATGACGATTAACCCTAACTTACCTCCTGCAACGGCAAATTCATCGAGTGAACTGGAATCTTGACCTTTACCTGCCCACACTCCAACAACCAATGCGATGACTAAATAGCTAATCATAATAATTAATGCAATTTGCCAATGCTCCATCATTCATCACCTTCTTCAAATTGATGTTCTGGATCAAATTTATACAAAATCAAAACCCCTGAAAATGTGATTAAGATTACTAGAATAATATAGAAAAATGAGAAAGGTAGTCCCATAATAATAGGAGTTGCTCGGTTTGCTATCTCGAATAAAGGAAATATTAATAATAAAAAAGGAATAGTAACGATCATTATATAAATAGTAGTGAACTTCTTTTTACTCATCCAATCCCTCCATTCGCCATATTCTTTGTGAATGATTATTTTTGACAAGCCATTTTATAAACAGTCTTATAAAGTAACTCCACTCCTAATGCAATATCCTCTGGTGAACTATATTCTTTTGGGTTATGACTAATTCCATCTTTTGAACGAACAAAAATCATACCGTAGTCACATACATAGGACATTTCAAGCGCGTCATGAAATGGACCACTCATGAATTCTGGTGGGGTTAAATTCATGTCAGCACTTTCTTCTCTCATGATCTGCATAATATTTTTATGACAAAATCTAGGTTCACTTCGTGTATCTTCACTGATCTTATAAGACAGGCTATGTTCATCTGCAATGTTCTCTAGTTCCTGAAGGAAAGCTTGTTCAATATGATCCCGTCTACTTTCATTAATATCCCGCAAATCCACTGTAAACGTGACTTTTTCAGGAATGATATTGCGAGAGTCAGGAAACACTTGCAAACTTCCGACTGTACTCACTGTGGGTGCTCCTGGAACTTCTTGAGCTAACTGATTTAACTTTACAATGACTTTAGCTGCACCCACTAAAGCATCTTGACGCATGGGCATTGGCACAGAACCCGCATGACCCGCCATGCCTTCCATTTCAACCGTCAACCACAAAGGGCCTGAAATACCGGTAACAATTCCAACGGGTTCATTCTTCGCTTCCAAAACCGGTCCCTGTTCAATATGAAGCTCTAAAAATGCCGCTATGGTAGAAGTGTCAATCAACGATTCTTGAAACTTTGACGGATCGCAACCAAATTCAATGAGCGCCTCTCGCCTCGTCATTCCATTCTTATCCCTTCGTTCGAGCTCTCCCTCCTCTAATTTACCTAACACGCCTCTTACACCAAATAAGCCTTTATTGAATCGTGAGCCTTCCTCATCAGCAAAGGCAAATATCATAATGGGGATTTCAGGCTTTATCCCCTTATCATGCAGCGTTTCCAATACTTCAATCGCCCCGATTACTCCAAGCGCCCCATCATATCTTCCACCATAAGGTTGTGAATCAATATGTGAGCCCATTACTAAGGCTGGAGCATCATTCGCTACGCCATCCATTCTCCCGATTAAATTACCAAATTGATCAATTTCCGTCTGTAAACCGATTTCATCCATATACTTTTTCACATGGAGCACCGCTTCTTTATCTTCAGGTGAGTGTGCAAGTCTGGAGACACCAGTGGAATCAATTTTCCCTATTCTCCCTAAAACTTGTAGATTATTATTTACTCTTCCTGATTGAATTGAAAATGTGGTTGCTTTCATTTAAACACTCTCCTTTGAATGAATCTCCCTGCTATTCAATGTGTATTGCATAACAGGGAGATTCATTTTACTAAATGTAAAGTCATTGCATAGAAACCAAAACAGATTGTCCATTTACTTTATATAGTCCACATAAAACGATGAGGGTTTACAGTACATGCATATGATAACAACACTCCTTTTATACACTGTTGAATGTTATACGACGTAACTTGGATACAAGATAGTGCGGATGCTCTATCTCACGGGTTATCCGCTCTATAGAGGACCGCGAGCGCTCTATCTTACGGGATTTCCGCTCTATAGTAGACCGCGAACGCTCTATCTCACGAGATGTCCGCTCTATAGCGGGTCGCGAGCGCTCTATCACACGGGATATCCGCTCTATAGTGGACCGCGAACGCTCTATCTTACGGGTTATCCGTTTTATAGTGGACCGCGAACGCTCTATCTTACGGGATATCCGCTCTATAGTGGACCGCGAACGCTCTATCTTACGGGATATCCGCTCTATAGCCGGTCGCGAACGCTCTATAGAGCGGGTTATCCGCTCTATCAGGGCACGTGATCGCTCTATCTTACGAGTTATCCGCTCTAGAGAGGACCGCGAACGCTCTATCTCACGGGGTACTCGCTCTATCCCCATCCAACACCCCCTCAAAAAACACAAAAAAACTCCCCAGCCAAAAAAACTTGGCCAGAGAGCTCCCTCAAACTAAAACTCGCATTTACTCTTTAATTAATTCCAAATCAACAGGAATATCTGCGTCTACCTCTTCACCGTTAAGTATGGCTACTGCTGCATCCATTGCCTTCGTCCCAATTTCCTCGGGCTTCTGTGCGACCGTGGCGGACAACTTACCATCTTTGACAGATTTGACCGCGTCGTCTGTTGCGTCGAATCCAATAATTACGATGTCCTTACCAGCTGACTTAATGGCTTCTAATGCGCCCAACGCCATCTCATCATTATGCGCGAATACGCCTTGGATGTCTGGATTCGATTGTAAAATATTTTCCATTACCGTTAAACCTTCTGCACGGTTAAAGTTCGCTGTTTGTTTCGTCACGATATTTACTTTGCCGTCTACCGCTTCGTTAAAGCCCGCTCCTCGGTCACGTGCCGCGGATGAACCTGAGATGCCTTCAAGCTCTGCCACTTTCGGGTTATCTTCGCCAAGTAACTCCATCATGTATTCTCCAGCTAACACACCGCCCGCTTTATTATCAGAGGCGATGTGGGAAACCACTTCTCCACCTTCTGCTCTACGGTCTACCGTGATAACCGGAACGTTGGAACTGTTTGCCGATTGTACTGCAGAGACAACTGCTTCAGAATCTGTAGGGTTGATAATCAATAAATCTACACCTTGTTGAATTAAATCTTCCACGTCACTCGCTTGTTTAGACGCATCATCTTGTGCATCGACAACGATTACTTCTGATCCAGATTCCTTCGCCTGTTCCTTCACACCTTCACTCAGTGTCACGAAGAATGGATTGTTTAGTGTCGATATGGAAAGACCGATTTTATATGCCTTGTCGCTTTCTTTTCCAACCTTGCCTTTTTCATCTGATGAAGATTTCGAGCCGGGTTGATCCAATGAACAAGCAGCCAATACGAGAACGACTGCCATAAGTAGTAACCATTTGATAGTTTTCATTACATTCACATCTCCTTATGCTGTTTTTTTGCGATCTAAGAGTACTGCGATTAATATTACTGCACCCTTTACAACCTGTTGGAAGAAAGAGGAAACACCGATCAAATTCAACCCATTATTTAAAACACCTATAATCAAAGCACCAATCAATGTGCCAACAATCCATCCGCGACCACCAGTCAAGCTTGTCCCACCTAGTACAACGGCCGCAATCGCATCGAGTTCAAACATATTACCCGCTGTAGGCTGTGCCGAGTTTAAGCGCGATGTCAAAATTAATGCCGCAATGGCTGTCAGACCGCCTGCTAATGAATAGACATAAATCTTCACCCGGTCTACATTAATTCCGGAAAGACGTGACGCTTCTTCATTACCACCGACGGCATACACACGGCGTCCGAATGTCGTTTTCTTCAATATAAAGTACAGCACTGCAAAGGAGATGGCCATCGTGATGACCGGAACTGGAATACCGAAAATATATCCTTTTCCGAGCATTTGGAATGTAAATGAATCGCCAAGTCCTGAAATCGGACGGCCTTCAGTATAAACTAAAGTCAATCCGCGGAAAATCGTCATCGTCGCGAGTGTCGCGATAAATGGTGCGACCTTTCCTTTCGCAATAATTAAACCGTTAATTGCACCGAGTAGCACACCTAGTAATACGCCGAGTAGCATGGCTAGAATTGGATCCATGCCGCCTGACATCATACCCGCGGTCACGGCACCGGTTAACGCGAGAATCGATCCAACTGATAAATCAATTCCACCGGTCAAAATAACAAACGTCATCCCGAACGCAATCAATGCGTTAATGGAAACTTGACGCAATACGTTGAACAAGTTGTTCATCGTTAAAAAACTCGGACTCATGATTGAAATAATAACTACGATCAATAGTAAGCCGATAACCGGTCCTAATTTCTGTAATGACGATTTCATATTAGTCTTGGACAACTTTGTCACCTCCTGTTGCAAAATGCATAATTCGTTCTTGTGTCATTTCTTCTTTCGGTATATCTGCCATCAACTGGCCTTCGTGCATGACGAGCACGCGGTCTGCCATACCGATTACTTCCGGTAATTCAGACGAAATCATCACAATTGCGACTCCACGCTCAGCCAATTCATTGATGATGCTGTAAATTTCTTTCTTCGCCCCAACGTCGACACCTCTTGTCGGTTCATCCAAAAACAGAATATCGGGCTCAATTCCAAGCCATTTTGCGATGACTACCTTTTGCTGGTTACCGCCACTCAACGACTTGACAATCTGTTCGGGTCCAGATGTACGAACGCCTAAACGTTTAGACATCGTGTCATACAACTGCTTCTCTTTCGTTCGTTGAATGACTCCTGAATTTGAAATCCGCTTGAAGTTGGTCAAGCACATGTTTTCCCGAACCGAAAAATCAAGAATCAACCCTTCCGATTTCCGATCCTCCGTGACATATCCGATGCCGAGCTTTTTCGCTTGCAACGGATTAGAAATAACCACTTGCTTGCCATCAATGAAAATCTTACCCGCAGTCGGTTTCTTAAAGCCGAAAATCGATTGAATCACTTCCGTACGACCCGCACCCATCAATCCAGCAATACCGACAATTTCACCTTTTCGCACTTCAAACGATATGTCTTCAAAATGGTCACCACGCGCGAGGCCTTCTACTTTTAGCTTCACATCTCCGATTTCACATGCACGCGCTGGGAATCGTTCGCCCAGCTCACGTCCGACCATCATCTGTACGATTTCTTCAAACGTCGTGTCTTTTATATTCCGTACACCAACGTATTGTCCATCTCGTAAAATCGTAATCCGGTCGCACATTGCGAAAATCTCTTCCATTCGGTGTGAGATATAAACGAATGAAACACCTTCTGCTTGCAATGCTCGAACGGTTTTAAATAACGTTTCAATTTCACGGTCTGTCAATGCTGCAGTTGGCTCATCCATAATAATTAATTCAGCATTAGAAGAAACCGCCTTCGCTATCTCAATAATCTGCTGTTTACCAACGGATAATTCACGAGTGATCGTGCGTGCATCGACATCCAAGCCTAGCTTCGATAAAGTTTCTTCCGCTTGACGATTCATTTCTTTCGTCTTCAAAATCCCACTTTTGCCGAACGTCTTTTCTTTACCTAAATAAAAGTTCTCGGCAACTGTCAAGTCCGGTAAAATATTAAGCTCTTGGTGAATGACCGCAATTCCCTCTGCTTCAGCTTCCTTGGCGTTCTTGAACTCTACTTTTTTCCCTTTGACCGTGATCTCTCCTACGTCACGCGTATAAATCCCTGTCAAAATCTTCATCATCGTCGATTTCCCTGCACCGTTCTCTCCCATGAGCGCATGGATTTCTCCTTTGACTACAGTAAACTCCACATTGTCGAGTACTTTATTTCCATTGAAACTTTTCGATATCCCGCTCATCGCAATCATTTCTGCACACCCACTTTCAGAATATGACGCCTGACTGTACGATAATATTGGCATAAGGTGTCGCCTCTCCTGTACGAATAATAACTTTCGATTGTCTTGATTGTTCTTTTAATTGATCATGTGTTAGCTCATCTATCTGGCATTCTAGTCGTTTTATTTCACTATACACTGCAGGGTTCTCCACTTTTATTTCACTTGCAATATATACTTTTTCCGCTTGAAAGTCTCTCATAAGTTCCAATAAAACCTCTGTGAATCCTGGTTTTCCTAGTGTGTAAGAAAGATCGATGCACGGAACACCTTCAGGAATCGGCAGACCACAGTCTGCAATCGTCAATTGATCGGTGTGACCCATTTTAGCGAGCACAGCCGCAATATCGCGATTGATCATGCCGTGCTTTTTCATCGGCTTTCCTCCAAACGCACTTCCACTTCTTCAAATGAAGGCATGCCACCTTGTGCGCCGAACTTCTCTACGGAAAGTGAAGCTGCCGCATTCGCGAAACGAACTGCTCGTTCCAAGTCCATCCCGGCTACAATGCCATGTGCAAGTGCTCCGTTAAACGTATCACCAGCGCCTGTCGTGTCCACAGCATTCGTCTTAAAGCTTTCTACGATGACGTGTTTTTCTCCATCGAAGAATCGTGCACCGTTACTACCCAGCGTGATAATTAAACGGTTCGGATACTTTTCTAATGCACTGACCATATCCATGCCGAAGATCTGTTCACATTCCGTTTCATTCGGCGTCAAATAGGTAATGGAAGGCATCATGTCAAGTTCGAACCCGCTTGCCGGTGCTGGATTCAATATAACGGGAACTCCTAGCGCTTGGCACTTTGCTAATGTATAGATGACAGTAGGTATCGGAATTTCAAGTTGAAGCATGACCAATTGACTGCGCTTGATCAGGTCTTCTATCTCGTCAATATGAGTCGGCATCAACAAAGAATTGGCACCCGGAACGACAATTATCCGATTATCTCCTTCTGACAGCAATATATTCGCAATGCCCGAAGCTCCGTCTACAGTACCTACACCGGTGACGCCGACTTTATTCTGTTGAAGGTTTTTCACAATGCTCGTTCCAAATAGATCATTTCCCACGCAAGCTACCATATGCGTTTCACTGCCAAGTCGCGCCGCAGCAATTGCCTGATTCGCACCTTTCCCACCCGGCACGGTATCGAACACATTTCCAAGAACCGTCTCTCCTTGATCTGGGAAATTCTGTGTGCCCACTACCAAATCCATATTAGCGCTACCAATTACCGTTATCATCATGCCTCACTCCTCGTTGTTTGGCGAATAAGCAACTCTGCCGGGATTAGTACTTCACGCTCCGTCAACTCTTGCCCTTCAATTAATTTAATCAACATCCGCGCTGCCATCGCACCAATTCTATACAAGTCCTGCGCTACCGTCGTCAAGCCTGGTGTTAATTGGCTCGCAAGCATCGTTCCGTCATATCCAACGATTTGAAGCTGACTCGGTACATGAATACCTGCTGAATACGCAGCTTTCATTGCGCCTGCTGCCGTCACATCACTGCTCGCAAAAATTCCGTCAATCGATACTTCCGCCAATACCTTTTTCACCATGGTCTCCGCTACATCAAACTGGAATGGACATTCAATAATATGTGTATGTATATTTTCCCCCTTCACCGCATCATTGAACCCAGCAAATCGATCATCTGCAGGACCTAATCCGGAAGGTCCCCGCATGCAAAGAATGTTTTTACAGCCGCTATCCAATAAATGCGTCGTTCCTATCCGAGCACCTTCGCGGTTATCCGTCGCAATATAGGGTATTGATGAATGAATTCTCCGGTCAATTGCGACAATGGGAATATCCAGCCCTATATAATGTTCCGCTTCCGCATGACTCGTCGCGACAATGAAACCCGCCACATATTTCTGTTGCAGCGTCTTCACATAATTTATTTCCTTCTCCAAATCTTCATCCGAGTTACACAAAATCACCGTATATCCGTATGCCAACGCAACATCTTCAATCGCACGCGCCAGTTCCGGGAAAAACGGATTGACGATATCCGGAACAATTAAGCCAATAAACGTAGATTGTTTTGTACTAAGCGAACGCGCAATCATACTCGGCTGATAGTTCAACTCTTCAACCGCCTGTGCAATCACGCGTTTCGCCTCTTCACTTATGTATCCTTTATTATTTAAATAGCGTGAAACAGTCGCTACTGAAACCCCAGCAGCTTTAGCCACATCCCGTATATTTGCCAACTATTTCACCTACATTCTGTTCTATGTGGTACCGGTTACACATAATGATAACAGACGGAGTTTTTTAGTGTCAATAGAGAAGTAATTTTGGCTTCGGGCGTGGTTTATTGAGCGAATATTGGGTTAGATAGAGCGGGTGTTGGGGTGGATTGAGCGGGTGGCGCGGGCCATAGAGCGCTTGCGGACTTGGATTGAGCGGATAGCGCGGGTCATAGAGCGGGTGTTGGGGTGGAATGAGCGGATAGCGCGGGCCATAGAGCGCTTAAATCAACACATTGAGCGCGCGCGGACGTGGATTGAGCGGGTAGCGCAGGCCATAGAGCGCTTAGGTCAACACATTGAGCGCGCGCGGACATTGATTGAGCGGATAGCACGGGCAATAGAGCGCCTAAGCAAACCTAGATGTCTTGTCTATACATATCTATAGAGGTAAAATGAAAATAGAGTCATAGATAAAATCCATAGAGGAGAGATCTGCATGACGAATTCTCAAGAAAACGAAAAAGTTCAATACGAATTACCTGTGGACTTGCGTAAAAGTATAGATTACGTCAGTGGAAACTTATTTATCACCAATCAGCGTTTTATCTTCCAGCCACGCAATATGCATTTCCAAAGAGATATTTTGGAATTCGATATTGCCGACATCAATAATATTGACTCTTCGTACGTGTTGGGTATTGTGCCGAATGGAATTACGGTTGAGTTAAAAGATGGAACTCTGCATACATTTGTTTTAGAGAGTTCACTATTTGTGAAATGCGATGAGATTATCAAGACGGTTTGGGATTTGATGTAAATAGAATGAAGATTGAAAGAGCGGTTCGAATTGGTGAACTGCTCTTTTTGTTGAGCCGACTATGCATAAAAGCGCGGTATTAGACTAGTTTGGCGCGGTGTTATTCAACAGTAGCGCGGTCTTAGTGCCTAATGGCGCTTTTCATCTTTAACATGGCGCGATTAACTCATAATTTAGCGCTATCTTCAGCCTTAATTGCGCGGCTGAATACTTATTTCCACGTTCATTACACAGAAGAAAAGATACTTATAATTAATTTTTAGCTATGGATGAATTCATTCGTGAGGAGAATATCGGATGAAATACGATAAACTGCTGCGCGACCGCTTCCAGTAACACTAGTATTTGGTGTAGTCAGAAGACGGCGAGCAGTGTGCCGACTATTTATGGATAGGAATTGGCGTAGTTGGTTATTTGTTATATGGGGTCCAAAAATACAATACCAATCTTGTAGTGCAGGAAAGTGAGCTTTGAGATCACGATGACCACAATGAAGGCATCTCCACGTTTTTGACAGCCAAGTCATTTGGGAGTGCTGACAAGACGTACAAAAAACACCAGACTGTATATCAGACAAACTTACTTCATACTTCTTATGGAGGGGAAATGGATGAAAAACCCGATGCTGAATTTTGAGTTGATAAGCTAGTTGACGAATTTCTTCATTAGATAAAATAGTTTGTTGGTTTTCCAACCTCCTCAATCTATTGGGTACCTCATAAGCAAACACTACTTTGTCGGTTGCCAAATTCTCGATAATAAGTTCATTTTGATAAGCGAGAACTACAAAATCCAGAAGCGGTAACTCGATATCATGATCTTTCAACCACCGTGTCAAAAAATACTTTTTTCTTTCCAACTCTTCTATTGGACTTTTCAATACCAAACGATTGCCACTCAACTCTTCTTTAATAAACTGAGTAGGATTCTGTGTAATGAAAAGTTTACCGGCCATGTTTTTCACTTCAAAAACTATAATGGCACTCGGTGTTATTAATAGCGAATCGATTTGAAAATATACGTGATCATGCTGAAGATATAGATCATGAAGAATGGCATACGGATAATCTGGTTTAAACTCCCGCATCTGATAATCGAAATCTCTTTCTCCACCAAACCCAGCTTGGCTATTGTAACAGTCCTTCTGTAACTTCAAGAAGTTCGGATGGTTAGGACGTAGCCTCTTTAGCAACAATTGCTGACCAACTAAAATTTCAGGAACTTTCCTTTGCTTATAAATCAATACAAATTACCCCCTTTTTTGTTCCTATAAGTATAACAAGGAGGTAACCATTTGAGAACATCTGTGTGTTTTTTGAATTTCAGTGTTAAATTGAGGGGCACTTTTCAATTCTACTAGCATTTTGGGTAATGAAATTGAAAAGTTGACTTGATATGTATTCATGTAACGCCATATTTGATGAAAATAATTACGTTTACCTTACTAATTAGTGAACTTTTCTCACTTTTGCTGGCCATTTATGACGTGACACTTGTATGGGACATCAAAACAAGTAGAACTTTCAATGATAGGTAGCTGAATAGCGCGATGTGGCATGACTTTGGCGCGGTTTCAAGCGGCAATAGCGCGATGATGGATGACTTTGGCGCGGTCTAGACTGCTAATAGCGCGGTCTTCCTCAACTTTCGCGCGGTTTACGCTCCGAATAGCGCGGTCCGTCCCCATACACCCACTCCCACTACGTCCCCCTCCCCCGCCACCTCCCAAACCACAAAAAAGACTGCACCAAGAAGCCGTCACAACTAACATGACCCCCAGCGCAGTCTTTCTATCTATCTATCCATCACATCACAATATTGCTCTCCTTCGCCTTCTCCATAAACTTATCGCTCGACTTATTGAAAAACTTCTTCAATCCAAGCCCAACACCTAACGCCAATGCGAAATAGATAAGTAAATAAAGAATTTGTTTCAACGCGACTCCCCAGATTATCCCACCAATAGATTCACGCAATAAGGTGATGGCATGCGTGAATGGCATAAAGGCAGAAATCTGTTGGAAGAATTCTGGCGCCATCTGGATGGGGAATGTGCCCCCTGATGCACCGAGTTGCATGACCATTAAAATGATCGCGATGACTTTCCCGGTGTTACCGAATACAGACACGAGTGTGTAGACGATGGTAACGAATACGACGCTGATCAGTACACCGAATAATACAAATGGCAACTTGTTGACGACGTAGACATTCATGATGAATAACTCACCGAGCGTGACGATTAATGATTGAATTGTGCCAATCCCAGCGAAGATAATCAATCGTCCAAGATAGGTTTGATAGTTTTTAAATCGTGTCTTCTCTCGAATGTCGACTTTCAATGTAGACACCATCAACAACGCACCGACCCACAATGAAAGTGTCGTGTAGAACGGGCTCATGGCTGAACCGTAGTTTGGAATCGGATATAACGCATGTTCATTCAAGACAACGGGTTCAGCAAGAAACTTACTGACACCTGTCGGATCTGTTGAAAGAACATCCAATAATCTATCCAAGTCTCCGTCTTCTTCTAACTTGCGGATCTTTTCTGCTAACTTTTCAATTGTGTCTCGTGCTTCTGGGAAGTGTTGTTGCACTTTCGCCAAATCTTTTTTGCCAAGTGCCACGCCTTCTTCTGCCTTTTCAAGCGCAGTCCGCAGACGTGGAATCCGTCCGTTTACTTCATCCAATACGTCAGATACATCATACAATGCATTCGTTGCATCACGGATCGCGGATTTATACTTTCTCGTCAAATCACTATTGACGAAATCGATAGCCTCTCCAACTGAACGATCCAATTCTCCCGATACACGATCGACTTCAGCCAAATGCTTTTTGCCGTTCGCTTTTGATTCATTGATTCGACCCACTAAGCCGTCCACTGATGAATGGGCAGATGTCAGGCTGTCTTGAACCGTTTTGATTCGTTCGATTTCATTGGACAGTGTATCCGAATTAATAAATTTCTCAAGATCCGTTAATCCATTTTGGATGGAGCCAATTGCCGAAAGTCCGTTATCGATTCGGCCGACCATCGTTTGAAGTACACCAATTGTCACCTTGGGATCTTCCGTCGTTTCTAGCAATCCAGCAAGTTTCTCATCAATTTCTGTTTTTGAGGCTTGAAGTTCATTGAACCGATCGCGAAGTCCTTCATCGAAAGTTTGTAGTTGTTCCATAGCATCTTGAATTGCATTTTGGCTATTCGTATCGAATTGATTGCGTGCATCGACAATCTTCTGCTGGCTTGCCTGTAGCTGTCCGTTTAGTTGATTCAACAACTCGAGGCTCGGTTTCTCCCCTTTAGTAATAGCGGCTTGCACTTTATCAATGGCTTGTTTGGTCGACGATAATTGATCCCGTAACGCGATGAATCTCTGTTGCAAACCGTCAAGTTTGTCACTGCCTGTCACTTTACTTGCCGCTTCTAAAACAGAAATGACTGTATCCATTTTACCAATCTGACTTTCTATCGCAGTAGACATAGTGTCGAATTGCTCCTGGTATTTACTGAAGTCAATGGATTCACGCTTACCGATTAAGCTTTGAACGACTTTCTGTGCATTGCTGTTTACTTCAGTCGCGCGATTTAATATGCTCGTCATATTTACGGAAAGCTCATTCAACTGCTTCATGAGCTTTTGAGTTTGCGGTGATAATACATTTTCGTAATTGCCTTTAATTTTTTCCATATCTTCAGCGAGTTTGTCAGACAGCGCTTGTGTTTGCGTAATTAAATCAGTCGCTGGATTGTTACCGCTCTGCAAAGTAGAAATGATCGTTTCCAAATTCTTTTTCAGACGGTTTAAATCTGTGACGCTATCATTCAAAGTACTCTGCAAATCTTTAATGTTTGTAGATTCTTTAAGGTTCTGATCTTGTTTTTTCAAATAATCGTAAATATCATCTAAACGCGCATTCGTATCTTCCAACTTGCCTTGCTTATCACGTAGCGATTCGACAAGACGATCGACGTCTTCTCCTTTGCCTGACAGCTCGCTCGTTAAATTAGGTACTTTGCGAAATGCCGTCTGTGCACTCTCCAAATTAGACGTAATGACGCGCAACGTGTGATCCACAGCCTTTTCATTCTCTTGCAACTTATTGATCAAGCGTGCGTTCAACTTTTTCGCATTAGCATGCACGGCATTGACATCATCCAGCACGACATCTACGCGATCAATAGATGAATCGGCAAAATCCAAGCCTTTATCTACCATCTGTAATTTCGAATAAATTTCAGGAATGTCATATTCCAATTGATAAATTAAATCCCGTAGTTTTTCGATATTCACTCGATTTCCTTCAATTTCTACTCCGAGATTATTGAATACTTTGAGGACTGCTTCATTCGCTTGTTCGACGAATGTTTTGTCGATATTTTCTACAATAGCAGACGCGCCTTTGCCCGCTACTTTCGGGGAAATTGCATTGATTTTTTCATTAATATAATAATCCAATGATGGCTTTTTAATATCATCGGTTACGATACTGCTTAAATTCTCTGAGAAGTCTTCCGGAATAATGATCGCAGCATAGTAATCGCCGTGTTTCACGCCTTTTAACGCTTCATCTTTCGTTACAAACTGCCAGCCTAGATCGTCGTTCTTGGTCAGCGAGACGATGACTTCATCCCCGACATTGAATTCCTTATCCTCGATTTTTGCACCTACGTCTTCACTGACGACCGCGACTTCTACGCCTTTCGTATTGGAGTAGGGATCCCACGAAGCGAGGATGTTCATCCAAGCATAAAGGGAAGGGAGAAACGCAATCGCCGCAATGACAATGAGCGCGGCTTTATTCTTGGAGATATTCCGGAGATCCCGTCTGACTATGAACCAAATTTTATTCATCTAGTATAAACCCTCACTCTATATTCCGTCATTCGCACGTCACACTAATAAATTGGAGAAAATTGTATTGTTTAACACGTCCGTGATTTGCTTCTCCGTCAGCTGTTTGTCATGCGTTTTTGACCAATCGTTAACTAGTGCTACATAAGATTTGAATAAAAGATATGCAATCAGCTCGCTGTCACATGGCTTCAATTCTCCTTTTGCGACACCGCGATCAATCTTTCCAGCAATGAAATTCACTATTTCCTTCTCAATAGTAGTTAACACATCTCCTACAGCAGGTGTGCGCAACTCTTTCTCTTCTTCTATCAGTTTAATGAATAACTGATGCGTCTCGCGAAATTTCAGCAACTGCATAATACGCGCATGGGCATTCTCTTGAAAAGTCGCACCTTCTATAGCTGTCCGTTCAGAGATATCTTTCATTTCTTCAACCATTTTCCACACAATTGAATGAAATAATTCCTCTTTATTTGAGAAAAACGTATAGATCGTACCCTTTCCTACATTCGCTATCTTCGCTACCTGATCCATCGTCGTCGCTTTATAGCCAAACATCGAAAATGATTTTTCAGCCGCCAATATAATTTCTTCTCTTCGATCCATGAAGACACTCCCTTTAAAATGACCGAAATACCATTCCGGTCTGCTAGTCATTATATTACATAGATGACCAATTAAATGCAAGAGGTTTGCGGATTGTTACTAGAATAGTTACTAAATTGAAGTTGACTACTTTACTAGACTATGTAACGATAAGAGTTGGATAAACACTAGGGGTGCTTTAGCTGAGAAAGGCGTTCGCCTTAACCCTTGAACCTGCACTAGATAATGCTAGCGGAGGGAAGTGGACATATGACGGATTTTGGCCGTACTATGCAACCGCTTCGCACAGAGAAGTGGTTTTTTTGTGTGAATTTTTTGAAGAAATGAGAAGTGGTAAGAATATGATGAATAAAGTTTTAGAGTTTACGAATGTCTCTTTTCATTATCAAGCAACGAAAGCTTCGAAACCTACTGTTATTTTCGATCAAGTTGACTGGCACGTTAAAGAAGGCGAATTCGTTAGCATTATTGGACCAAGCGGGTATGGTAAAAGTACGTTATTCCGACTCGTCACCGGCCTTGAGAACCCTGACAGTGGGAAGATTTCATTGAACGGAGAAGTGACAATGGGGCGGCTAGGCAAGGTCGGCTATATGCCGCAGCAAGACTTACTCATGCCGTGGCGAACGATTCTAGAAAATGTTCAATTACCAGTAGAGCTTCAAGGACGCAAACCTTCTTCCGATGAAATCATCCAACTACTCGCTGACTTCGGACTAGCTGGAGAAGAAAACGCCTACCCTGGAAACTTATCCGGCGGGATGCGACAACGTGTTTCCTTTTTGCGAACGATCCTGACCGGCTCAAATATTTTATTATTGGACGAGCCATTCAGCGCACTGGACGCAATCACGCGGCTGACGATGCAAGAGTGGCTAATCGATCAATGGCAGAAACTCGATAAAACCATCGTCTTCATCACACATGATATCGACGAAGCTTTATTTCTATCCGATCGCATCTTTGTGCTCGCTGAAAAACCGGTGCAGACGATTCGCGAAGTCATCGTGCCTCTCAGCCGACCACGCACGACGCGGGACTTGGCACGCCCGGAACTGATGGAACTGAAAGAGCAACTCATCGGCGACCTTCGTTCGGAGGCGCGGCTATGAAGAAGATGACTTCGTATAGTTGGTCTATACTTTTCGTCGCGATCGTACTTGGCGTATGGGAAATTGCAGCACGTCTTTACGACAAAAGCTTCCTCTTCCCGTCCCCTTCTGCGATTCTGATCAGGTTATGGGAGCTGAAAACGGAGCTGTTTATCCACCACTTACCTCCGACTGCTTTAACTATTTTGATCGGCTTATCTATTTCGATCATCATCGGATCCACACTGGCGATTGCGATGTATAGTAAGAAGCCAATTGAGCAAGCGTTTTACCCTATTCTCATCGCGTCGCAAACGATTCCTGTCATTGCGCTCGCACCGATTTTTGTCTTGTGGTTCGGCTACAGCATTTGGAGTAAAGTCGCGGTCACCGTCCTCATTACTTTTTTCCCGATAACCGTCAGCGTTTTCGACGGCTTACGCTCTTCGGATAAAAACTTGCATGAATTAATGCGGACAATGGGCGCATCTTCAAAAGATATCTTCTATAAACTAGACCTACCTTCCGCTTTGCCATCATTCTTCTCCGGGCTCAAAGTGGCGGTTACACTTAGCGTAATCGGTGCAGCTATTGGAGAATGGCTAGGCGCTCAGGCAGGACTCGGGTATTTCAGCAGAAGAATGATGACGCAATTTGACAGTGCCGCCGTATTCGCACCGATCGTCTTGCTTTCTGCAGTAGGTATTATCTTCTTTCTACTCGTCGTCGTATTAGAAAAACACTTTTTACACTGGAGGAATCATCAATGAAAAAACGTCTGTTCCTTAGCATCATGTTTCTTCTGTTATTGCTAGCTGGATGTACGAAAGATACACCCCCTGCTAAACAAGAAGAAACACCTAGCAATGAAATGAAAAAAGTTAGTATCATGCTCGACTGGTATCCGAATGCCGTACATAGTTATCTATATGTAGCGCAGGAAAAAGGCTATTTTAATGAAGAAAATGTGGAGGTAGACATTCAATTTCCTGCCAATCCGACCGATCCAATGAACTTGACTGCAGCGGGAAAAGTGACACTTGGACTGTATTACCAACCCGATGTCATTTTAGCGCAAGCAAATGAAGATATTCCGGTTAAAGCGATTGCCTCCATCGTGCGTGAGCCGCTTAATTACACCGTCATGCTGGAAGAAAGCTCGATTCAATCACCTAAAGACCTTGAAGGGAAAACTATCGGCTATCCCGGGATTCCACTGAACGAATCGTTGATTAAAACGATGGTGTCGAATGACGGGGGCGATTACGACAAAGTACATATGATCGACGTCGGATTTGAACTGGAATCTTCACTCGTTTCAAAACGCGTCGATGCCGTGACGGGAACATTTATTAATCACGAAGTGCCTGTCATGGACTCAAAAGGATTCAAAACACGCTACTTTAATCCGGTAGACTATGGCGTGCCGAATTATAGTGAAATCGTGTTATTGACGAGTGATGATACTTGGGATAAAGAACAAGACGCGATCCAGGCTTTCTGGCGAGCAGCACAAAAAGGCTATGAATTTATGGTAGAACAGCCCGAAGAAGCACTCGACCTCTTGCTGAACAACCAAGATCAAGCAAACTTCCCGTTGGACAAAGCAATCGAAACGGAAAGCTTACAAATTCTATTGCCTAAGATGGATACACACGGTGAAGCTTTTGGCGCTCTGGATGAAACTTCGTGGGAAGATGTACGGGACTGGCTCCATGAAATGGAAATGATCAAGACGAAACCTGAAGTGGACGATATGATCTTAGATATTAGTACGGATGAAATGTTTTCTAAAGTAACGAAGTAAAGTACACAAAAGGCTATTGCGGGCGTCTCCATGACTGATCGCAATAGCCTTTTTCGATTGTATGTGATTAGTCAGGATATACGGTAAACATCACAGCAAAGGACTTCTTCATTGCAATCCCATTTTTATTCTGTAGCCCTCGATCCACACGTAAATAATGAACACCTGGCTGCCATTCTGTAGTTGGTGTAATGAATAATTGCTTACTATTCATAGGATCCACTCTCGCTGTAAAACTTTCGATACGTTCTGCACTGTTTGGCTTACGGGTAATAAAAATATGTGGAGCATACTCTTTTCCAAGTGACAATTCGCTCGTAAATTTGATTGTGAATACTTTATTCGGTAGTACTTTCAACTCTGGAAAATCACCGGTAAATTCATTCGGTGAAGTAGGTGTAGTGATAGCAGGCAACGCGTTGCTAAGTCGTTCTATATTGACTAAACCCGCACCGAAATAAATATCTTTACCCGGTGCCCCTAAGTCAGTCGCTGTCATTTCAAGTAGCCTACTAATCTCAGCAGGCGTTGCTTCCGGCTTCAAAGACTTCACTAAAGACGCGGCGCCTGCTACCATAGGTCCTGAAAAAGAGGTTCCACTGACTGATATATAGCTATTATTGATTGATGTTGTATTGATTGCCACGCCTGGCGCAACTAAGCTAACGTGAGAGTTATAGTTTGAAAAAGAAGCGCGCTGATTATCTCTTTCCGTTGCCCCAACTGAAATGACAGATGGATAAGACGCGGGAAACATGATGGAATTCCCCTTTGTTGCATCGTTTCCTGCAGACGCAACGACCGTGATACCCGATTCCACTGCACGCTGAATCGCCTTTTCCTCGAATTGGGAAAATTGGCTACCCCCGTAACTCATGTTGATCACATCGACTTGCTTTAGGATGGCGTAATCAATCGCCTTGATACTATCCGACACTTTACTAAGACCGTCCAGGTGCGAGATTTTCAACGGCAATACTTTGGTGTCATATCCTCCCGCAATTCCCACTCCTCCTAGATTATTCCCAGCCTTAGAGGCAATGACTCCCGCGACAGCCGTTCCATGACCGTTGACGTCCTGAACATTCGAATTATCTGCGTAGAAATTATAACCGCCTGGCTGAATTCGCCCCTGTAAGTCTTCATGATATAGATCAATGCCAGAATCAATGACGGCTACGACAGTCTTTTTCTTTTGCTCTTGCACTCTAGACCACATCAACTGCGGCTTCATTTGTGGAATCCACCACTGCTTTACAAGAATAGGATCATTAAATACGACATGCGAATAACGCGCATGATTCGTTTCAACATGCAAGACGTTTGGATCTGCAAGAAGTTGTTCCTTCATGAATAACATTTCTGCTGAATCTGTAAAACTCCATAACTCCACTTCGTCTGTGATTATTTCACGACTTTCTACACCTGGTAAGTTTCCGTCTACTGAAAATGCCTGGCGAGTTTCTTCATACTCTACCAATAATTCATGTGAAACGGCTTCTGCACTGACGATCCCTTGAAATCCAAGTACTGCCAACAACCCAATACATACCATCAAAAGTATACGATGCTGTCCTTTCATTCGCGCCTCTTTTCTTCCCTGCCACACTTTAGCAATATGGGAATCTTTTAAACCATTATAACTCACCATTTACCATCTTCATACATCCTATACGTTAGATAGGACTACTTTACATGACGAATTTTGAAACATCCTCTTCCCTGCATATTCCGCGCCTTACTTCCTTTATGCAACAGACTTCCTTACATCTAGAATAATCCCGTCAATCATAGTATAATCTTCACTACATTGGTATCTATACTCGCATTCAAAAGATAGAACCATAGCATGAAGTAGGAGAATTCACATGAAAAAATGTCCGATATGTAATGAACTGAATAGAAAACAGCAAGAGTACTGCACAAACTGCAAAGCGTTTCTCGTATCACGCAATTTGAATAAAAAACGGTCGTTACTGAAAACCCCATTGTATCCGATTGTATTACTAGTTATTGTGCTAGCCGCGATTACAAGCTATTACGCTATGGAAACAAAATACGGTCGAAAGGCAACAACAGAGCACTTCATTTCAGCGCTGATCGAGCAAGATCAAGACGCATTGCATGAATTGATTGTGCCGAAAGATAGTCGTATTTCGATTAATGCAGAAAGTATTCAAGCATTGCTTACATTGGTTGAGAAAAATCCTTCTATCGTTCAAGTAATAGAAACCAATTTAAAAGAAAAGACCGACGAAGGCATGTTCTCTATGCATGTAACAGGAAAGCGATTCGGCCTCTTCCCCCACTATACGATCAATCCGGCGGGCTATATTCTTAAGGTGAAATCTATCGGGGAAGAAACCGTACTATCGATCCACGATACTGAGATAGGCTATATCAAAAAAAGTAATGAACAAGCAGAATTCGGCCCGTATATGGCAGGGATTTACCCTATCAAAATGACTACAACTTTACAGGACGAAAGCGTACGTGAAGAAATTCAAGCGAATGTATTCGGCGCGAAGCAATCGGTTCACCTCACTTTTGATTCCATCAAAGAATTAGCCATCGAAACTAACGTGGAAACCGACAATGATTTACCAGTCGTACAAAACGACGTCGTGAAGGACGAACCTGTCGAAACCGTTATTGTCAAAGAAGTAATTAAAGAAGTTCCAGCTGGCGATTCAAACGACCAGTTCATCATCTCGTATAGCGGTGACGTGTTCCTCGACACATCTGATCTCAAAGGACTGTCAAAAGAAGAATTGCGTTTAGCCCGCAATGAAATTTATGCACGGCACGGCTATATATTCAAATCAAAAGAACTGCAAAACTACTTTGGCTCACAGTCTTGGTACGAACCGAACCCATCCTTTGACGGAAAGATGACCGAGTGGGAGAAACATAATATTGAGTTGATTCAATCACTGGAATAACAGAAGGAGCAATCCGCGAAGTTAGTTGACTTCGCGGATTGCTCCTGTTTTTGTGGTTTGGGTGGATTGGCGCGGTTTGGCGTGGGAATAGCGCGGTATGGATGCACAATGGCGCGGTCTGCACTGACTTTAGCGCGGTGTGGACGCACAATGGCGCGGTCCGCCCTAACTTTAGCGCGATGCGGACACCCAATTGCGCGGTCCGCCCTGACTTTGGCGCGATGCTGACACGGAATTGCGCGGTATGCCCCGACTTTAGCGCGATGCGGACACCCAATTGCGCGGTCTACCCTGACATTAGCGCGGTATGGACGCACAATGGCGCGGTCCGCCCTGACTTTAGCGCGGTATGGACGCACAATGGCGCGGTCCACCCTAACTTTAGCGCGGTGCGGGCGCTCAATTGCGCGGTCTACCCTGACATTAGCGCGGTATGGACGCACAATGGCGCGGTCTGCCCTGACTTTAGCGCGGTATGGACACACAATAGCGCGGTCCACCCCAACTTTAGCGCGGTATTCACACACAACCGCCCGACCCCAAGCCAACTCAGCTAGCCGCCTCTTCTTCCTCCCCACTCTCACCCTCCACTACCAACTTCTTCATTGCCCTCGCTTCATAAGTCACCCAATCTTCATTCGACTTATGAATCAATTCATCCAGAATCGACACAGCTTGAGTCTCCTTGCCAAGCTGCCACAAAGCGCGGCTTTCTTGAAGACGGATACCTTCTCGATAAGGTGATTCCTGATAATTCACATCTTGTTCTTGTCGGAAAGCTTTCGCGATTTCCACTACATCTTCATATTTCTGCTCACGCAAATAACTCGAAGCTAGGAAGTACGAGGCATCATCCGTAAAGTAATCACTTTCTTCCGTACGTACAGCATATTCCAAATACGCAACTGCTGCTGGGAAGTCTTCTTTTAAAAATTGCCTGTAGCCTTCATTATAATACGTTTTTGCCGCTTCATTTGAAACAAATTCAAGCTCTGCTTCTTCTGTAGGTTTTGTGACTACCTTTTCAACCGGCTTTTCTTTCTTCGGCACATCCTCCATAATAACCGGCTTTTTCACCGCTGCTGTAGTTGGCGACTCCGTTGCGGTTTCAGGCTGTGCAAAGAGATTGGCTAATAACCAGACGACGAATACCAACAGGACAGTCGCAACACTAGCAAGGAATACTACCGCCTCTTTTTTCAGCTTGCGCTTTCGCTTAGGCTTTGGAACCGGTCGTGGGATATCTGGACGCGGAGGTTCTGCCGCCACGACACGTTTAATTGTCGGATCATCAAGCGCATACAAAGGTAACCCCGCCGTATAGCGAGATAATGTGCCACTTTCATAACGTGCCAACAAGACCGTTTTCATACGATATAATTCAATTGGGATGGGTAATTTTCCTGCTAGTTGCATCGCGTGATCTATGATATGTAACGCTTTTTCGCCAAATCCTAGCTGAATTTCCGATACTGCATCGTTATATTTAGCGATGATCTGCGTATACGTATCCCAATTGTCGGTAATCGTTTGTTGTAACTTGACGGCATGTAGCTCCTCGCTATCTAGTTCCTTCAAGTAGGCCAATGCCACATGCAAATTTCCGACCTTGCTCTCAAGCAATGCTTTATGCCACAGAATCTGCTTGCGGCTCACATTTAGCTTTTCCAGTTCACGTATCGTATCAAGCGCTAATGTGTAACGTTTCTGTCGTATTTCTTGTTGCATTTGTTGAATCAGCATGGGAACGTTAGTGAATGAACTCATTGAATCACCTCCACCTACTAAACGGGCGTACGTAGTGACTCACCCATTGATCAATTGTTATGCTCGTCATACACGTTCCCCCTTTTACGAAACCGTTTTCACTAGTGCATCTTGAATGACTTGACCTTCTATTGAAAAGGCTCTGCGGAATACAGCCGCCACTTTAAAACGCTCAATCCCTTGCGCTTCTTCTTCGGGTATTGTGCCAACCGCTTCCATATAGCTTTCATCGAAATACTCATCGTACACCGGCAACTCTGTTATGCCGATTTCTTCAAGTAACAGATGCGCTTGATCCATCACTGCATCCAACTGTGCGATCAAATCGACCGATTCAGGATCAACCGTTTGACGTACGTCTTCAAATAAACTATAGATTTGCACTGCACGTTTAGCCATTTGAACGCGGTCTTCCCGTGCTTCATCTTGCAAACGCGTTATGGCCTCGTCTACGGGCAAAACAGCTTGATTGCTTTCGAACAATTCTTCTAGAGAACGAAAACTCGTCGATGTAAATTGCTGAAATTGCTTTAAATCTTCTTGCGTGACAGGCTTCTCGATAGGATCTACTTCGAAATCATCAATCGTAATTTTCTCCAACTGTAATAATTCTTTATCTAGTATACGCTGTAACTCTTCCGGCCTGTTATTCGCGGACTCATGTATAGTACTCATCGAATTCCCCTTTTCAGAAAACATATGTAATGCATAAATCAAGCAAGAAAAGCCCAGTTTACTCTTAGGCTATTATACTGATAAGATAGCACTTTTTGGAGGCTAACACAATACTGGGCGATGAATTGTCGAAGGAATGAGGCGACTTCAGTACACTTGTAGACGCATTGTTGCACGATGTGTCATTGATAGACAAAACATTCATCTAGAAAACTTATGGTTGCTATTTCTTCAGATACCAAGTACAGTAGGAATAATTAAACTTTCACTTATTTCGATAATTCGGAAATAAGGATAGAGGCGCAAAAACCATTAGTACGCAATCAGAGGATCATGAGGTCCTGTGAAGATTGTGGAAAGGGGAATTTGCCGAAGCGGCGAGACTCTCATGACCTCCAAGCTGATTCTGGACTGAACAAGTGCAGGATTGTCATATGGGAAACTGTATGGTGGGCTATCTCGTGCAAAGAAATAATTCATTATTTCAACGCAACAGCGAGCCTTCGTTGTTGCTTTTTGCGTTCAATTATATCGCCCCCACCTCTATGTTTTTTAATAAAATGATAGGATGTGGAGAATAATGAATTTCGGATCAATTATGACAGCGATGGTAACTCCGTTTGATGAAAGAGGAGACATCGATTACCCAGCAACAAAAACCTTAATCAATCACTTACTAGCCAATGGAACAGACGCACTAGTTGTCGCAGGTACGACAGGAGAATCCCCTACTCTAACCGCACAAGAAAAAGTGGATCTATTCAAATTTACCGTGCAAACAGTTGCAGGCCGTGCGCCGGTTATTGCAGGTACAGGAACGAACAGTACAAGAGAATCCATTGACTTGACGATCCAAGCGGAAGAAGCTGGCGTCGACGGAATCATGCTCGTTGTCCCGTACTATAATAAGCCTTGTCAAGAAGGGTTGTACCAGCACTTCAAGACGGTTGCCCAAACGACTACATTACCGATCATGCTGTACAATATCCCGGGACGTAGCGCTGTGAACATGTTGCCGGAAACGATTATCCGACTGGCTAACAACGTATCGAATATTACTTCTGTCAAAGAAGCGAGTGGTGACCTAGAAGCCGTAGCTGCGATTATCGAACATACTGGAGATGACTTCTTTGTCTACACAGGTGATGACGCGTCTACACTTCCTGTACTAGCTATTGGCGGCACGGGCATCGTGTCGGTTTCTGCTCATATTATAGGAAATGAAATGGCGGAAATGGTGCGCCACTTCAAAACTGGCAATACAAAGCAAGCCGCGACCATCTACCGTGGTCTATTGCCAATCATGCAAGCGATGTTTGCTGCACCGAACCCTTCTCCAACGAAAGCCGCGTTGAATTTGATGGGCGTACCGGTTGGTGGCGTTCGTTTACCGATGATGGCGTTACCTAACGAACAAGTAGAATCGTTGAAAGATCTTCTAGCGCTTCGAAACCAGACTGCAATCGGTCTTTGATTGACATAGAGAAAATACTTTTAGCTGCTGCGAGACGCCCATGTCATTTGGTCGTCTTGCGGCGGCTTTTTGGGTACCAGGCTTTTTTGGTACCAGGTCCCCACACAATTCTCACACAATTCACTTGGGGATGGTACCAGGTCCTCACACAATTCTCGCACAATTCAAATCCCAAAATACATAGAAATCGCAATCATCAACTGTAATAGCGGCAAAGATTCAATTCTTCAAACGGAAAATAGGAATCATTTGCACTTTCTGTTTTCTAACTACCATTCTTCTACTACGTCACCTGATCCTTATCTGGATACACAATTTCGTACAGAGTTTTCCGAATTGTTTTCAAGTTGTGTGGGGACCTGGTACCTCTTCCCCCTCATCTCTTCCCTCCCCTTCCCGAATTGTGTGGGGACCTGGTACCTCTTTTGAGCTATAATGAAGCAACACAAAGTAAAATAGATATCTTTCTGGAGGCTCTCATGTTTAAAGACACATTTATTGATACACTCATACAATTTGAAAGCGATAAAAAGTGGATGTCTGTAGCCAATTGGATGAATGAAAACCCGACAGTCATTCAAGCTGATAAAACATTGCTCGAAGCGGCTAAAGTTCTGAAGGAATTGAAAGTCGAGTTTCTTCCGGTTGTCGATTCGCACCATAGACCGATTGGCATGATGACTCTCCATCATGTACTCGAAGCATTCGTCAATGGGCACGACAAGCATATATTGCTTGAGACGATGTTGCCAATGCCAGTAGCGGAAGTGGATGAACAGACATTGCTGAGTGAACTTCCTTTTGACTCCAACGATGCTCGTATCTTTGTTGTGAAAAATCAACAAGGCGAACTCACTGGTCTATTAACCCAAAAGGAAATTTTCAAAGGACTGTCAGCATTAATGGAAAGTTATATACAGAATGAAAAAGTTTCGGATATTTTAACTGTCATACTTGAAAAAGCGTTTGAAGGAATTGCTGTCGTAGACGAAAAGGGGATGATTATTGAATTCAATAATGCATATAGTAAATTTACAGGCGTTCCCCGATCAAAGGCAATCGGAAGGCATGTAACAGACATCATCGAGAACACCAATTTACATGAAACCGTCCAAAAAGGGATGCCCGAAAGAGGCGTTCTACAAAATATACAAGGACAGGACATGGTCGTGCATCGAATCCCTGTCTGGAAGAACGGCAAAGTAGTCGCAGCCATTGGAATGCTGATCTTTGAAGGGGTTTCGGATATTTATCGAATCTATGAACGACTGCAATTGCAGAAAGTCATGAACGATACAGAACTCCCTCCCCTGTCATCCGAAGGCTTTTCGAGTCTTAATCAAATTATCGGAACGAGTGAAGCAATATCCGACTTAAAAAGAAAAGCTCGGACTGCCGCACGAACGCAAGCCGTAGTTTTATTATCAGGAGAAAAAGGCACGGGGAAAAACGCTTTCGCAGAAAGTATTCATCAGTTAAGCCCCCTCGCCTCCAAACCATTCACGATCATTCACTGTGCGGTACAGGGACCGAAAAAAGTGGAGGAACGGCTTTTCGGTAAGGGGGGAATTCTCACTTCCAGAGAGCCGAGCACACTGTACTTGCAAGATATAGATCGGTTATCCATGACGATTCAAATGAAGTTACTGGCCTTTTTAAAACAAGCCCCAGACGACTTTGCTATTCAACTCATTATTTCTTCTACACAGAATTTGCATGAATTAGCGGAAAGAGACTCGTTCAGTTCAGAGTTATACGCTCAATTAAATCCACTGCAACTATCTATTCCGCCACTACGCAACAGGAAAGAAGATATCCCGTACTTACTGTCGCATTATATGCAGGAAGTTTGTTTTTCCCATAAAATAGCCGAGAAGTCTTTCACAACGTCAGCTATTTCCTGCTTAATGAATTACCAATGGAAAGACAATATCGAAGAATTGATTGATGTGGTAGAAGACTTAGTTAGTGTAGTGGACTCCGCTAGTATCGACGTGACAGACTTGCCAAAAACGATTCTAGATCAACAAAGTATCTATACTTTGGAAACCGTCAGAGAAAAACAAGGCGTGGAAGAAAAAAAGATGATTCTTGATTTATTGGAGAAAACAGAAGGCAATAAGTCAAAGACTGCCGAGCTACTTGGAATTCATAGAACAACTTTATACAAAAAATTAAAAAAATTTAATATCTTGACCTGAGTGTAGCGCGAATGCTACACTCAGTTTATTAATAAAAGTGTAGCCTCAACGCTACACTTTTATTTTACTCTTTTCAAAAGCACTACTCTAGTACAAATAATAGTAGATGAGGAGCTGACTGAATGGGATCTTGCAAAACGTTTCATATGCCGTCGACGATATTGTATCAACAACATGCTTTTGCACAGGTTGGTGAAAGAGCAGTAGTTCTCGGTAAAAAAGCATTGATCATCAGTGATCAAATCATGCAGACGCTCGGTTACGTTGCCAATTGCCAAGATAAATTATCGGAACATTCCGTTAATAGTGTCGTTTTTCTTGGTGTAGCCTCTGAACCAAATGACCAATATGTAGAAGAGGCATTGCAATTGTATCAAGACGAAAAGTGTGACTTAATCATTTCATTGGGTGGCGGAAGCTGTATCGATACAGCGAAAGCGGTTGCAGTCGTCGCGACTAACGGGGGAAATATTGAAGAGTACGTAGGCATGAAGAAAATTGCGCACATCACACCTGTACCTCATATCGCCATTCCGACTACTGCAGGAACCGGTTCAGAAGCAACTGACGTAACAGTGATCACAAATTCGGCAACGACTGTCAAGATGATGATTAAACAACCTGCTTTCATGCCGAATATAGCCATCGTCGATCCGTTGCTGACTCTCTCATCTCCGCAAAAGGTCACAGCTGCGACGGGTGTAGACGCACTGAGTCATGCGATTGAAGCCTACATATCCAAAAAGTCTCATCCGATGACAGATATGATGGCTTTGTCGGCAATCCAGTTAATTTCAAAGAACTTGCAAGCAGCATTCACGGACGGTCAAAATATTGAAGCGCGAGAAGGCATGTCACTCGCTGCCCTCCAAGCTGGCAGTGCTTTTTCCAATGCATCTGTCTGTTTAGTCCATGGCATGTCCCGACCTATTGGTGCTCTATTTGATGTACCGCACGGTTTCTCGAATGCGATGCTATTGCCTGCCATACTGGAATATAGCAAAGATTCATGTATTGACAGACTGGCAGATATCGGTAGAATCTTTTCTCCCGAAGCATCGAAATTATCAGATGAAGATGCTGCAGACATTGCAGTACAATCCGTGAAAAACTTATGCAAATCATTAGATATGCCGAATCTCGAAAAATGGGGAATCCCTCGCAAAGAATTTGTAAGCGTTCTCACTAAGATGTCAAAAGACGCAATCGATAGCGGGAGTCCCAGCAATAATCCTAAAACACCTTCACAAGAGACCATTGAGGACTTGTATCAAGTATGTTATGAATACCAATTTTAATTTGACACATCATTACACTAGGAGGTCATTTATATGACTACGAATTCGACACTAACAGTACAAAACTATATTAACGGTGAATGGGTATCTGCTTCGACTGATCAGACAGAGCCTGTATTTAATCCTGCAACTGGAGAGATAGTGGCAAATGTTCCAATCTCGACAAAAGAAGATTTAGATACTGCAGTACAAGCTGCAAATGAGGCATTCGTTACGTGGAAAGAAGTAGCCGTTCCACGTCGCGCACGTATTCTCTTCAAATACCAACAACTATTAGTGGAAAACTGGGATGAACTCGCTAGAATCATCACTGTCGAAAACGGAAAGAACTTTACCGAAGCGCACGGTGAAGTACTGCGCGGAATTGAATGTGTAGAATTTGCTACAGGTGCCCCTACTTTGATGATGGGCGATAACTTACCGTCCATCGCGGTAGGTTTGGAATCCGGAACGTATCGCTATCCGATTGGCGTCATCGGTGGGATCACACCCTTTAACTTCCCGATGATGGTACCTTGCTGGATGTTCCCGATGGCCATCGCAACAGGTAATACATTTGTACTCAAGCCATCCGAGCGCACACCTATGCTAGCAAACCGCTTAGCTGAACTACTTGAAGAAGCTGGCTTACCTAAAGGTGTCTTTAATATTGTACACGGTGCACATGACGTAGTGAATGGCATGCTAGATCACGAACAAGTCGCTGCCATTTCATTCGTGGGATCTCAGCCTGTTGCCGAGTACGTGTACAAGCGTGGAACAGACAACTTAAAACGCGTGCAAGCACTCGCAGGAGCAAAAAACCACTCCATCGTATTAAAAGATGCGAACTTAGACAATGCCGCCACACAAATTATCAACGCAGCGTTCGGTTCAGCAGGTGAACGTTGTATGGCTTGTTCAGTCGTTGCGGTTGAAGATGCGATTGCGGATGAATTCGTTGAAACATTACGCAACAGAGCGAATGAACTGACAATCGGAAACGGTTTAGATGAAGGTATTTTCCTAGGGCCTGTTATTCGCGACGCACATAAAGAAAAAACAGAGCAATACATCGCAACAGGAGAAAATGAAGGTGCTACTCTGATTCGCGACGGTAGAGAAGACAGCGCAGCTAAAGGAAAAGGATACTTTGTCGGCCCGACGATCTTTGATCATGTAACGAGCGAAATGAAGATTTGGCAAGACGAAATTTTCGCACCTGTTTTATCGATCAGCCGCGTTAAAAACTTGGATGAAGCGATCCAATTATCAAACAAATCCAAGTTCGCTAACGGTGCTTGTATCTTTACAAAAGACGGCGGAAATGTGCGTAACTTCCGCGAAAACATCGATGCCGGAATGCTCGGATTAAATATCGGCGTCCCTGCACCGATGGCCTTCTTCCCGTTCTCCGGTTGGAAAGATTCCTTCTATGGTGATCTTCATGCGAACGGTAAAGACGGACTGAATTTCTATACACGCCAGAAAGTACTTACAGGTCGTTGGGAATAAAGATTTTGTGGGGATGGTGGGGATGTGGGATGGTACCGGTGGGGACTGGTGGTGGACGGTACCAGGTCCCCACACAATTCCCACGCAATTCGTGGGGACGGTACCAGGTCCCCACACAATTCTCACACAATTCGTGGGAATGGTACCAGGTCCCCACACAATTCTCACACAATTTGGGGATGGTACCAGGTCCCCACACAATTCTCGCACAATTCACTTGGGGATGGTACCAGGTCCTCACACAATTCTCGCACAATTCAAATCCCAAAATACATAGAAATTGAAATCATCTACTGTAATAACGGCAAAGATTCAATTCTTCAAACTCGCAACAGGATTCGTATGCACTTTCTGTTTTCCAAAATTCAATTTCGCCCTTTTGACCAAAATGAAACTTCTCCTCTATACTCAATAGATTCACAACCAACTAGGAGGAGAGATCAATGGCAAGACGTAAACGGAATTGGCGACCGAATGCATACTACCATGTCGTTATGCGCGGCAATAACAGACAGAATATCTACGCTACCGAAGAGGATATGCTACATGTGATGCGATGTATAGGTCATGCATCGATCGATTACCATTTTACTATTGTTGCGTTCTGTATCATGACAAATCATTATCACATTCTACTTCAATCTGAAGACAACCTATCCAACATCATGCGGCATATCAATCGGAAATACAGCGATTATTACGCTAAACGTTACGACTATGTTGGACAGCTTTATCAAGGTAGATATTATTCTAAGGAAGTAAAATCTACTTATGCTATGCTGGCCGTAAGCCGCTATATTCACCGAAATCCGATTGCAACAAAAACACCTATGGTCAAACATTTGGCTGAATACCCATTTAGTACATTCCCCAACTACCATTCTTCTACTCCGTCACCTTATCCTTATCTGGATACATCAAAACTCCCGGACTGCCTACCTCCACCATTCGAGAAAACCACAGCAGCTTACGTTACTTATTGTTTGATGGAAACAGAAGAAATATTGAATATCTACAATAGTCGTGACATTCTAGAAGTGCCTACGTAACTCTATTAAAAGAAATTCTGATACTACCACATTCAGATTTATCTGAATAGTTCTTGAATTGTGTGGGGACCTGGTACCGTTTAAACACCTTCTTCCTGAAAGACAGAAAGAAGGTGTTTTACATACTGTAGTATTTTTCACGTAACGTGTACTAATCTGTATTCCCCCGACGTATAGATAGTCCGTAAGAGAAAAAGGGAGGAATCATTCATGAAGCCAGCAATTCAAAACAGTAATGCAAGAGGGACTACAAAACAGACCACAATGAAAGCAGCGATCGTTAAAGAATTCCAGACAAAGTTGCAGATTGAAGACACACCAAAACCAACACCTGGAGCCGGTCAGGCACTAGTCAAACTAGAGGCATGCGGCGTCTGTCATACAGACTTACACGCGATCAACGGTGACTGGCCTGTCAAACCGAAACTTCCTCTCATTCCAGGTCATGAAGGTGTAGGAATTGTTGAAGCTATTGGACCGAACGTCACGGCTGTTAAAGTCGGAGATCGTGTCGGTATACCTTGGCTCTACTCTGCATGCGGTGAATGTGATTATTGTCTACAAGGGAAAGAAACTCTGTGCCACAATCAAGAAAACGGTGGTTATTCAGTGGACGGTGGATACGCGGAGTATTGCCTCGCAGCAGCGGATTATGTCGCGAAAATTCCAGAAAACCTCAGCTCTGTTGAAGCCGCACCCATCCTCTGCGCAGGTGTGACAACATATAAAGCGTTGAAAGTATCCGGTGCAAAACCAGGCGACTGGGTCGCGATTTACGGCATCGGCGGATTGGGCCACGTAGCGCTACAGTATGCGAAAGCTATGGGATTCAATGTAGTGGCGGTAGATATTGCGGATGAAAAGTTAGAGCTCGCGAAGAAACTCGGCGCTGACATAACAGTGAACGGCAAAAAAGAAGATCCTGCCGAAGCCATCCAACAACAAATCGGCGGCGTACAGGCGGCTATTAGCGTAGCTGTAGCCCAAGTACCTTTCGAGCAAGCGTATCGTTCCGTCAAACGTGGCGGCACATTGGTTGCGGTCGGATTGCCACACGAAGATTTACCGATCCCCATTTTCAACACCGTGTTAAACGGAATCACAGTAAAAGGTTCCATCGTGGGCACACGAATCGACATGAAAGAAGCGCTTGATTTTGCGGCACGAGGAAAAGTGAAAGCACAGATTGAAACGGCTCCCCTTTCCGATGTGAATGCAATTCTTGAAAAGATGGAAAAAGGGCAAATCAATGGCCGTATTGTGTTGACGTTTGATTGAATGTAAGTAGAGTCGGCACCACATAATCGCATATCGAGAGCATCACAACGAGGCTTCCTATCGGTTTATCGATGGGAAGCCTCGTTTTTTTAATGATGTAGTTGGTAGAATCGCATATTCTGTAGATAAATACTCTTTTATTATCGCAAACCGAGTGTATTGCATTACATCGCCTTGCTGAACGCTACATATAGTACAGCAAGGAGGTGAAATATATGTCGAAATGTGCAAAACTAAGCAATGAATGGCTTTTCTTCTTCGGGATTTTAGCCGGATATGCTTTGCTCGGCTTGTTTTTGATCGTTCCGGGCCTATTGGCAACTCTCGCTGGAAGCTTATTGCTATTTGCTCTTGCTGTAATTTTGGTGATCAGTATCGTCTTGTTCGCCTTGGCGATCATTTTGAAAGGCCTTTCCCGGCTGTTTCATATTCGTAAACACAAATAAGAAAATAACCGTCACTTTAGTAGTGGCGGTTGTTTATACATATAATGAAATGAATTACCCTTCAAGATAAGTTCTCATCTTCATACTTACTTGGCCGATATAGTTGAGTCTACACGACTTGTTAAGCCTCTTAAAACTATTATTATAGAACCAACGCCGACTGCCCTACGTTGATTTGATCAACCTTGTATGAACTGTGTAAGAACTTACATTAATATACCTTTCCATTCTCACTTCGTACTCCAGTGAAGCATTTCCCTCTTGAATTACATTCCGTTTGCTAGCTTACACGACTGTATTTCCTCATCGTATTTCTGATCAAACGCCACCAAATCTTTATAAATAAACGAGTTAGCAAATGAGATGATAAACGGTATTACTGGAAAATCACGAAAAAGTTCCTCGGCTAATTTCACAAGGAACTATTACCTTTTGTACATATTCGATTATCTGCTTAGTGATTAATTTGTTTAGAAGACTGTTAATATACTCTAATAGAAGCGCTCCAATCGGATTCACGCTTCCAAACCATATTATTTGCCCAACTCATAAATTGATTTTAAGATCTTTTGAACTGAATTCGCAGAGCGCTTCAATGCATTCATCTCCTCCTCATCCAATGGTAATTCAATGATACTTTCAATACCATTACCGCCCAGTATTGTGGGAACTCCAAAATAAATGTCTTTAAAACCATACTCGCCATCTAAATATGCTATAGCTGGCAAAATCCGTTTTTTATCTAATAAAATAGCTTCCGCCATTTGTACAAGTGCTGCGGCAGGAGCATAGTATGCACTTCCATTAGCAAGTAAGCTAACAATTTCCCCCCCGCCTTTTCGGGTGCGTTCCACAATTTTTTCAATCCTATCAGATGAGAGTATTTTATCTAATGGGATACCCCCGACGTGAGAATATTGAATTAGCGGTACCATATCATTTCCATGTCCACCTAATACAAACCCCGACACATCTTCTACTGAAATATTCAGTTCCATCGCAACGAATGTATTGAAACGTGCTGTATCCAATACTCCCGATTGACCAATCACGCGGTTTTTAGAAAACCCGGTTGTTTTATAGCAAACGTAAGTCATTGCATCCACTGGGTTACTTAAAACTAAGACGTAGCTCTCTGGAGCATAATAGGCAACTTTTTTTGAAACTTCCTGCATAATCCCCGCATTTGTAGTCACCAGTTCATCTCTACTCATACCTGGTTTACGCGCAATACCTGCAGTAATGATTACGAAATCCGAATCCTTAATATCTTCGTAATTAGACGTGCTTTGAACTCTTGTATTCGTTCTGTGTATAGGTCCTGTTTGCTGGATATCTAAAGCTTTTCCTTTAGCAGTATTCTTAAAAGAAGGAACATCAACAAGCACTATATCCCCTAACTCCTTTTGTGCTAATAAAAGGGCAACTGTAGATCCGGTATGTCCAGCACCTATGACCGCAATTTTCTTTCGGATAAACGCCAAAATGTAACCCCCTTTTATTTATATCAGTATGGCTTTTTTGTTTTTTCAATTTTATGATCCTCATCAGCTGGTATAGGTTTATTCACTTGTTTTTGCACACTTTCTACTCTTGCATTCTTCTTTTGTATTTTCTTCTCCCCTATTTCTACTTTGGATAGAATTAATTTCGACATCGAATCATCAAGGTTTGGTATTACATGGCTCGCAATAAGTTCGCCTACTCTGGTAGCAGCTATTTCCCCTGCTTCAACAGCTGCCTTTACTGCACCGACATCTCCTTCAATTACTACAGTCACAAGTCCCGCGTCGATTTGTTCATGTTTTACTAATCGGACGTCTGAAGATTTCAACATAGTATCTGCTGCTTCGATAGAACCTATGAAACCTTTTGTCTCAATCATACCAATTGCTTTCCCCAAAATATTCACCGCTTTCCTTGAATACTTATTCAATTACCGTAATTACTTTTCCAAGCTCCTTTGCAGTATCACGAGCCAACGGAGTAACAATAGTGGCAGGTCCAATAAAAATAACTTTGCTCAAAGTGTTTTTCACTATTTTTTCAGTTAAAAGTTTTTCAGCTAAAAGGTTATTTACGTTTTTAAGAGACCTTGTAAAATTATTCAATGTAGTGAAATGTACACCAAAGCCCTCAAGCTTTTCCTTATGTGCAAACAGATAACTTTTATACGGTGTGTACTTTTCATCCAGGCACAATAACCACTCTAAGTCCTTTGATGGAATCATCGTTACTTTCTTGCCATTCAGTAAAAACGTGGCAAGCCACTTACTACACGGATCATCCGCTAAACCCATCGCTCCTTTTACAAGAACGTTTTGTGAAACATCACAAAACAGTACATGATCTGCACTTTCCTCTGGATTCTTAGTTACTTTCCAATCCTCGTTCAATATTTGAACAGTTTCGTTGTCAGCATGATGAACATATAAGAGAGGCAATGATGTATCATTTACATATAGCTTTGATTTCCCCAACTGATTTAGCACTTCTTGAACTATGTCCTCAATCGCGTTTTTATGATTCATTATTCCGCTCAATATGACGAATTGTACCGAACGAGCCGTTTTCAATAGCACACGAGTTAGCTTCATCCGTATCAATATGCATATCCATTATGTAGTTGGGTGACACGCGGATAAGCACTTTTTCAAATGTTACAGGTCTCTCATTTTGTACTGTCACTTTTACGTACTCGCCATTAGTTACTTTGAGTGTTTCTGCATCATCTGGGTGCATATGAATATGCGCTTTCGCCACGATCAGGCCTTCTTTTAAATAGACACTTCCCTTTGTTCCAACTAACGTAATAGAAGCTGAATCTTTAATATCTCCTGATTCTCGCAACGGTGGATTTACTCCTAGTTTAATTCCATCCGTTTTGCTCACTTCTACTTGAGACACACTACGAGCGGGTCCGAGGATACGAACTGAATGTATACTGTCACGTGGCCCAATTAAAACGACAGTTTCGTTAGCAGCAAATTGTCCAGGTTGTGATAGATTTGACTTTTTCGTTAATTCGTAACCCGGTCCAAATAACGTTTCGATATCCTCTTGACATAAATGACAGTGTCTTGCTGAAATAGAGATCGGGATTGCACTACTATTTGATGAGTTTTTAGTCATCTCATTAATGACATCTTCCACAATTGCTTGAATTACCTCCCCGTCCATAAAGTCCCCCCCTTTAGTATCAATTTAAAGAATCCGCTTTTGGCAATAAACTCTCTAACTCATTATGCGGTCTTGGTATTACATGAACTGAGATTAGCTCACCCACTCTTTGTGCTGCAGTAGCTCCTGATTCTGTCGCTGCCTTTACAGCCCCAACATCACCTCTCACTAGAACGGTTACAATGCCGCCACCAACATGGACCTTACCTACCACTTGAACATTTGCAGATTTCACCATTGCATCTGCCGCTTCTATAGACGCTACTAATCCCTTTGTCTCTATCATTCCTAAAGCTTCGCTACTCATGTTATATTCCTCCTATTTTTCATACGTTTTTTCCAACATATTAGTAATGGTCTCTCGCATCGGTCTCGCTATAACTTTCGATGCAATTAATACATCTGCTTTATCGGCAATTTCTCTACCCTGTTCAATTGCCAGGTGAACGGAGTCTACGTCACCTACAATAACCACTGTATAATATGCTTGACTCACTTCTTCTGTTGAAAGAATACGAATATTTGATGTCTTAAGCATGGAATCTGCAATAATGATAGAGTGGGCAACTCCAAATACTTCTATCATGCCTAATGCTTCTTTCATTTTTCATCACATTCCATTCATAGGGGAATCCACAATACCAATAACGATGGCATCGATAGGGATTTTTTGATCCGCTTGAATAATACTGGCAGGAGAACCTTGTGTAACTATCACTTTATCCCCTATTCCTGCACCTATACGATCCACCGCAATAATAGGCATCTCAGAAGAACCGAGTTTTTGATCTAAGCCCGGTTTTATTACAAGGAACGTTAAACCTGTCAGACCTTCCTCTTTACGGGTTGCCCAAATATTTTCTATGACTGTACCGATTAACATTCCTGATCCCCTGCCCTCATATCAAATATGTCTCATGAATTTACCTTTGGCAGTATACTTGAAATTTCATTATGTGGTCGTGGTATTACATGAACCGAAAGTAATTCCCCCACTCTGCTTGCGGCCGCACTTCCTGACTCAGTGGCTGCTTTCACTGCTCCCACATCCCCTGTTACAAGAACTGTTACAATGCCTCCACCAACATGTGTCTTACCTATTATTTGTACATTTGCTGCTTTGACCATTGCATCTGCCGCCTCTAACGCAGCTACCAAACCTTTTGTTTCAATCATTCCTAACGCTCCATTAATTTCATTCATTACAATTTCCTCCTTTTAATTAACTAGTGGACTGTTTGACTATTTGTTCTATTACAGTAGAAATTGTTAATAGGCTTGAATCAAGATGATTTTTATTTATTTCTTGCATGACTTGATCCACAACTTCTTCAATATTGATATTTGTATCCTTGTCAGAAATACCTTCCGCAGGTTTTAGTCTGTAATGAGATTGTTTTGGAAGTGTAACTTCATTGATTCCAAAAGCAATTCTTTTCGTATTAAACAAATGTCGCGCTGTAATATTGTCTGACGAAATATTACCTCCATACGATCCGCAACCTAGCGTTAAAGACGGCATAAGTGCTGTAGTTGCACCTGCTGCGCCAATTGACGCCATTGTATTGACTAAGACACGAGAAACAGGCATCGCAAGACCAAACCGTTCTGCAGCCTCATCATCCGAAGTATGAATAGAACAACTATGTCCCCTTCCGATAAAGTTTAAAAGTTCTCCACAAATCCGGTGGGCTTCTTCTTCACTTTCCGCTGTGTATAGTGGAAAGATCGGGGCGAGTTTTTCAAGTGAAAATGGAACACTTTTCCCGATCTTGTTCTCTTCAGCAATTAATACTCTCGTACCCTTGGGCACATTAATATTAGCCATCTGTGCTATCCACTCTGCAGATCTACCTACTATTTTGGTATTTAACTGCCCCTCTTTAGGTGCAATTACGTTACCTAATCGTTGCTTCTCTTCTTGATCCAAAAAATAGGCGCCGTGATTACGTAATTCACGCATTGCTAATTCTTTAATGTTTTTATGCACAACTATCGATTGTTCTGTAGAACACAGAGTCCCATTATCAAATGTTTTGCTATCTAAAACCAGTTGAACAGCTTTCCTCACATTTGCCGATTTCTCAAAATACACGGGTCCATTCCCCGGGCCGACACCATACGCTGGCTTACCCGAACTATATGCGGCTTTGACTAGTCCACTACCGCCCGTGGCGAGAATCAGATCAATGGTTGGATGTTGAATGAGACTAGTAGTAGCCTCCATAGATGGTTTCGAAATCCATCCAATGAGTCCTTCAGGCGCCCCCGCCAATATAGCGGCTTCTGAACAAATCTTTAAAGCTTCTACCGTGCAATAAGCTGCTGTAGGGTGTGGACTAACTACGATTGCATTTCCAGCCTTTAGTGAAATCAATGTTTTGAAGATTGCTGTAGAGGTGGGATTCGTTGTCGGACAAATAGCCGCAATAACCCCAAATGGATAGGCCACTTCTGTTAATTTCAGCTTCTGATCACGCTTGATTACACCTATCGTTTTTTCATCTTTGATAGACTCGTAAACACCCATAGATCCAAGTTCATTTTTTATTTTCTTATGCTCTATAACACCCATGCTCGTTTCTTCTACAGCAATTGTTGCAAGATAGTCCGCCTTTGCAAATGCAGCTTCGGCAATACTTTTAACTATTCGATCAATTTTTTCAGGCCCGAATTTAATAAACTTCTCTTGAGCCGATCTTGCTCTCTGTACAGCTTCCATCATCTCTGAAATTGCACTATATGAAGTACTGTATTGAGTAATATGAAACATCCTCTCTGCATTCGACATCAATGTTTCAAATTGGGTATGATTAGTAACCATTAGTATTGTGTATGAAATCTAATGTTGTCTGAATTCCTACCACTTGGTTGTCTCTTCGAATTCTTCTCAGAAATACTATTCCACTTACGCAGATCCTCCGGTGTTAAGGGAGAGAGATCACTCTGTGTATCCACCATATCTCCACTTGCCCTTTGTATAGATGTTGAAATATTATTCCAACGTTTTATTTCCGATTCCGTTAAAGAAGATGACGGCGTTTTTTCTTGCTCCAATCTTTTCATAACCATTTTAGTAATTTCTGCAATAATATCTGCGTTCATCATTTTGCCTCCTTACTCGAAGAAAGTAATTCAGAGTAATTATGAATTAGTAAATCCGCTTCACGTAAATGCGTTACATCACTTCCGGTGTAACTGATTATTCCTATAGTAAACTTCACTCCAGCGCTCTTTCCTAATTGAATATCCGCATTCGTATCGCCAATCATAACGGAGTTTTCTAGCTTCACTCCGTAGCGATCACGAGCGGCATATGCTAAGTCTGGGAACGGCTTACTACGTTCTACCAAATCGCTACCAATTACGAAGTTAAAGTACTTTAGTATGTTCAACCTATCCAACTGGTCATTCGCTTTGTCTGTATCATCGGCAGTCAAAACCCCTAAATTATACCCTTTATCAGTTAATTGAATTAGCAACTCTTCAATACCATCAACTAGTTGCAGAAACGGCGAGTGATTTTGCCGCTCATTTGCATAATCCACACTATTCCTTGCATATAAAAGCGCACTGCCCCAAGACATTCCTTTTGTGTAAAGCAAAAATGCAATAATGGATACACTTTCTTCTACACTTCCAATTGCAAGAGGACCTTTAGGATCAATTGTACCGTCTTGCTTATTGACGCCGATTAAATACTTGATTCCTTCAGCTTGATACGGATAGTTAGATATAGAATTTGATAGATATTTATCAACATCTTCTATCCACGGCAACCAAACTGAAGGTAAATCAATTAATGTACCATCTTTATCAAACAGAATGGTCTGCACGTCTTCTTGCAAAAGGTTCATCAAATACTCTCCTTAGCAACTTCAGGAATTAGATGCACTTCATCTTCTTCAGTTTGTAAAAATTGTTCTTCAGGCGCATCTGCATTGATATTGTGCCGTGCCCATATGAAGTAATACAGAATCGCTACTCCGAAAACTGCAATACTCACCCAGAAGAAAGTAAGATTTGCAAAGAAACTAGCGAAAAGGGCTATACAGGCTAATACCATTGAAACAATTGGCATAAATGGATACATGGGAGATTTATATGGTCGATGTAAATTAGGCTCTTTTTTACGTAAGATAATAAGTGAAAGATTGACCGAGATGTACGAGATCAGTGCACCAAACGTAGCAATTAAGATCAAATCATCCGGATTAAAGAATGCGACTAAGACTAATCCAATAAAGCCAGGTAGAATTATTGCCATATATGGAGTTCGTCGTTTTGGATGTAGTTTTGAAAATATTGCAGGCAAATATCCTGCTCTTGATAAGGAAAATATTTGTCTAGAATAGGCGAGTATTACTCCTGAGAAACTAGCTATCAAACCAACCAATCCAACGGAAGCAAGTAATTGTGCCAGCCAATAGGTATTTCCAAATGCAGCGGCAATTGCAGCAGGTAATGGATCATCCGCTGTGCTTAATTGATCGTAACCACTAAGACCAATCGCTACCGTTGTAGTTAATACAGATAAAATAATGAGTGTAAACATTCCCGACAAAATACCTTTTGGCATATCTTTTTTCGGATCACGGGTTTCCTCTGATAACATCGGTAGCATCTCGATAGCTAAGAAGAGCCACATAGCAAATGGCAAGGCTGCCCAAATTCCCTTTATGCCACCTGGAATCATGGATTGACCTTCACTTCCAAATAAATTTTCGACTTTAATTTGAGGTAATCCAACGAAATACATAAGCACTAAGAGCGCTAATGCGATGAACACCAATACAGCTTCAAGTCTTGCATATTCTTTAACGCCTAGAATATGGACAGCCATGAAGAACACATACATAACCGCAGCCGAAACAATTGGATTGACAGCTGGAAAAAGGAAGTTAATATACGCACCAATACCAATCGCTACAACTGGTGCAGCTATAACATACTGCAACATGACACCTATACCTGTAACAAAACCTACAAAAGGACCCATGGCACGTCTAGCAAATGAATACGGTCCACCGGCAAATGGTAAAGCCGTGGATAACTCGGAAATACCGAATGACATGAAGGCGTACATGATACCCATTACAGCCACAGCTATTAACATGCCTACATATCCAGAAGAACTCAATCCGAAATTCCAACCAAAGAAGTTGCCCGATATAACGATACCGACACCGATAACCCATAAGTTAAAAGGGGTGAGTGTTCTCTTTAATTCTAAATTCTTTTTATCACTCATAGTATTCTCCTTTTAAAAACGTATTTTTATCTTATTTAAGGTTCGACAACTAATTTATTCCAAATATTCAAACTTCTCTAGATATAAAATAGCCAAGTTATCGGTCTCCACTGAATATTCAGCTCCAAGTTCTTCAGCAGTCTCATTATCGCGACTACCAATCCATGCAATGAGTTGCAATCTTCTCATCATGATAAATGTTGGAATTTCTCTTTCTTCTCTCGGGGATAATGGGCGTACTTCCCTATACCCTTCGAGCCAAGCTTCTATCAGTCTAGGGACGTAGGAACGATGTTCAATAAACGATAAAGATGTAGCTAGGTCATATAAGTACCAACCAAATCCACTGTCATCAAAGTCAATCACTTGTACGATCTTTTTCTCGTTATCTATAAGGAGATTGGCATGTCTCAAATCCGCATGAATTAAACCAAAAGAATCAGGTGCTTTACCGAAATTCTCCAAACGAGATTTAATTGTTGATGAAACACGCGATAAAAGTTGCTCACGTTCTGGAGTGATCCCTCTGCCGTCTTGCCACCTTCCCCATTTAGGTTGTTCGCCCAACAAATTATCGTAATCCCAAATAGGACGTTTAATTTCTCCAAACTTAGCATAATTGGAAATAGAATGTTGATGAAATTGCGCTGTAGTTTTTCCGATTTCTCGAAATATCCGTATTAATTTTTCTTCATTATCGACATCCGGTGTTTCGCCTTCAAGAAAAGTAAATAGCACACAATGGTATTCTCTATTATCTCCTTCTAATGTAACCGTTTGCAAAAATTCATTGTTTGAACCTAGAATAGGTTTTGAAACCATGATTGTTGTATATTCATCAATGGATTGTAACCATTTAACTTCACTTTCAATTTCAACTTTCTTATGATAATCTGGTCGACAAACCCGTAAGATGTATTTTTCATCAGTTGCCGCATTTTCCACAAGATAAGTAGCATTTTCAGAGTAATCTAGGAGCCTGACTGAAAAATCATCTAGCCCCTCATACATAACCTTCGCTTTTTTCGACACTTGATTAAAAAATTCAATTGACCGATCCCATGTATTCGCACTTGTATTACCCATCCTCAAAATCCCCCTTTCTAAATGTCTCTACATTTTCCGAACAGCCTGACCAATACTCGTCTCCACACGATTCAACAAGTCATCACAATAGCGTTGATCTAATAATAGTCCAGGTTTAAATTGTAAAACCTTTGTATCAAGCATTGAATAAATGGCCCATACTCCATTTTCATACAACGACCTCATAATATCTTTAGCTCCATCCGTTCTGTCAAACTCCAAGCCAAGAATGACACCTTTTTGACGTATCCCCGTGAATTGATCTGAATACTGATTCTTAATTCTCTCCAGACCAGAACGTAAATATCTTGCAGTATAATCTACATTTTCTATCGTCTCAGGGCGTTGAGAGATCTCTAGAACTTTCATCGCCACTACACACCCTAATTCTGATCCACCGAATGTAGATATATGTGCAAAGCCATCTTCATTCATCCATTGACCTACTCTATCGCTGACGATAGTAGCTGCAATAGGATATATTCCGCCACTTAGACCTTTGGCAGTTACCATAATATCCGGTTTGATATTATGATGCTCAAACCCCCATAGTTTTCCAGTTCGCAAAAGTCCTGTTTGTACTTCATCTGCAACATATAAAGTGCCATATTTCTCGCACAATCGTTTTGTCCCCTCCAGATAACCAGGATTAGGTAAAGGGAAACCATATGTAGCTGGTATTGTCTCAATGATCACACATGCTACATCTTCTCTAGATAACACTCTTTCCATTTCATCTAAATCATTGAATATAACATTGACAACTTCATCCGCGCTTCCTTCACTCAAAAACAATTTCGAGTAACGTTCATTTCCTAAAGAAACTGCTATTCCAGTGTGACCATGATATGCATATTTAAGAGAAACTACTTTTCTTCTTTTAGTTGCATAACGTGCACTTTTAATAGCTACATCTATAGCTTCTCCACCGCCACTTGAAAATATGGAGTAGCGAAGATTATCTGGAGTACACTTATCAAACTGTTCAGCTAACTGCGCACGTGCAGTCGAGGGAAAATGATGATTTCCAATATCAAAATAATCCATTGCTTCTTTTAATGATGATATAATCTCCTGATTTCGATGTCCCAAATTGTATGTTCCTCCATTTAAATGAAGGTCCATTAATTTTTTGCCTTCCATATCATAAAGGTAATAATCTTCACGTTTGCCAATTACTAAATCAACACCATCCGTTTGCCACTGTTTCGTCTTACCGGGATTCCAATATTGTATAGATTTATCTAGTACTGCTGATTTGCTCATGTTATATTCCATGACTTCTATCTCCACCTTTACTTAGAAAGTATTTTATCAATTAAATATATCCATTACAGACTAATCCATTAAATGGTATAGCATAACTTTCTTTATTCATATGAAACTTTTTAGTGAGGTAACAAAACATATTATAATTTGCAGTTTCAACTTTCCAAATTAGCTACAATTAACTCAATGCTGTTTTCCTCCAATACGTTATTCCACTCATTAGAACACTTCTTATCCGTAATAATCATAGATATATCTTTCAATGAACAGATATGAGCAAATGTAGTCCTTCCAAACTTCGAGTGATCGGCAAGTATGATCGTTTCATCTGCCCGATTCATCATTTGTCTCGAACTACTAGCTCCCTGCAAGTCATAGTCAGACATGCCTTCATTAATAGATAAACCTCCTGCTGCTACAAAAGCTTTATTAGCTTTTAATTGATTTAGAATAGAAGTAGATAAAGGACCACTTGTAAATTTTTGGTTTGCTTCATACTCACCTCCAATAAAGATTACTTTCCCATGAAAATGTTCCATAGTAGCTAACAATACGGGTACTGACGGTGTGATGATGGTAATATTTTTTTTAGTAGCTAAATAAGGGATAATCCCTACTGTTGTAGTGCCATGTCCAATAATTACACTATCACCGTCTTCAACTAATTCGGCAGCCGCTTTGCATATAGCATTTTTTTCAATACTTAGAATATCTGCTTTCAAATCAAACGGAAGCTCTAATGAAGATTTTTCTTTAACAGCACCACCATAAACCTTTTTTAAAATCCCTTCTTTCTCAAGACGATCTAAATCTCTTCGAATCGTTTCTCCAGATACTTGAAATTCACTTGCTAGCCTAGGCACATATACTTTTTCATCTCGCTCTAATGCTTCTAAAATCACTTTTTTTCTATCCTCAAATGATAATGACATAATTCAATCCCCTATTCTGTCTATGTGTAGAACACCTCACATTCACAGTATAATAGACTCTATCACAAGAATCGACTGACAGCCTTTAAATGATGTGTATTGTTTTTGATTCTTGTGGATTTATAAAAGAATATCATCAGCATTCCAAATAGTCAATAGAAGATTCAGAATTCATTAAGCTAATATTCATTTAATGTTTTATCATTCGAAAAGCATCTAAAGGTACATAATCATAGTAATAATTAACATATGCTGTAATGTTCCAACAAATACACCGGCCTACAGTAGTTATAAAAACACGATGATTATTAAAAGTATTCGTGAAAGAAGAAAGATAACCGATTGACTAAAAATCTTTCTAATGATACTATGATTCAAATCCACAAGATACAACAAACCGTTGTGGTTTTAACCATACATTCAAATTTCTAATTTACACTTCTTATTGGTAGACGATATTTAAACAATTATAGGAGGATGATAGAATGAAGAATCAATTTGATGGAAAAACAGTGGTAGTAACAGGTGGTAGTAAAGGGATTGGCAAAGGTATTGCAAAAGTCTTTTCTGAGCAAGGGGCAAATGTTGCCATCATCTCTCGTGATTTGACGCAAGGTCAAAAAACCGCAAAGGAATTGCAAAATAAAGATAATAAGATCCATGCTTATACAGCAGACGTGACATCAATACATTCATTGGAGAATGCAGCAAAAACTATTTTTGATGATTTTGGTAATATAGATATCATTTGTGCCAATGCGGGGATTTTTCCTTCCGCTACCATTGAGGAAATGACCGAAGAACAATGGGATCACGTACACAACATTAACTCTAAAGGTACCTTTTTTACAGTTAAAGCGTTTATGCCATATGTGAAAAAAGCTGAATACGGACGTTTCATATTAACTTCTTCTATTACCGGACCCATTACAGGCTATTCTGGGTGGGCACATTATGGAGCCAGTAAAGCCGCACAACTCGGTTTCATGAGAACTGCCGCACTTGAATTAGCCAATAATAATATTACAATTAACGCCATCTCGCCGGGGAATATCCTCACCGAAGGTTTAGATGGACTGGGAGAAGAGTATTTAAATTCTATGGCTGCAGCAATACCATTTAAACGCTTAGGAACTGTAGACGATATAGGACATGCTGCTGCCTTCTTTGCTTCTAAAGAAGCAAACTTTATAACTGGGCAAACACTTGTGGTAGACGGTGGTCAAATTTTGCCTGAAAGTATTGAATGAATATGATGTATTTGCAAATCTTCTTTAGTAAGATTTTTAGAAGGCGGTGATCTAAAGATAACCCACATGACTAGAAGCACTTCATTATTATCACTTTGAATTCAACTATAAACACTTGCTAAAGTATTGCGAAAAGCGCCAATCCGCGAAAGGGATTGGCGCTTTTCATATGATTAAAGAAAAAGTATGCATTCTACTCCCACCAAAAGTTACAGATGTTCTTTTTCCATACCCAAAACATGACACTAGCTGACTCAACTATCAGTATCGCCAGTACCGACATACACTTACACGATAGCGCAACTGACTATGAGTCGATCTAGTACCAATGAACTTTACGAATAAGGACGTTCGCGAGATAATTCTCGCCATTGCATATATCGTAATTAATTAAAGCTGTGACAATAGAAGAAAATAATTCAAACTCATTTTTGCTACCGCTCTTTAATTCGTCAACAGCTCGATAGTGTTATATGAGATATAAGTACGTCTAACCCAAGTAAAATCCGTCACACGCTGTTAATTCATAAAAAGATTATGGAATACTAGTATCCTTTTGGCAAAATGACTTCTATGAAGAGTGACACGTAACTTACAAAGCGAGTCAACACACGGTGGTGTAAACCAAAAAGTGGGACGCGGATCAACATTGGCACTTAGTACGAATAAAATTCAAATCCCCTAATTAACTTTCAATTTTGCAGATTTTTCAGTATTCATGCTATAGTATTCTAGTACGAAAAAGTCAGAAAACTCTTTCGTACACACAACGTATCACGATTCTTACTATCAGACAGGGGGATTCAATGAAAATCAAATCATGGGCAGCATTACTTTTTGCATTCTTTTTAAGTGTAGCGGTTGCTACAACAGGATTCGCGGCACAACCGGCCGAAGGGTATGACCCGGAAGACGGCATCTATGTAAAAGCGGAAAGCGAGTACTATTATAATGGACGCTACTCTAACGGGCGTGTCTTTCCCGAATATCTGGCAAAGGAATTGACCGGAGATTATGACAACTTGACAAACTATGCAGTTGGCGGTGCTTTTTCAGGCGTCCTATTTGGAACAGAAGGCAGCGAAGATGAACGTTCCAACTATTCCACTTTCCTAAAAGGCTGGAGCGCGGATCAGCAAGTGAAGACGTTCCTTGCAGAACATAACGGGAAAATCGATCCAGACGCTCTGTATATCATAAGCGTAGGTGGAAATGATGGCTATGCAGTTGAAGATCTTGGCGTAGATCGCACCGCCGAACTTGCCAGTGACTTTTCCTTGAAGATGGTACAAAATCTACTAGAGGGCGGTGCGAGATACATACTGCTACCCAACCGTTATGAAGATGACCGTAAAGGGTTGACCGAATTTGAAGACATAAGAAATCAGCAAACTGTCCAAAAGATCAATGACTACTTGGCGCTGGATTCTACGCCAGACGATGTCCATGTTCTATATGGACATAATCAGCAGCTCAAAGAAAACATTGACGAACAAGGTTTCGAAAAATTCGGCTACAAAAGTATGGGATTCTATTTAATTTCCGACTGGGTCCCAGCATACGGCTATGCAGTGGCTTCTGAAGATAACAGCGATGTTTTCCCGACTACAGAAAATGAGGAAACATACGGCGGCTATGGTCTCTACTCTACCGATAGCAAATACTACACGCCCGAAACTGCAGGATTTGAGCCAAATGATTTTTATTTGTATGACGAATATCATGTAAGCAACAAAACGCATCGCCACATGGCAGCCTATCTACTAAATACAGATATAGAAACTGAAGACGGCCAGTTCAAGAACATCTACAACGGAGAACCCAACCCATTTGCCGAAGCACTTGCGGATGGCACCATACCGTCTAAGTATTCAACAGTCTATACATTCGGTGACAGCAGTATCGATTCCGGTCGTGGCCTCAGTATAACGACGGAACTTGTAAACAATCGCGATAAACAAACTTCAACTTCAAGTGAAGAATCACAACAACAAAACCCGTTAGCTTATACTGTAAAACGAGGCGACAATTTGTGGACAATCATCAAAACCCACTATCCTAATATACAGACAAACACGGAAATTTCAAGGCAAGTTCAAGAAGTGTACGATGCAAACAAACATCAAATTGCACATCCCGATTTGATTTACCCGAACCAAACGTTCACTCTTCCGGCTGCCAACGACTAATTAATCTATCGTAATAATCGTGTTGAGAACAAGTAGCTATTATAAAACTAAAAAAGGTTTTCTGATTATATCCATGATCAGAAAACCTTTTAATTATATAGAGACCGGTATCTCTTCTAGATGACATTATAGACGATTCACGTTGGAAATCAAAAACCAGATAACTACGCGGTGACTTGTTACCTTCTTTGAAATATCCCTACTGATGTACTATCTAAATACTAGTATGGTAGTAGCTATTCTGCCTTATCTCTCGCAAGCAATACCATCTTTATCTCGATCAAGATTTGTGTGTGTGTTATATATACTAGCCGCGACAGTAGGCTTCAGTTTAGTTTTACCGCCTTTATTTTTCACACTAGCATTCTTTGCAACACCGCCAGGATATACTTTATTCAACTCCGTGCAATTCTTAAACTTCGCTGCAGCCGCTTCGGTTGTTTGAACCGGTAGTAACACGATACTGCATGCTAGTAGTGCGGGTAAAACTCTCTTCGTAAATTTAATCATAATCTCTTCTCCTCTTTATACCACTCTCATTTTTACATCTCGTCCTGATACATCACCAGTGTCAGTTATACGCTTCCACTCAAGACGCTAGCCAATGTATCATCACTATCTTTAAGACCAACAACTAAACAGACATCATTTACCAAATCTTCATTCGGATTTTCCATTTGTATTCTTTTTTCTTATATTTTACAGCAAGAAATCTTTTTTGCTAGTCTATTTTAACTATTAAACAGTTTATTATCATTTTTATGAATAATAATTAAAAAAATATTAATATTCTATTCTACTCTCTTGATACAGTACGAATATACTAGTTATCAGAGACAACATAGTTGAGTAAAGCCACGGTCCCTCCCTCACTCTTCCATCCCGAATGTAATCCGATTCCGTCCATTGTCTTTTGAATTATACAATGCCCAATCTGCCCTAGACTGCAAGGAATTCTCTGTATCTCCCGGCACCTTGGTCGCTACCCCAATACTGATCGTAACACCATAAGTATTCCAGTCCGCATTTTCGACTTGGCAACGAATTCTCTCAGCTATTTCTAACGCCTCTACTTTCCCTGTTGCGGGGAGAACTAATGCAAATTCTTCTCCCCCGTAACGAGCAGCCACATCATCTTTTCTCGTTCCATCCCTCAACAAATTCCCCAACTTCCGCAATATGCTGTCGCCTGTCAAATGACCATATGTATCATTGACCTTTTTAAAATAGTCTATATCGATCAACAGAAAAGAAAGAGTCAGGAACTGTTCAGTGTCTGGCATGAAATATGAAGAAAGACACTCTTGTAGATAGTGACGGTTCCTAAGACCTGTCAGTCCATCCGTATTGGCCATCTCCAGAAGCGATTCATTTACTGCCAATAACTTTTTCTGCTTGGACTCTAATTCGATTCGCAAACTCTCCAACTCTGCTATTTGCTTCGCCTTGAGTAGATTGCGTGTTTCGGTGTCTTTTTTGGCCGCAAGAATCACTTCCTCATACTCGATCCTGTTTTTCATGCGCAAACATGCACAGTCATTGAACACCTTTCCATCGCGTTCATTGCGCAATGCGTTCAATAGCACGGAAATTTCCTGCCCATCTTTAGACTTAAATGAAAAATACATCTCTTCTACTTTATTTTGTAATCGAATCATTGGAAAAAAGTACAGCTGGTAAAAAGACCGGCTAGCGTTTGGCAATAGTAAATTGATGTGTTTCCCCTGTACCTCATGAAGCTGATAACCGAGTAAACGAAGCAGCGTTTGATTGACTTCCATCATCATCCCTGCATCATCAAGTGTGAAATAACCAAACGGCGCAGAATCTAGCTGTCTATCCATTTGTGACGGGACGTTTGTATGCGGAAGTCAAATAATGGCTAATCAGCTGAACGGTTTCTTCTGGATGACTCATATGAGGGCAGTGGCCAGTCGCCTCCATGATTTCGAGCGTGCTATTCTGTAAGTGTCGATGCATATAACGCCCTACTTCAATAGGCGCAATACTATCATCCGAACATTGGAGAATGAGCGATGGCACCCTAACCTTCTTCACATCCTCCCGATGGTCAGAGAAGAAAGTCGCAATCGCAAAACGGTGGGCGACTTCTGGGTCCGTCGAGCAGAAGTTATCCTCCAATTGCTGTGAAAGTTCAGGTCTTTCAGGGTTTTTCATAATAACTTGTGCTAGATAATTCGCCCAACCGATATAATTCATGTCCATCATCTGAATCAAACCTTCTAAATCTTCCTTCTCAAACCCGCCGTAGTAATCGGGCACTTCATTTAGATAACAAGGAGAAGGACCTATTAATATGAGATGTTCAAATAAATCAGGCTGCTGAATAGCCGATAGCATACCGATCATACCGCCGACAGAATGTCCAACGAATATCGCTTCCTTTAATTCTAAAGCATTACACACATCGAGCACGTCTTGCGCATACCCATTGAGATCTTGATATTTTTCCGCACGGTATGCTTGATAATCAGACTGCCCCGAACCGACATAATCGAATAAGACCACTTGGAAATGGTCTTCAAAGTAAGGTGCTGTCAAGCTCCACACATTCAGATCACATCCGAAGCCAGGCGCAAACAGTATGGTCTTTTCACCTTTCCCCGTAACTTTGACATTATTGCGTAAGAGAATATCTTGATTCATCGTACAACCTCCATTTTTCAATTTACTATATTTAGTCATATAGTCGCTATATATCTAGTTCATTCATCCCGACTTCAGTATATAGTAAATTTCGATCTCTTACAATTCAGTATATTTATTGAGCTCATCACTGATAAATGAATCATCATGCTGTTTTATTGCTGACGGTTCATACATAGCGCAACTTCTTTCGGTAGTACGTGGGGAGCATCACCTTTGGCAAATTTTCCTTTCAAAAGACGAATATTTTTTCTTTTAAGATGTGTATATATAAACATGCATATCTGTTTACATAAGAACTGATTGTAAGTACGTCAATTATCAAAAAGCGTCCACTCCGAAATTTTGGAGTGGACGCTTTTCCTTTATAAGAGGTTATCTCTCTCATATTCAAATACCTGAGTTGTGTGGAAATTGTGTGGGGACCTGGTACCTCACAAAGGATCCCCCTGTGGCGCTGGAATATCCGTTAACTCAGCCAATTTCATTAAATAATAAATTTCTTCACGCGCCATATGATCTGCCATTAAAGGAGTAAGGGTTCCCAGCGTTTCTTTCTTCAAATCCATCTCTTCTAGCTCTTTTAAAAACGCTTTAAAAATAGTCATTTCTAAGTTAATGTCCTGGTGAAACCTATTTAACGCGGGGAACTCCATAATATTGGTGCGTACATAACCCGCCATCTCAATCGCTTTTAAATAAAAGGCTTCCCACTCTTTAGTAAATCTTTCACTTTCCTTTTTCAGCTGCGTTTCCACACGGTCTAAATTTGTATCCAGAGCGTTTGCATGCCCCACCGCATCTAGCAACCAAAGCAAGTCATGATGAAGAGGATGCACGACCGGCGGCTTCTCTCCTTTCGCAAAACAAGCAAATAGACGTATAGCTTCTTCCACTTCATTCACCATGTGATTAATAAAGGAAGGCGGCAAAGAAATTTTGATGTTGCCGACCAAATGCCGCTCGATCAATAGCAATTTAAACTTGCGGATTTCTTCAGCCGCTTGTTGAGTTTCTTGCGCTACTGTTTGCAGGGTTTGTGTATCAGCACCTTCTTTTGCTTTAGCTAGAAGGCCATCAAATACTTGTATAAAATAACTTGCTGTCTGAATATTTTCCACTTCATCCGGCGCTAAAGAATCATGAATGAAGCGTGCATGATCACCTAATATCTGTAACCAAAAACGCAGTTCAAATGACATCTCTTCCTGTAAACTCTTCAATATATTCCCTCCCTATTCGTCGAGGTTACTGGCGAAAAATCTTCTCTTCACACCAACAAATGTGAGGAGCTTTCCATTTTCAGTCACCTACAACCTTCTTCCCTATTCATACTATGTTGCGTTGCTGATTTTATGTATGTTTGACCAGAGTACTCATGTCATCAGTTGAGCATGCAATGCGCATATAACCGATCTATATTCAGGGCACAAATAACTCATGGACACCTTGCATATAGATAGAATTAATACAATTAAAGGACGTGGTTTCCATCATAGAAAGAACGCTACTTTTCTTTATCATATTATGAGGGAATTGTGTGGGAATTGTGTGGGGACCTGGTACCTAACCAAATACAATCAAAGGACGTGATTTCCATCATAGAAAGAGCGCTACTTTTCATCATCATATTACGAGTAATTTCGGGAAGCATCGAAATATCCGCTGCTGCACTCATGTTTAAATTCAACGACTTGGAAAAGGCTTTTTATATTAACTCTCTACTTGCATTAGTCGGTCCATTTATACTAATCGTGACGACAGGAATCGCCTTGCATGGTCTAACGGAAAAAGTATCTATGTTACGTATGATTTGTCTTTTCGCAGGGATTTTCCTCATTCTTTTTAGTTTAAAGTCCAAGTAACTTCTTCCTCTAGTACATATCTGTAAACAAAAAAAAACCTGACAGCAATGATCTGTCAGGTCCTTTTTCATTTTTTTTCATTTGATTCTTCAATTTCTTCAACTTGTATGAACTTAAAAACCAGAACAGTCAAAATAACCCCCAGTACAGCAGCCAAGATATAACTGCCGTTTAGAAAATCTTTCATAGCAATCGACATTAAAGGAGGACCTGCTGCCACACCGATAAATCTTGCTGAACTGTAAAATGAGGAAACCGTGCCTCGCAGTTCTTTTTCAATATTTTCTGTAATAATGGCATCCAACGCGGGCAACAATGCGCCAATCGCTATTCCCACTATACTCGTCACGATCAACAAGAGGATCAATTTTTTACTTGTAAATCCAACAAAAATGACACTGGCAGACATGCCGATTAAGCAAATGACCATGACTCTTTTTATCGTTTTTAGCTCCCCTTTAATTTTTCGGCCCGATAAAAAGGAAGCTATGCAAAGGAATAATAACGGAATGGCCAACACAAAACCTTTTTTAATCCCTTCAATATCATGTGTTTTCTCCAGGTTTTCCGATAAAAAAAATAACATACTGAATAATACTAGCATGACCAGAACACCATTCAAGAACACGGTATACAACCATTTACCTTCTGACGCAAAAATGTCTTTCGTGTTCTGTAGAAATACCTTAAACTTTACTGGTTCATCTTTTTCTTTCGGGACTTTAACAAAGAACAAGATCAGAACAAACGAAATGACACTGAGTGCAGAAATAGAGAAGAATGGCAGGAACCATAACGCAGCAGCTAATGCTGAGCCTAAAATAGGCGCTAATACTTTTCCAAACGTGTTCGACGTTTCGATAATCCCTAAACAATTACTGCTTTTTTCGCCATCATCTTTATACAAGTCACCCACGAGCGGTAAAACGATTGGCATAGCACCGGCCGCTCCTATCCCTTGTAATACCCGGCCAATAATAATCATCGTATACGGGTCATCCATCTTCCACGACGCAAACCCTGCAATCAGACCCCCGATCAACGCCAAGACCAAACTTGGCAATATGACCATCTTCCGTCCGAAACGGTCTGACAAATACCCAGCTACTGGTATGAGAAAAATAGCCGCCACTGAATAACTAGTAATGATCATACTCGACTGGAACGACGTAATACCCACTTTATCTTCCAATAAAGGAAGCACTGGTATGAGCATAGAATTCCCGAGCGTCATAATAAGAGGAATTGAAGCCAGACTAACAATGCACCAGACACTTACTTTGTCCGCACCTTTTTCCATTACCACACCTCGACTTATTGTGTTCAAATAATTACAGGTATGGTCTCCTAACTTGATCTTTTTATACTTCATGACTTATTTTTCATCGTCACTAACCGTATAGTATGTAAAAAATTACGCAAACACCCAGTGGAAATTGATTAAAATAACGCTTGATACGCTTGAATGCCGAAGTATAGTCCAAAACCGATCATAGATAGAGAAGAAATAAGGGTAACGATGATTAACAGCCTGACAGATAAGAACTTACGTGCTCCACTGGATAAACAGGCCATCATCACATCCACAATGATAATTCCCAACATAATCGCACCACTGTTGAGGATGATTTGATATCCCGTTGATCCACCAGCTGTTTTGGCAAGTATTGAACCATATATACCTAACCAAAAAATAATCGTAAGCGGATTCATCAATGACATCAAAAAGCCGGTCAACATAGAAGTTCGCAGTCTGACTCTTTTGCCAAACTTTAAACTCATTTCCACTTTATTCAACGTAAGTAAATTTTCTATACCCGTGTACATTAACACAAAACACCCAAACGACCAGAGGATGATTTTAATTAAAGGTGACTCAATAAATTGTCCTACTCCAAAGTAGACAATGAACATATACAGAATATCCGCTGTCACCGAACCCAAACTAAAAGCCCAGGCGTGGAAAAAGCCTCTTTTAATTCCTGTATTTAACAGAACGGTTTTAACAGGACCGATTGGCGCAGCTAAGGATGCGCCCAAGAACATATAGACAACTAGTGAATTCACAAATCAACCTCCTATAAAATGATGTCCTTGCATTTTATTCGAAGATCATGACTAATAGGACTTTATAAGAGGTAATTTGGGAGAAATATTTTAGAAGGCATAACACGTCATAGTAGTATTTTTCCGTGATGAGAATTGACTGAAGACCTGGCACCGGACTGCATAATCACTCCCCTTTCGTGAATACTACAATCGAAAAAGGGTATGGTATGCATAAGGCAAATGACTTTTTAAAGACAATGAAAGAGGTGTTTTCTTGGATAAACAACTATCTAACGGAGAAGATTATAAATATATACCAGCTACATCCATTGGAAGTGGAAAAGGACTAGAAGTGTTACCGGATCTCTATTGCCACACCATACAAATTGTGAATATTGTTTTAGTCGGCCATCCGAACTCAAAAGACTTCGTGTTAATTGATACGGGCATGCCGTACTCGGCTGAGAAAATTATAGCGGTTGTAGAAGAGCGTTTTGGTGTGAAGAGTCGTCCGAAAGCTATTCTATTGACGCATGGACATTTTGATCATGTCGGCGCAGTCATTGAACTAGTAGAACATTGGAATGTGCCCGTATATGCCCATGAATTAGAGCTGCCGTTTTTAACCGGTGTATCCAGTTATCCAGACCCCGATACGAGTGTAGAAGGTGGTATGATTGCCAAAATGTCCTCTATTTTCCCAACCGATCCTATTCAATTAGGAAGCCATATCCAAAGCTTACCGCCAGACGGCAGTGTACCTTTTTTGCCGGAATTTAAATGGATTCACACACCGGGTCATTCACCGGGCCATGTCTCGTTCTTCAGGCAGAAAGACGGTGCTTTAATTGCGGGAGATGCATTTGTGACTGTAAAGCAAGAATACCTTTATAAGGTGATTACGCAAGAACAAGAAATAAGTGGACCACCACGCTATTTAACTACAGATTGGGAAGCTGCTTTACAATCCGTTATCAAACTGGAAGCCTTACACCCAACTGTCGCCACAACGGGCCATGGATTGCCTATGAAGGGAGAGGTACTTGCCAATAGCCTAAAAAAATTAGTCGATGAATTTGATCGGATCGCCATTCCGGATTACGGGAAGTTTGTCGACGAAGACACGGATGGATAAGTCATCCTGCTCGCTATAACATCTTCTGTATAATGAAAATTACATGCGTACAGGCATAGTAATTTCATTATACAGAAGTTTTTTTATGGCTACTTATCGTACAGTCAGCATGGCCACCATCCTTTATTTTATCCTTATAGAACTCCAACTAAAGTGCTAAAGGACTATTGCACCTTTCATAAAATATCTAAACTATTAGACTAGTACGGGAACGAGTAATGAAGAAATGGGGAATGTCTAATGAAAACAATGAAGAGAAATTGGATGATGATCATTGCGTTTGCGGTAATCATTAGTGGTATCGGAGGTTTAGTTTCACCTAAGGCAGAAGCAAATTGGCTTTATAAAACCAGAAGTGGTTATTTTACTAATTACGTCGAGACACAAAATTACCAAGGAAGTTATGACAGTGGTGCAAAAAGTTTCACTGTAATGGAAGGTACCATCACAGCGAATAGTACAGCGAGCGGATCATTCATGCTATACATACAGAAGAGACCATACGGCAGTTCCAACTGGCAGACAATTAAAACGGTTATAGCCAATAAAAACGGAACCACTCGTTTTGATTCCCCTAAATTCTCACCACGGGATGGATACAGATTCAAGTTGGTGAATCTTGGAATAAAAAATAGAGTGAATTACAAAATGCAATGGATTCCATGGGCTTCTGCTTATAAATAAACAGCAAGTCATCACATGCGCAAAAGTCTAATAGTAAAAGGATCAACCTTATCAAAATGGTTGATCCTTTTTTTATGAAAAATACTAGTTGTTTATTGGATTCAGAATGGTTTTGCAGCCTGGCACTTGCAACAATCCATGACATTTTACCTTCTTTTAAAAACAGTGTATCCTTTTCGGAAAAACTCTCTATATGGAGTATAAGAAGTACAAATTGAGTACTCCAAAATTTTTCTCTAGGGGGATCACAAGTTGAAACTATTAATAAACGAAGAGCCGATTCCATTATTACCTTCACTCGCAATGAAAATTGAATTAAACGCTGCGCTGTTCCTGTAACAACTGCACTACCGCTTGAACATTTCAAAAAACATACGGGATGGTCATAAGTGGGTCTTCAATTCATACGACGACTGGAAGGAAGAATTTCCATTTTGGTCACTAAATACAATCAAACGAATTACGTACGACCTAGAACAAAAAGGATATCTAATTTCCACTTCGAAGCATAATAAGATGAAAATCGACAACACGAAATGGTATCGAATCGATTATGAAAATCTGCCATTTTCCTATAAGCCAAACGACATACCAAATAACCCAAAACGGGACGCGGCACCACCCCAACATGAGACGACTGCCAACCCACAATTGGACGCTGTGCCCACTCAAACTGAGACGGTGGCGTATCCCACTATGGGACGGCCTATTACCAAAGAACTTAAGAATATAAAGAATAAACCCATTGTCGAGAAGAATCTCGACGTCGCACATTCTGTGATACAGTACCTGAATGACAAAACCGGAAAACAGTTTAAACCACAATCCGCAGCCACCCGTAAATTCATCAATGGGCGAATTAAAGAAGGCTACACACAGGAAGACTTTATTCGTGTCATCGACCTAAAGACCAAGCAATGGTTGAACCGCCATGAATTCAGCTCATTCCTGCGGCCATCGACTTTGTTTAACGCAACGAACTTTGAAAACTATGTCAATGAGCTAGTCGTGTCAACGAAACCAAAGAGACGCCCTCTCGTTACAACCGTGCTCGATTTCAACAGCGGTGATGCGTAAGTAATGAATAGTGAATGAGTATTCTTAGTTTCAATCAGATTGCAATGAATAGAACGATAGAACTCTCGTATAATTTTAGACAACTCACCTTCATTCCGAATAAACAAATGATAATGGTTCGTCATCCTACACAACAGTGTTCAATTTTATTACTTAAAGGAGTTGCATCAAAAAAGCCTTATTGAATTATCTACTGGTTTTTATACCGTTCTTTTTAAAAAACTACAATAAATAGTTTCTAAACTGAATACTATCAGTCAAAGAAGCTCTTCGTCTGACACATAATGAATCGCGATTTTTTAACCTAACATGCGAAAACTAAATACTCGATTAGCATGATATCAAGAAGCTTGCAGCATTCACGAAGCCAATCATGGTAGAGTAAAGATAGCAGATGTTGTCTTAAAATAACAAAACACTCGAATAAATATAAATATTATATAACGATGTGTGAGTGTGACTTCAACCGTTACACTCACAAAGAAAAATGGCATAGAGTCCTAATAACCGTTTCTCTTTTTTTAGTCGGGGGTTAGTGCAGATATGACTTTAAAATATTGGAGTGATACAATATTCTCATTGTCTATAACTTTTTGTGTAATTCCTTCATCGCTTTTTCAACTTTAAAAAGCTCGCTTCGAATACTATATACATGAATCCCTGATTTCATTAAGACTGCAATGACTCTTTCGAATGCACGAAATGAATCTTTTTTTATTTCATTCTCAATTGAAGTTAATTCTTTACTCATATTACTAATGAATTGAAGCCGCTCTTGATGAATTTCCTCTACATTTGATAAAGGACTATTGTTCATACTTTTTTGGAGAATATATTCCCACTTTTCGACTTTAATATCTTTTTTAAAATCCAATTGTCTTTTCATAACAATAACTAAATCAAGTAAACTTTGATCTAATTGTTGATATTCTTTTTTCGCAAGAATTTTCTTTAGTTTATTTGTAACATGCCAACTTTGTTTTAATCCGACATAAGCTCCGACCATAGGCAACACTACGACAAAAGCTCCTCCTGATACAAATATTGCATTCGCTGCAACAGTAAAAGCGGCTTGTCCCACAGCAGCTAAAGATGCACGACTGGTTGTGTCAATAACTACATTCCGTGTTGCTAACTGTATAGGTAATTGTTCCTTTACAATACGTCTTACATTATAGAATGAACTAACACCTGTAGAAATCCACGGTAATTCAAAATCTAGGATATCCTCCGCATGAGATAATGTAGATTTTGTTGCATCTACTACTTCTTCTTTCGTTATCCCTACACTGTATACATCTGGGTTATCTGCGTAGTGTACAGCTAATTCATCATTGACATATACTGGGATCTCGGGATAGCGTGCTAAGTGTTCATCAACAATGGATCTATTACTACCACATTTCACTTGAAACTCTTTCCCGTCAATTAGTAAATCCCATCCCGCCTGATTTGAAGTTTCAGGAAACTGAACATCGTATCCAGTGGCTTCTAACTTTTGGGCAATCATTTGTTCAGCTACATATCCTTGCAACTGGGCCATGTCTCCTGTAGATAAATCCATATTAACTGTTTTTGCAAACTGAGATAGCGAAAATATAGAATTCAAATCTTCACTCCGTGCAAAATTAATACCATCTACAACCTTGGGATTAATCATCAAATAGTCATATAAAAATTCACCTGCACTAATCCCCGCGATGATATCCGTTTCCCCTGATTGATTTGTATTTCCAAAAAGCCTAGCACCTTTTCTTTTCTTTTCATTGGATACTGTGCATTTCATCGCTTGTTCAAATTCCCCGTTACGCCAATGATTCCAAAATTGTTCATTTTGTATCATACAATATCACCTAAACCATGTATTTTCTTTTGAAAGATGCGTAAAGCATTTTGTTCTTGACGAAGTTTACTATTATTTGCTGATAAAGTTTCCGCGAGAATACTTTTTTGTACATTTAATTTTGCCAGTTTTTTAAGTGTAACCTTTTTATACTCTATAATGGTATATGCCTCGTTACATTCTTCTCTCAAACTCGAAGGACGAATGGCGATTAGCTCAACCGCTTGCTCTTTTTTTAATCGTTGAATTTGTTCATTGTAGTTTTTTATATCAAGTGTATCCGTGATATTTGATATAATACCGCGCACCTTGCCAAAAAAAGAACCCTGCTGACTATTTGTTTCCACTGAGTTCACTCTTTGTTGTACTTGAGATTCCAGGTTGGCTATTTCCATTTTTTTCTTAAAGAAGGATTCTGTCATCTCCTGTTCATTTACTCGTGCTAATTTATTGGCAAATTGATTAATGATTTCATCATAAGCGTTGTTATTCTCCATTAACTGATTAATGTTAACCTCTATACTTTCGTTTGTAGCATTTATATTTTGAGAAATACTTGTACCTACTTTTTGATATTGGGAAATAGAGTCCAACAATTGATTTTGTTTATTATAATGAATTGTCCACTGCTGAATAAAAGCATCATATGTAAATACTTTCTCATTGTCCAACAATACTGGTAGCATTAACTGCACGATCCCCATTTGTAATAAAGTCTTTTTCACTTTTTTACTTTGTGTTAGCATCATCATACTGCTTGCTCCACCAATTAAAATGAAACCTATCGGCCCTGTAATAATTGATAGTACCGAAGTTGCCGTCATATAAAATCCGAACGGCAATGTCAATCCGATTAAACTAGCGGTTCCAGCAATTAATGAAGTTAATGTTGTATAAGCTGTAAATCCAGCAATCTCCACAATAACAGCTAACAAAACAGCACTACCTTGCGTTGCTAGTACCTTTGTTATCGTAGAATTTGTCACAGCCTCAATATTTAATTTTTCTTTTATTTTTTCTTGCTGTTCTATTGGTAGTGACTCAATGAACTTTTCAATTTGACCGGCAAAACTTTCTTGTTGATCAGCCGTTAGATTTTTAAGTTCACCGCCAATTGACTTAAATATTTTTTGCATCTGATACAAAGCTAATTGGTTATCAATAGATAAATGCAAATTTCGCGATACAAAGTCAGTATAACTTTTATCCTTTTTTAGTTGATATGTATGTGCTTTTTGAAGAACCTCGCCGCATTTATTTTCTATTTCATACGATGTATTGTAGTGTGATCCTGCTAACTCAAATTCCTTTGTCATATGTAAAAATAATTCTAAACGTAGTGTATTATCGTCCACGTCTATTAACTTTTCAATTTCTTGATCTAATTGCCGTTGTGAATGATCTACATCTTTATCCAAAAAGTCTTTCGTTTTATTTGCTATCATATTATAAATTCCAGTTTCCATTACCAAAACATAAATTAACCGTAATTGTTCTCCACTTGATGCCATTAAACCTTGAGCTAATGTTTTCCCCGACATGTAACACTCCCCCTATTTTTAGTATTCAATTTAAACCATAATACGTGAAAAACACTATCAATCGTTATGATTTCCCATTCACAATTCACAGAAAAAATACACTTCATACAATTGTCTGACACATGAATATATTACCCCATAATTAGTACCAATGGTTGATTTTTTCACTTTCTGTGACTTTTTTTTAATATATTTTCCAATGCATTGTGAGTCTTTTAGTTAAGTGTACTTGCATGCCTAATTCTCACTACTTAACAAGTGAACATGCTTGTTTTCAATATTTACACTTCACTATAGAAATATGTATTATATACTTACGCACTCTGCTTTCTTTAATAAATAGTACTCTAAATATCTTAAGCATCGCTTTTCAAACGGTGTAGGTAAGCAATTAAGAATAGGATGGGTATTTATCTATGATGTCGCGAATAAAGAAGTTATTGAATATGACAGAAAGAACTAAACGGGCAATGAAGCAACCGTTTCACCAACAACACCATGGTTTCAATCGAAACTCTATGAATATGGTGGTTAAATACCCGCAGTGTTTTGGGGGTGTTGGTAAATTTAGTGAAACGTAAACTTCGATAGTTATGTCCTATACGCCGATACTATTATAATTCGTAAACAACTGCCGTTCTTCTTGCTGATTCAAATCCAAATACACTTGCATCGACACAGGATATCCCGATAGTATTTGAATAAACTTCCGCGCCTCTTCGGCTTCCACCTGATTCCCCGTCTCTTCCGCTGCTTCCTTCATCGATTTCAACTGACTAATAGCAGAAGCAATCGTAGACATGCGGTGTTGTGCGTCTAAGACATAAATACTACATCCCAGTTTCAACACGAAGCCGCCATCTATTTCTTGTATATTCCCTCGACTAGAGAACACAAATGGGGAAAAGTAAAACGGCTCCCCTTTTTCAAACTATCAAGTATGAAATCCCGAATATCTTTACGCTTCCTGGGATCCAACTGCCTTTGTACCTCATGATCTATCTCGAACATTGCCTCCAGCATGGAAAAGTGTATTAGAGTGCAAAGAACTTCTTTTCCGAACTGTTGTAACTGCTGCCAATCATCCTTGTTGTAAGCCCCGCATCCAACAAGAGTCTTCCTCCCTGTGCCATTTTGACTAGCATAGCCTAAGAGTAATACTCCGTCCATATAATATTCTAACTATTGTTTTATTTTACTGAGATATTTATTTTTACTACACATTTTTCTTAGCACTTGACGGAAACTTGATAACGCGATAACTCGTGTTTTCGTGACATAAAAAAACACTCTACTTAACAGGTTTAATCTGTAAAGTGGAGTGTTGGGGTCTGATATATTGTTCTATTTTATATTTGAATTGTTTTTAAATGCTATTTCTTTATTGTAAATTCATGCCTCATATCCTATAATCTATGCTCATATTCAACGTACTTAAAAACAACTCGGTCGATATATTAATCAAGTGACTTATCTACTTAAACTACTGAATCTCAGAGTAAAGCACTAATTATGTCAGGTCCTGAAACTCTCTTTAATAAATTCTTTGTGTGTTTAAGTTAATATGTACCGTATTACTATTCACATACTGCACACCAAGATAGTATTTTCCTACTTTATAGACATCTATACTAGTTCCGTAGTTCAGAACTTCTTTTCCGAAGTTCTTTCTGAAAAAAGGGCGTAAATCTTTACGTGTGCCGTGAATGTCGGAAATACGGAAGATACCACGCACTTGTGCATTCGACTTAATCTTATTACTTCCATTTGCATTATAATAAAATCCGTATAGACCTTTTTCTGATCGATAGAAATTATAAACCTCTGCAGTTTCTTGATAAGCCCATGGATCATTTAATACAGATTTTAATTTAGAATACGACATTCCAAGTGAACCCGGTACTGATTTTAGCTGTCCTTGCTTAACTAAAGATACAAAGGATGCATCGAAATAAGATAGTTCTTTAAAAGAACCGTTGATATATAACTGATAAAACTTAGATTTAAATTCACCACTATGTTTACTTGCTGAAGTTCCATCATAAAAAGGACTGTACTTTTCAGTGCTAATCTCAATAGTACTTGCTGATAAAAACTGTGCGTTCATCGAAGCTTCATCACCAAAAAAATATCGATCCATAAATACTTTTCCGTTTTTATTGACCCCTACGACTGATATGACATTAGTTCCGCGTGGGCCCCACTTATAATAAAGATATGTATCATTGTTTCTAGTTACTGTAAAACTGATGTCACCACTCACGAATCCTCCTGTATCCTCCCATACCACCTTCTTGTCTTTTAAAATTCGCGGGCCACCCAGCTCACCTTTTAAATCAATAACTAACGAATTACTTAGCTTAATTGGAAACTTTGACTTGTCGGCATACAAGCTATACGTTCTGTAAACCTTCTCATTTGTTTTTGCTGCAGTTAACTCACTTGTAATGATGAGTTGAAAAGCAAAAATAAGTATAAATAAACTTAAAACTTTAATAAAATTCTTCATAATCTCTCCATTATTATTGTATTTGAAAATGAGTTTAATTCCATCTTCATAGCAATATGATACAATATACTCAAAACTAAAGATACAGTAATCTTACAAAAAAGTGGTTTTACACTTTCTCACATAAACTAAAACTTTTCATTAACTAGTCTCGTCATATTAAGCAACACTTACCATATATCCCCTTTCCTTAACTAATTTCCACCTCATTTTTATTTAATTGTTCGGAAATCCGATACCTGTTTCGAGTCCTATAAACTATACCCATACTAGATACACTAGAAAAGAGCCTCCTGATCGATATATCGATTAAGAGGCTCGTCACTTTAAATCGTTAATTTATCAAGAAAGGTCTAATGAATTGTACGGGAATCTAGTGTCTGTTTTATAGCACTAAGGATTCAGAATAATGTGAGGTACAGGTCCAAGGTGTCTTCTATAATACTATCTCTTTCCAATTCTCCAAATTACATCTGTCGATAACGTACCACCATTACCAACCAGTGACTTATTAGCGATTGCTAATCCTGAACCTTCACTAAATGGGAAGTAACCAACTAAGTTGGGGTCACTAAAAAGAAATTGATCATTCATCAAATTAGCGATAGAATGTGAATCAAGTGTCTTATTCCGAATAGTAAATCCGTCTATGCCACACTTAAAATTATTCCCTATAGTTGCCCACCTCATTGAAGCTAATGAAGTAAAATGTGCAATATTTAAAGTTCCTGAGTTAGCCGCGTCAAGCACACCATTCTTATACATCGTTAGTTGATAACCTGACTTTACAATTGCAATATGGGTCCACTGATTCAACAAAACATTTGAATTGCCCCCACCAAATCGTTGCCAACCAGTATCCTCGCCATATACCTAACCCTTTATAAAAGATATTGCCACCGCCTGTAGGATGAATCCAGGTAGCAAATTTATAATCATTTTGTTCTGTGAAGTTAATTTGAGGGTACGCCGCAATTGATACATTCGAAACTCCGTTAAAAACCAAACCATTTCCACTATTCTCGACTTATACCGCACAATATGCCGCTTTCGTACGAGCTTTCATCGTGCAGGCGACTTTCATAATTGTATGATACACGGGTAGCTTTTTTTTGTCCCTCTGTCTCCTAAAAGTCAAAAATATTATCAGCAGAATAATTCAAATGTACTGTATTCGCATCAAAGTATTGTATGCTCAAATAATATTTCCCAGTTCGGTAAACATCCAAATCTCTCCCATTACTCAGTACTTCTTTGCCGAAATACTGTCTGAAATATGGACGCAGTGCTTTTCGACTGCCGTGCAATTTAGATTCCCGGAAGATAGCCCGTACTTTGGCTTGCGGTTTAATCGTGCTGCTGCCGTTGCTGTTATAATAAAATCCATAAAGCCCGAACACTGAACGGTAAAAATTAAAATGCTCCGCCATAAACGGATAGGCAAACGGATCTCCAACCGCTTTTTTCAAATTTGAATACGACATGCCAAGCGCGCCTGGCACCCACTTCATCTGGCCTTTTTTAGCCAATGTAGCAAATGCATTATCGAAGTAGTTCACTTCTTTGGCAGACCCGTTTATATACAACTGATAAAACTTGGATTGATAACTGTCTGAATGCTTACTGGCAGCAGAGCCGTCATAGAAGCGGCTGAACTCTTCTATCCCGATTTCAATAATGCTCGGAGACACAAACTGCGTATGTATGCCTGCCCCATCTCCCGTGAACATCTTATTCAAAAACTTCTTGCCTTCACCGCTAACTCCAACTACTTCTACAGACTCCGTACCGTTTTTGTCCGTTTTGTAATACAAATACGTATCGCCGTTCTTCGTGACAGTGAAGCTGATGACAGCATTGCTCCAGCCGTTCGTCCCTTGCCAGACCACCGTGCCATTTTTTAAAATTATTGGTTTTTCGTTCGACGTAATATCGACAACCAATGAATTACTGAGCTTCATCGGAAATTTTGACTGCTCTTTCTTTACCGAATACGCCTTATACACTCTTTCATTCGTTTGCGCGCTGGCCATGTCTGCAACAAACAGTAAAGAAGCCGCAGCAATGAAGCATATGAATAATGCCTTAACAATTTTCTCCACAGAATCCCCCTCTGATTAAATCTTCTTCTCGCTGCTGAATCAATCAGCAATCACATCGTTGATAAAAGTGGTGCTCTCAATTTTCAATTGGATGCTATCATACGACTGGTCAAATGGAACAAAATCCGTGCTGATCGGTATCTTTGACCGACGTTAAGTCATCATTTATCTCGACAATATTTCCTATAATCATAACCACAATAAAACACGCAATACCGATTATAAAGCTTCTTTTCTCCATGCCGATTCTCAGAAACAAGCAATTCAATTATTTACTTATACCGTTTTCCTACCTTTCACCATGCATTTCTTTTTACTGCTCAACTATCACAGACAGCACAAGAGCTGCAATATCTGCAGATGAAAAGGGTTCATCCACCTCCTCAAAAAGATGCAAGTACATATAGTGCTCCGTAATTTCTTTACTCTCCTTTTTTACAGGCGGTTAACAGAATACCAGAACAATACTATTGACTCATGAAAATAATACCACTTCAAAACCAACTTTACTATAATGTTTTCTAATTTTCACTTTTTAATAGGACAAGCTCTAAATCCCCTTTACAACGAACAAGAGACAAGGTTGCCACTGTCTCAAAATCGTATCTATCCAATAACTAAAATTTCGCCTCTTGAATGTTTAATTTGACCTCTTCTCATCAGGATAAAATGCCCCTATGATACTAGGGAACTTAGTTGTGTCGGGACCTGGTACCTTCTTTCAGAGTTGTTGATCAAAGAAGATAATCCGGTTGGGCATCGTCTTACTTATTGTATGTTTCATTTCTTTACTAATACGTTCAGGATTTTGTCTAAACGCATAGTACATCAAAAGCGACTCCGCAAGATCCTCACGATCTGGAAACTCTTTTGCATAACTTGAAATGGAATTCCCGTCAGCTTGTTGGGCTGCGTTCCACCCCGAATGGTGGGAATACACCGGATCAATAGATGTATGTGTTGCTTCGTGAAACAGGACTTCTTCCAATACGCCTAGCTCAGTATATTGATCAGCCTGCTCCGTGTGAATCAATATATTATTATTTCCACCGCCAAACAGTTCTTTTCCCTTATGAATCCAAACAGTTGACACTCTTTCCCTTAAAAAGTTCGGCAGCTGACCAATTGGACGAGCAAATCGGATCGCTTGGGACTCGGCTTCCGCATTGCTTTGAAACTCAGGATTCACTTGAATTTCAATAGGGTTTCCATCGTAATACTCCGCGCGGAATAAGTAGGGATTAGTTTGTATCCAACTCGCACTTCTACGATCATACATTGTCCTCATTGCTCTTCCCGCATAGCTTAACTTTTTAAAACTTGATGGATCATTTGCTGTGATGATATTAGAGTCTACATATACTGTTCCTTCATATGGTGGATTACTCGAAGAGATCACCGTATTATGTGAAACATTAACACCTTTTTTTCTCAATGTATTTACGACTTGATTAGATAAATACTCTAATGGATTTTCAGTCAGCCATAAAACTTCAAGCTTAGTCGTATTCATCAAAAGTAGTGAATTGATAGTAACAATTTTGTTATTCTGTAAATTCAACCAGTTGAAATTTGCTAAATCAGTAAGAGGAGTAATATCCTCTATTTGATTATTTTGAAGAGCTAGTCCTTGTAAACTACTTAAATTCTTGAGGACGCCTATGTTTGATATTTGATTTAAATTCAACCAGAGTAACTCTAGCTTATTCATGTTATACAAATAATTAATGTCGCTCAATAGATTATTTTCCAAGCTTAGTTTCTGTAGATTAACTAAGTTTCTAAGCGGACTAATATTCGAAATCTGATTATGTTGTAGGAATAACTCTTTCAGGTTTTTGGCATACTCCAAGCCTGTTAAATCTTTTATTCCTTTATCCACGCCAAATAAAGTTTCAAGACTTAACATATCACTTGCTGTGATAATACCATTAGGCTTATTTAATGCCGTCCTTACTGCTTTTTCTAATGCATAATCAGGAATATGTATTGCAGGCTTCGGTGACTGATAGACAAACTGCTGATAAACATCTTTTCCTAACGAAATGCCACGCTCGTTATACAACTCCTTGTTTAGAAGTAGCGTATAGGTCTTCCCTTCTTCATAAGGAACAGTCGGTGTAAGTAAAAGTCTATTTGCATTCATACCGATTTTCAATGAAACTTCAGTTCCTACTTCATCCAATATCTTTCCATTGTACCAGTTCTCTTCGGAGAGACTCATCGGTTGACTGAATGTAATACGCCATGGCTTTAATGGGTCCGTAATGACTTCAATCGGTTTCCACTGAGTAGCTAATTGTAGATTAGGAAGCAGACTCAATGAAGTTCGGTCAGGCACAATAGACTTTATGGTTTTTGTAACAGTTGAAAATGGCACTTCTTCATATGTTTTATTATCTTGCACGAAATCACTTTCACTTGAATGCTCAGATAATTCCCCTTCGTAGTTCTTCATTTTAAGTGTAGTGGCAGAAACCGGTGGAACTGTAATAACTAGCATACTTACAATTAAACATGGAATGAACAGCAATTTTCTAAACATAATTTCCTCCTAATCATTTCTTTGCAACAACTTTATCTGTTTTCGTAATTCTATTCTTTAGGAGCATTTTTATTGTACTACCTCTGTAACTTTCATCGAATAACCGCTAAAAGGTATTATGTAGGCAACTTTCATCGCATAGGAATCCGTCAGCGGTAGATTCATACTGCTAGTTTCCTTTAAAAACAATACGTAATACCCCCAGATAACTTGACGATACTATTTTGTTTTAAAGGAAAAATGTCTAGTAATCTAAAAAACCCCTCAACTGATTTACTCAGTCAAGGAGCGTATTTGTAAGGTGTACAAATACAGATTTTCATTCGATCAACGTAACAGTATTTTATTACATGCAATGTTTCGTGATATACTGCCAAACCTTTAATCCTAGGAAATTTGGTAAGTGAATCATGGTCTGATTCCATTTTAATATATACTTACTATCCGTTGCAGTTTGAGCGATTTCCGTGATTTTTGAAGGAGCAAGTGGATGTTCCAATATTTCAAAGCGTTCAAGATGCATATAATGCTCCTCGTCTGTCTGAGTGCCAATATCTGCGACTTCCACTACTCCCGTCGCGATGCCGCGTGCAATAATTCCTTGCCCATTACCATACAAATACACAATATCCCCTGCTTCAATTTCATCGATAAAGTATTTCCACGGAGTATAGTAAGCCGATACTTTTTGTTGCGTTATCATCTCTTGTTCATTAACCGTGTTGTTTGATTTATTAGTGTTGACTATATACGTTTTCGGCATTTTCATCTTGCCCTTTCCCATTAAATTTTCAACTGGCTTGGCTTTCTAAGCAAGCCAAGCCGCATACCCGACATCCTACGTTCATAACGCTTTACTTCATTGAACTTCAACTAGAGTGTTTTAGATATCGTGAGGGTGTTTTTATTCTCTAAATTTTTCTGAAAGTCGTGTAAGTTATGCCTAGGTCCCTGCTGCTGTCAGATTTGAGATATATCTTATTCGGCTTTATTAAATTCACTGTGGTGGTGCATGCAATTATTCGGTCTTCATGTCTGGTAAACACAAAATAATTACGTCTTAAACATACAGGAATATAGTCATTCTCTTAATAGTAAATCTTCTGCGTATTTAAGTTTATATGTACAGTACTATTTTCTGAATATTCCACAGCAAGATAGTATTTCCCTACTTTGTATACATCTAAGTATGTACTATTATTCAGTATTTCTTTACCGAAATTCTTTCTAAGAAAGGGACGTAGTTCTTTTCGCGTTCCATAAAGCTCTGAATTTCGGAAGATCCCACGAACTTGTGCATTTGGCTTTATTTTGGTGCTTCTATTTGAGTTGTGATAAAAACCGTAGTGACCTTTTTCCGAATGATAGAAATTATATACTTCCGCAATCTCCTGAGTTGCCCATGGATCATTGAGTGCCGTCTTTAATTTGGAATATGGCATTCCAAGTGAGCCAGGTACTGCTTTCAGCCGACCTTGTTTTACTAAGTCAACAAACGATTTATCAAAATAAGCAAGTTCTTTTACAGATCCGTTAATGTACAGCTGATAAAACTTAGATTTAAATTCTCCTGTATGTTTGCTAGCTGTCGTACCATCATAATACCTGCTGTACTTCTCAACGCCAATTTCAATAGTGCTTGATGATAGGAATTGAGCACGCATCGAAGCATGTTCACCGCCAAAAGTTCGTTTCATAAAGACTTTTCCATTTTTATCGACCCCTACAACTTCTACCATCTCTTCTCCGCCAGAGCCAAACTTATAATAGAGATATGTATCATTGTTTTTAGTAACTGTAAAACTTATATCACCACTCATAAAACCTCCGACATGTTCCCAAACAGCACGATTGCCTTTTAGAATACGGGGCCCTTCTATTTCACCTTTTAGATCGATGACCAAAGAATTGCCAAGCTTAATCGGGAATTTAGATTTGTCAGCATACAAGCTGTACGTTTTGTAAACTTTTTCATTTGTTTTAGCAGAGGTTGTCTCGCTTGTAATAATTAGTTGCACGGCAAACGTAATAATAAGTAAACATAAAAATTTAGTGAATTTCCCCATACATTTTCTCCATTACTATTTTATTTGAAAATTTCAGACGTACATATTTTCATACCTACATCATACAATAGGCATACAACTAAAGATACAAGCCTAAAGAAATATATGTATATATCTGAATTTCAGAAAATAAACTGTTTCAGTGAGGCTAAATGCGATTTAAAAGAAGTCTTCAAATCACTTTCATGATAAGAAGACTTCCTGAGAAATTAGTACGCAACTTTGCGCAAGTAAACGGTAGTGGTTTGTGTTCTTTCTCTTTTCACCATTTAAATACTCGAATTGTGTTTAAATCAAGTTATATGATACGCAAGTACCTCTTACTTAAGTAAAACCGATCAAACTACCAATCAAAATTGATCGATATAATTCTCATAAATTTTTCAAACAACGACAGCAAGTACTAATGAATTAAGTACATGTCTATACATGTTTGTGATGTAATTATTGTATTGGGACCTAATATCATTTTTATACCTGCCTCGTGCACATGCTTTCTTTCATAGAAAGTAATTCGCTATCTTCATAGACGATATTTACTTAATCTTCTGGGAGCCTGTTTCAATCCAATTCCACACTATAACTCCTGTCACTCGTATCCCGACTAATCAAATACGTCGCAGACTGCGGACTCTCACATACCATCAATGACTCTGTCCTTCTGTCCATCGCGTGCTTCAGCCTGCAAGCTCGTACATATTTGCCATCAAAATTTGTATACGAAATGTCCGCAATATAGCTTTCGCCATTGTCGAACAAGACACGTGTTTGTTTTTTATTCAGACTATGATAGCTGTGGATCCGTTGCAGTGCAAACCACGCACAATCTGGTCGTGATGGTGAGTAAAGAGGAAACCAATACATATTCAGCTTCTCATTGACTATAACCGGTATCATGGCGAATCTTCCGCCTAGAATGACGCGGGATCCTTCCCACGCACCTCGCAAACTAGATCCATGGTAACGAATGTTTTGGTCCAGTAAATCTGTCGGCTTGAAATCAACATAGATCAACTCTTTGTTTTCCATCGCTACCGACTGTAGTTTACCTACCTCATTGTACGTAGGATAAATCATGCATGTTGCCTTCGTAATCATAAAGTTCGTTTCGACTTTCATTCTGTGTCCCCCTTTTTTCTCAATTGCTTTTTAAATTAATAAAAAAAGAGTATACTTGATATAGATTGGTATACTCCAATCGGTAATCCCCGAGTGAGTCTCCGCAGACTGCTAACACTCGGGGATTTTTTCCTGCCATTACCTACTCACCTCCTTCAAGGCGCAGCCAGTCAATCAATGCCTTATTGGTTTTCTTATCGTGTTTTAGATAATAGTATTTGTCCTTACCTCTTACATCGCCGTCGAATTTCTTCCAGACATCGCGTTTGGGTGACCAGTTTACATGGGAAAGCTTTCGCATACGCTCCTGAATCGTTTGCTGTTTCACTGCGTACGTTTCGTTTTCCACTCCACTGTAGGCATACTGAGTTAGTGCTGACAAGACTGAATAGCTTGCCAACATAGATACCTTATAGTCTCCTATCGTTTTCGCATCGTGCAAATTGAACAATTCATCAAACCATGTCATCAGTAGTTCGTAAGTTTCTTCCACTTCTCCTGTATTTTCACTATGCATCGCAATCTTTCCGCTCACTACTTTACCTGTCATAAAATAGCCAACCAATCGTCTCAATTGCGACAACGAAACCAAATTGGTATTACGCGGTCTCATGACGGCAGCCTTCTCCAACTCCACTCCCGCTTTTCGAAGCAACTGATGACTCTCAAGTAGCCTATTCGTAAGCGAGTTCACTTCATTGCGCGAATCGTAAGAAATCCGCTTCGATAAGGACACCTTTTTTCCTTTTGTATTGAGATCTATGTATAGCTGATCCATTTCTTTTGGCGACAGCCCTTCAAACACTTGTACGGCTACTTCAATTTGATTGAGCATATAATGTAACGTAAAACCTTTCTTCTGTTCCGCTGTATCATCACTACTCGTCATGCGAGAAACTGCCGATTCAAGTTGTGTTAGCGCTTTCATACGCTGCGAACCATCTATTATGATCAATGAATCCGGCCGGCCGTCTGCAAGACTTCCAGATTCGATTGCCGCAACGATAGGTGGAAGATAAATTTGTTCCTGAATAACATTGTCGAGTATATACCGTCGAATCATTCGAGCCTGCCCCGCATTGACTTCTCTAAGTACCAAACGCTGATCGTCAAGCATTTTCGTCAACTCTTTCACCGTATAGATCACCATGGTTTGCCTCTTGGAAAATATCTCATTGACGATCATTCAAACGCTCCCTTTCCTCACGAATGATGAGTAAAAATTCTAGCATCGTTCGCTTAATCGCTGTGGAATTCGAATGATTCCGTACTTGTTTGGATGGTTTATTGTACATATGATCAAATGCAGAATCATTATGTTTCCATGTGCATCTCTTCTTCAACAGTTGCAGTTGCTGAATGGCTTCCATATGCGTCATTGACTGCTCTCGCGTTAGCATATAGACCGTATAAGCAAGTGCTACTTGAACACCCGTTACACCACAAGCATAATTCTTCCGGTCCGTCATCCGTTTAGGGAACAGTTGCAACCAAGATGCAAAGAACGCTTCTGCAATAGCTGGTACTTCACTTGCTTTACAACCTTTGTAATACGGATTACCTGTTTTCACCGTTAAGCACCCTTCAAATAACGCAAGCAGACACTTCTTCATTGTAATTAAAGAAGTAATAGACGTATTCGCTTCCGTGAGCCGCGAACGCACTTGATCAATATCTAGCCGCGTCTTCATCTGCTCTGCTATAGTACGCGTCAGCTCGGTATAGGCGTCCCGTTGATCATACAACAACATAAATCCCGGATGCGCTTCGCGTCGTTCGGTATTATAATCCGTAAACAACTGCCGTTCTTCCTGTTGATTCAAATCCAAATACACTTGCATCGAAACAGGATATCCCGCTAGTTTTTGAATAAACTTCCGTGACTCCTCAGCTTCCGCCTGATTCCCCGTCTCTTCCGCTGCTTCTTTCTTCGATTTCAACTGACTAATAGCTGAAGCAATCGCAGACATTCTGTGTTGTGCATCCAGGACATAAATACTACATCCCGGTTTCAACACAAAGCCACCATCTATTTCTTGTATATTTCCTCGACTGGAGAACACAAATGGTGAAAAGTAAAACGGCTCCCCTTTTTCCAAACTATCGAGTATGAAATCCCGAATATCCCTACGCTTCTTTGGATCCAACTGCCTTTGTACCTCATGATCTACTTCGAACATCGCCTCCAGCATAGAAAAGTGTATTTGAGTGCAAAGAACTTCTTTTCCAAACTGTTTATAACTCCTACCACTCATCCGGGTGGTAAGCCCTGCATCCAACATGAGTCTTCCTCCCCGTGCCATTTTGATTAGTATAGCGCAAAAATAATGCTTAGTCCACACAATATTCTAACTAGTCGTTTATTTTAGTGTGAAATTTATTTTAACTACACATTTTTCTTAGCTCTTGACGGAAAATAGATATCGTGATAATTCGTGTTTACTGGGCATAAAAAAACACTCTACTTTACAGATTTAATCTGTAGAGTGGAGTGTTGGGGTCTGATATATTGTTTTATTTTACTTTTAATTAAAGCACATATTAATGAACTATAGAATTATGCGGGAACCTGTCACCCTGTCATTCGGTCATTTTTCTAATAGCTCAGCATCTCTTTCGTTCTTCCGATGTTGTCGCTGCGTTGATTACTCTCGCTATATAGCCCTGTTGATTACATACTCTGACTATGCCTTCATAGTAATGAGCAGTCGTCTCGATTCCTAAGATGACACGCGTTAATCGATACGCTTCACATGTCTGATCAATTTCCCTCATCAACACCTGAAGGCCCGTTTAGGATCTGTCAGATTCAAAAGGTCCACTTATAGTATCTCCAGGTTTTGTACAGCTCATTGCAATGATAGAGATTTTAGTGTCATCGATTTAAAAATATAGGAATAGCTAAATTATTTATAAGATCATTTTGTACGATGGGATATCTTTTTTATCAGGTACTAGTTATCTGAATAGAGTCCGAATTGTACAATGCACATATACACGCTTTTCTGATACGATAAAGCTATAAATGGAGGGAGATCGGATGAAGTGTGAAATATGCAGTACTGACAAAGTGCGCGTGCGATTCGGCAATCAGTCACTCTGTATGGATTGCTATAATACATTGATGGCGGCAAAGTTAGGAATAGAACTTCCGGAACTGTCCAAAACGTTTGTCGCAAATGACGCGAATGGAGTAAAACGTATTTTCGAAGTGGAGCGGCAGATCACCGGAACAGCGATTTTGCTGACTGCACGTGAACGATGGGAGCAAGGTTACGAATTTGCAGTGGACGGGGAACTGGATGCCGATCAGCTTAAGCTATTCGAACAACTGAAAGAAAAAACAACACGTGGCCTTTCGGAGACTTATTTGGAAATGGGAAAATTTCCATCGGGTGAATCCTATACATATGTAAAACAACACCACCTAAAAGGCATACTTGCCTACGATTCAGCCAATACCAAAGCACCACTTGTCATCATTGACGGTAAGCCGTATACGTGGAATGAGGTTGGCCATCTCTTGCAAGCTTTCGAAGGATTTCAGGTGAAGATGGTGATGAAGGACTTGGCCGATGAACTCGAGTAAGTAGATGAACATTTAGGTAGTGGGCTATTGTAGTTTGAACCATGTGAAATAAACTGGATAAAAAGCTAAATGAAAAAGAATCGTTCGATTGATTTATCGAATGATTCTTTTCTAATACGTCATAACTTATCTGAATTATGTCTGAGTAGTGTGAGGTACTCGCTTTTAAGAAATACAAAATGCCTCAAAGAATCAACCATAAGATTCCTCGGGGCATTTTTATTTATAAGCAACAATGTGTTATGTGTTATGTGTTATGTGTTCGTTAGTTGACTATTTAACGCTTACCATCAAAAACTCTTTTCTAATATGTTACCAAATCATCTGAATAGCGTCCGAATTATATGTTGCACAGGTACGCGTTTTTAAAAACTCGGCAGATGTGGCTCGAATTCACACGCAATAATCATGGATTAGATAATAGTTTCCGATTTATCATATCGCTCTTGCTGGAATACCTACCACAGTAGTATTTTTGGGTACACTGTCTAATACAACAGCTCCTGCACCAATTTGCACATTAGATCCTATTTTAATATCACCTAATACACAGGCTCCCGCACCAATTACAACATTTTCTCCGATAACTGGGTTTGCCCTAATACCACTTCTGCCTCCTATAGTTACATTTTGCAAAACTTTAGTTCCTTCTCCAATCACAGTATCATGACCTATAACAACGCCTAAACCTTTATGTGCAAAAGTAACATTATCTGCAATTTCTGCTGTATATGGAATTTCACATGAATATATTAATCTCGTCATTCTGTTAAAAATTCTTGGAAATAAAGGGATCTTTTTTATATATAGCCACCTAGCGATATTATAAGTTCTTATATTAGTCACTTTTTTTCTCCTTTTATTAAAGATTTAAATTGTTGTATTTCAGTATAAGAAATTATAGTAGTTTCCCATATACTCAGTTTTTTAACTTTCATAAAGTAAATCAAAAAAGTTAACCCACATATAGAGTATGAAATAACTGTCGAAACTGCTGCGCCATACATTCCGTATTTTGGAATAGCAAACATATTAGCTATTACATTTATTACCACACTTAAAAATAATGTTAAGAAGTAAAACCATCTTCTTCCTTCTGCTAAAAAAACAGTGCCAATCATCTTATAAAAAATCATACTGATTGCACCATATGATAGTATCAAGGTTATATCGTATGCTTCAGAAAATTGTTCACCATACATTAGTTTTATCGCAGTACTTCCCAGAACATAAAAAGCAATAATTATAATGATAGTAGAAAACAAAGATGCTTTTATCGAAAGGATTATAGGTTTAATTGAATTTGATCGTGCTACTCGTGAAACTAAAACTTCTTTAAAAGCATCAGGAACTAACCAAAAATAATTAATTAAGCCAACTGCTGTAGCATAAATGCCAAGTTCGTATGGACTTGCCAGAGACTTTAAGAATATAATATCAATACTATAATTAAATGTTATGAGTAAAGCAGTCAGCATTGGAAGCCAACCAAATACGAGCACTTTTTTCACAAATAATCTATCGTTATTTAAAGGTTTAGGTACTACCTTAGAATAATATACATATACTATTATAGTAATAATATTGACGCCCACCGTAAGTAATACTGGAAATAACAGGCTACTTGGAAGTGTAATATACATAAATATACTTGCAAGCATACGAAGTGTTACATTAACCATATGCAATTTGATTTTCAATCTAATGTTTTGTACAGCCATAGTACTTTCTAGCTGTTGAGTGAATACCCCCACGGGTACCATCATACAAATATAAACATATATTA